>JAFDWT010000018.1:711-19809 GCA_018268335.1 Armatimonadota bacterium | reverse complement strand
GGCAAGATTTTCGTCCACCAGGACGCCCAGAAGACCGACGCCAAGCAGACGAACCAAGCCTTGCTGTTGTCGCCGCAGGCAACGATCAATTCCAAGCCCCAGCTCGAGATCTTCGCCGACGACGTCAAATGCACCCATGGTGCGACAGTCGGCCAGCTTGAGGACGGGCCACTGTTCTACATGCGCTCCCGCGGCTTGCCCAAGAAGCAGGCTGAGGCCGTGTTGGTCTATGCCTTTGCCGCCGAAGTCCTCGAGCTCATCACCATGGTCGATGTCCGCGAGAACCTGGAAAGGACGCTCTTCGCCCGGTTGGCGGAGGGGAGGGCAGAGCTTGCCCTGCAAGAGTGACGAGCGTTCGGCCTGGCGGTGCGAGTTCCCGATCCTCGACCAAGAGGTGAACGGCAAGCCGCTCGTCTATCTGGACAGCGCGGCGTCGAGCCAGAAGCCGCGGGTCGTGCTGGACACGATGGACTTCTATTACCGGATGGACAACGCGAACGTCCATCGTGGCGTCCACGCGCTGGGACAACGTTCGACCGAAGCATATGACAACGCCCGAGCGGTTGTGGCGAAGCACTTGAACGCGGTTCACACCGACGAGATCGTCTTCACCAAAGGCTGTACCGAGGCGGTCAATCTCGTTGCTGCCTCCTGGGGCCAGGCCAATCTCAAGCCGGGCGACGTGGTCCTGTGCTCCATGGCCGAGCACCACGCCAACCTCGTTCCCTGGCAGTTGGCTGCCGAGAAGACTGGTGCAACAGTCAAGCCGGTCCCGATTCACGACGACGGGCAGTTGGACTGGGACGCATACTTGGCGCTCTTGAACGAGAACCCGGTCAAGATGGTCGCCATCAAACACGTGTGCAACACGTTGGGGACGGTCTACCCTGTCAAGGAAGTGGTTTCGGAGGCCCACCGAGTCGGAGCGTTGGTGACGGTCGATGGAGCCCAGGCAGTGCCGCACAGACCGGTCGATGTCCAAGACATTGGTGCCGACTTCTACATCCTTGCTGGGCACAAGGCTTTCGGACCCATGGGCGTCGGTGCCCTCTACGGGCGTCTCCCCTTGCTACGGGCAATGCCGCCCTACCAAGGTGGGGGTGACATGATCCGCACTGTCTCCTTCGACGGCACGACCTTCCGTGAACCGCCGAACCGCTTTGAGGCCGGTACACCCAACGTGGCTGGTGTCGTCGGCCTGGCTGCCGCCCTGGAATGGCTCGCCAGCCAAGACTTCGACCGAATCGAGGTCCATGAGCAAGACCTTTTGGCGTCAGCGACCGAGGCACTGGAGGAGATTCCCGGCGTCCGCGTCTTGGGCAAGAGTCCAGGCAAAGCAAGCGTGATCAGCTTCGTCACCGACTTCGCACACCCTCACGACATAGCGACGATCCTCGACTCGGAGGGCGTCGCTGTCCGGGCAGGGCATCATTGCTGCATGCCTCTGATGGGCAGGCTACGGGTCCCAGCCACAGTCCGTGCCTCGTTTGCGATGTACAATGACAACAAGGACAAAGAAGTCCTGATTCAGGCCGTCGCAAAGGCGCGGAGGATCTTCAGCTAATGCTCGAAGAACTTTATCGCGAAACAATTCTCGATCACGGTCGCAAACCGCGAAACAGCGGTCACCTAGAAGCCGCGACCCACAAAGCTGATGGATGGAACCCCCTCTGCGGTGACCAAATCCGCCTTTTTCTGATCGTCCAAGACGACACCATCACCGACATTAAGTTTGAGGGCTGTGGTTGTGCGATCAGTCAAGCTAGCACGAGCCTGATGACCGAGACCGTCAAAGGCATGAAGGTCGTAGACGCTCTTGCCCTCTTCGAGAAGTTTCACGCGATGGTCGTCGACGGCACCGTCGACGAGTTGGACGGCCTTGAATGCCTGGCTGGCGTCCGCGAATTCCCGGCGCGAATCAAGTGTGCGACCCTGGGTTGGCACGCGTTGCGCTCAGCTTTGGCCGGTGAGGAGGCGGCGTCGACCGAATGACCATGCCAAAGCCGATTTCCACCGACCAACCCCCACCCGACCTCAACACGATCGAGCGGTCGCTTTTGGAAGCCGAAGTCATTGAGGCGATCCGCACAGTCTATGACCCCGAATTACCGGTCAATGTTTACGACCTTGGCCTCATCTATGGCGTCAACGTGAATCCTGACGCCACTGTGGACCTCACTATGACATTGACGTCCCCCGCATGTCCCGTCGCTGGGACACTTCCTGGCGAAGTGGAGTGTGCGGCCCGGTCAGCACCGGGAGTGCGCGACGTCAAACTTGATCTAGTCTGGGATCCGCCGTTTACGATCGACCGCATTCCAGACCACATCAGGTTGGACTTGGGACTGTACTGACAATTAGGAATGAGCTTATGAAACTCAGCGCGCAAGAAGAATACGGCCTCCGGTGTCTTGTGTCTTTGGCCCGCCAGGGCGAGGGTGGCACCATGACGATCCCAGAAATCAGCCGTGCCGAGGGGCTCAGCCAGTCGCACGTGGCCAAGCTCCTGGCTATCCTGCGCAAGGCAGGTGTCATTTCCGCGACGCGAGGACAAGTCGGCGGCTATCGGCTCGCACGGCCGGCTGGCCAAATCGCACTGCGAGATATCTTGCAGCCGCTGGGAGGCACGCTTTTCGGCCCCGAATTCTGCGCTCGGCACACCGGTTTGGAGGCCGATTGTGTCCATAAGACCGACTGCGCCTTGCGCCCTTTGTGGACTAACCTGGAAGCCGTCGTCAACTCTGTCATCGACCGCTACACGCTAGGTGACCTTGTCGACGGCAACATCGAACAGCCGCTGGTTCATCTGGGGCAGGTCCATGACCGGCACCATGCGGAGGCTCGTTGACGTTTCCGATCACTATCGATCCAACTGCGGCACGGCAGATTGCGGCTTTAGTGTCGAGAAAGGGGGGCGAAGGTTCGTTCTTGCGTGTGGGCGTCAAAGGGGGCGGATGCTCGGGTTTGGAGTACGTCTTTCGTATCGACGACAAGAGGCTGGACATTGACCTCTCAACGACCGTCGATGGCACTGAAGTTGTCTGTGACGCCAAATCGGCGGCGTATCTGGAAGGTGCGACGCTGGTTTATACCGGCAACATGATCGGCGGTGGGTTCGCTTTCGAAAACCCCAACGCCGAGAGGCAGTGCGGCTGTGGAACCAGTTTCACACCCAAGCGCCGCGGCTAGTCAGTACAGCTTGCTCCCGTTCGGGACAGCTCGCTCGGGTTGGGCTAAGACGACGGCTCCTTCACTATCGGCGAAGCCGGTCACGAGGCACTCACTGACCCAGGGACCGATCTGTTTGGGCGGAAAGTTGACCACGCCGACCACTTGGCGTCCGACCAACTCATCCAAAGTGTAGTGGACGGTGATCTGAGCACTCGACCGCTTCACCCCGAGCGGGCCGAAGTCCACCCACAGCTTGTAGGCTGGCTTCCGCGCCTCTGGAAACGCCTCAGCCCGCACGACCGTACCGACCAGCAACTGTACCTTGGCGAAATCGTCCCACGAAATCGTGTCCATATCCGGCCATTGTGATGCCGCCGAGCGTGTATCCTGCGACCGATGCCGACGGTCTACACTATCGGCTATAGCCAGGACACCTTCGCCCCCTTTGAGGAGCGGCTGGCCCAGCATGACATCGACCTCCTCGTGGACGTCCGCAGCGCACCCTATTCGCGCTATCAGACCGATTTTCGCTACGGCGTGATCGAGGGTCTTTGCCGGCAGGCGGATTTGGAATACCGCTACATGGGCGACCGGTTGGGCGGCAAGCCCGACAACCCCGACCTACTGACCGAAGGCGTGCCCGATCACGAGAAGATCAGGGATTGGGAGCCGTTTCAACACGCTCTCAATGAGATCGCTGGTCTGGCAGGAACACGACGGATCGCCCTCATGTGCGGTTGCGCCAAGCCACTGCGCTGCCACCGTGGAACGCTGTTGTCGCCGGAATTGATCCGGCGCGGGCTTGTTGTCAAGCACATTGTCGGGGATGGGGTGCTCCTGAGCCACGCGGAGGCGGAATTTGAAGAAACGGGTGGCCAGGCCACCTTGTTCGATCTATGACTTTGCCTCGAACTCGGCTCAGTCCTTGATCCCGCAGAACGCCTTGTAGGCGGCGATCACCTTCCGGACGTAATTCTGGGTTTCTTTGTACGGCGGCACCGTGTAGCCGTACTTCTTCACGGCGCCATGCCCGGCGTTGTAGGAGGCTACCGAGAGGATCAGGGCGTCCCAGGTGTCGCCATGCGTCTTGCTGTACTTCTCGATGTCTTCGCGTAACAGACGCACCGTGGCATAGAGGTTCTGATCGGTGTTGTAGGCGTCCGAGAGGCCAAAGCGCTCCTTTTCATCCTGCATGATCTGGCCCAGGCCCATCGCTCCTTTGTGGCTGGTGGTGGCGGGGCGGAAGTCGCTTTCCGCCTGGACTAAGGCGAGCACGAGCCGTGGGTCGACCCCATAGCGGACGCCGTAGCCGACGATCGCCCTGGCGATCTGGTCGGCCTCCGCGTCACTCAGTTTCTTGTTGACCGACTTGATGTACGAGGTGTACTTCGGCACCATCGCTTCGGTCTCGGCGGTGAAGACCGGCGCGTCGACGCTCTTGGTCGCCATCGAAGGAATGGTCCCGGGCAGGGACGGCGGGCGTCCATTGCCGCCGCGCGAGGCGACGGTTGTCGTCCGCTTGGCCGCGGCTATCCGCTTGGCTTCGGCGGCGGCCTTGAGTTTGCCTTCGTAGGCGGCGACGTCACCCTCGGGCCACGCCGCGACAAGGGTCGATTCGATCATGGACAGCTCACTGGCCCGCGAGGCGCGAATGATGAGCCGAGCAGCGACGTTGGACGACTCCATCCAGCCAGGCACCTTCGGTGCCGTCAGGTACAAGTCGCGGCCGTCCGGGTTGACGAGGATTAGTGTCGTCTCTTTGCCAGAGGAGATTGCACCGCGTACAACGCCTTGGACTTCGATCACCCGGTCGCCGACAAAGGTGTCCAGAGCGGCAGTCGAAGCAGACTGGGAGATGCCGTACTGCTTGCGCAGCTTCAGATAGTCCTCAAGCGAAGACTGGGAAAACGCCAAGCAGGGCGACAGGGCCAGGGCCAAGAGTGCGGTGTGGGCGGTCCTCATGTGGTTCCCTCGGTCGCGAAGCACGAAAAAGACTGGCGGACAGGGCGGGATTCGAACCCGCGAGGGGCAATCGCCCCTACTCACTTAGCAGGCGAGCGCTTTCGACCACTCAGCCACCTGTCCGCGACGAGACATTTTAGCATAATCGGTCGCAAGTTGCCGGTTCCCTCGGTGGGGCGGGCCTCTCGGCGCATCGGGCCGCTGGGTACGGTCTGCAGCGTGAACGACTTGCCGACCCTGACTCTCGCTTCGGGCAGAGACAAAAAGATCCGTGGGCGCTATCCGTGGGTCCAGCGTGGCGAACTCGTCGGCGGGCCGACGCCAAAGAACGGCTCAGTAGCGCGGTTGCTCGATAACGAAGGTCGTTTCTTGTCGGTCGGCACCTATAATGGCGCGAGCCGGTTCCCGTTCCGGGTCTACAGCTTGGAGGATGAGCCGCTCGACCAAGAGTTCTTTGCCCGCCGTTTCCGCCAGTCATTTGCCTTGCGAGAGAAGCTGGTCTCCGACACCGACTCGAAGCGCGTCTTGTTCGCCGAAGCGGACGGAGTGCCGGGGTTGATCGTCGACGACTACGCCGGGCACCTAGTCGTCCAGGTTCGCACCCTTGGGGGAGAGAAGCTGCGCGACCAGTGGCTGCCCGCGATGCTCGAGGTTTTTGTACCCAAGTCGATCTACGAGAAGAGCGACATGCAGGGGCGGGAAGAGGAGGGCTTGGACATGGTGGCCCGACCTCTCTTCGGTGACTGCCCGCCGGTCGTGCGGATGCAGGAGTCTGGTTTGCTGCTCGACGTGCCGGTCGCCGAGGGCCTCAAGACCGGCGGCTACTTGGACCAGCGTAACTCGCGTCGGCTTTTGGCGGCGCAAGTCAAGCCAGGAGACAAGGTGTTGGACTGCTTCTGCTATACGGGTGGGTTTGCCTTGGCCGCGTCTCGGGCCGGGGCCATCGCATATGGCGTGGACATCCATCCCGTGGCAGTTGCGACGGCCCGGTCGAACGCCGTCCTCAACAAGCTGGAAGTGCCCTTTGTCGAGGCCAACGCATTTGACTTCCTGACCGACGAGGCCCCATCACTAGGGAAGTTTGACTGGATCGTCCTTGACCCGCCTGCCATCGCCAAGGACAAAGCTAAGAGGGACAGTCTCAAGTGGGCGATCTGGAAATTGGTGTGTCGTGCGCTACCCGTGTTGGCCCCCGGAGGCCGCCTGGTAGTCTGCAATTGTAGCTACCAACTGCCTTTGGCAGAAACCATCGATGTTTGCCGTTTGGCCGCGAACGATGTCGGAAAGCCTCTTTTTCTGGAAGGAGTGACCTACCAAGACCTAGACCATCCAGCACCAGTGACGTTTCCCGAGTCGCTGTATTTGAAGTGCGTCTGGCTCAGATCTGACTAAAATGCCAGAATTTGGTGCCCGTTGGCAAAAACACTTTACACAGCTTTTCCACAGCTAGTATAGTGACGTGGTCACGCTCTTGGGGGACAGTGACTGGCTGGGCACGGATGCCGGGCCAAAGGAGGTCAGGGACGATGTTGACGGAAGGACCGTCGATGGATGTATTGCGATTTGCCGCTGGGACCGGCGACGCGGGGGTGGCCGTTTGGGCGACCGACCCGCGATCTGTTCGACATTTGGACGGACACCCTGGGTGCTACCCGGTGGACGACGACACACACGTATTTACGGGGCCTGGCTGGGGTAGGTGCTTCGCGGACTTCGTGGACGGTCTCCACGCGCTGGAACGCCGTGGGTTCGTCGCCGCCAGTTTGTGCAACGGACGAACACCGAAGCCATGGGCGTGCGTGGACCTGGAGACCATGTTGCTGCGCACACAGACGCCGTGGATCGACTCTGTCCTCAGGCACGGCATGACCAGCCATTTCCAACCAATTGTCGACGTCCGTAGTGGTGACACAGTGGCCCACGAGGCCTTGGCCCGAGGATGGCACCAGGAGTTGGATTTGAACGGCGGCCAAATATTGGACGCCGCCAGGGCCCATGGCCGCATGGACGAATTTGACCAGCGGGCACGGGAGAACGCCTTTGCCGTCGCTTCGCGGTCGATCATTGGAACAGGGGGCTTGTTCGTCAATGTCTTTCCCACAGCCTTCGTCGAAGTCCAAAAGGACATGGCCCGGCTGGGGGAGGAGATCGACTCGTATGGCCTCCGGCGGGAAATCATCACGTTGGAACTCTTGGAGTCTGGCGACGCTACGGATGTCAGTTTCCTCATCGAGCTGGCTCAAGCGGCCCGTCGTGAGAGCATCAAGATCGCGCTCGATGATGTCGGCTCAGGCAACAACACCTTGGCCTACGTGGACAAGATCCGGCCTGACTATGTGAAGTTCGACCGGCACTTGTGCCCCGTCATTCCTTCCGAGGCCGACGTGTCTTTGCTGATGGGGGTTGTCGACTATGCCCACAGCAAGGGTGCGGTCGTCGTCGCCGAAGGAATCGAGACCGAGGCGCAGTACCGGACGGCCATGGACTGCGGTGTGGACATGGCGCAGGGCTACTACATCGGCCGCCCGGCACCTGCCCCAGACTTACGGGTCCCAAATCAAGCGAGTTAGTGGGACGGATTCAGCGTCTATGTCATTAACAAGGACATGAAGACGATAGCAATTGCGTTGGCCGCCGTCCTGGCGGCCACATTCTGCGGTGCGGCGTTGCAGAGCAGGAGCAAGCAGGACAACAAGCCGACGACCTATGCTGGCTTGACGGTCGAGAACTCCAGCCCCAAGCGGGCCGACAAGGTCATCAAGACCGAGGCCGAGTGGAAGAAGCAGCTGACGCCGGAGCAGTTCAAGATTCTTCGGGCTAAGGACACGGAGAAGCCGTTCTGCGGCGGCTTGCTGCATGTCGACAAGCCGGGCACCTTTGTCTGTGCGGGCTGCAACTTGCCGCTTTTTACGACCGCGGCCAAGTTCGAGAGCGGCACTGGCTGGCCTTCGTTTTTCCAGCCGGCCAAGCGCGAGAACGTCTGGCTGAAGGTCGACCGGAGCTACGGGATGGAACGTTATGAGGTTCTTTGCGCCCGCTGCGACGGCCACCTTGGCCACGTCTTCGACGACGGCCCAGCCGACAAGACCGGGATCCGGTACTGCATCAACTCGGAGTCGTTGAAGTTCGTCCCGGACAAGAAGGGCGAGTAGCGGTTGGCCGAATTATCAAATTATCAAATTAACACGTTTCACGTGTTAGGCCGCTGATTTGACGGGCACGGATCGTCACAGCCATCCGGCCCCGCGTTGGTTATGTCGCCGACTGCGTCGAAGGACATATGTCTGTTGGCACCAATAGTCTGTTAGCAAGAACGTGCCTACCGACCCTGGAAGGGTCGAATCTGGTAGCCCCGGTGTCGCTCCTGCGACCCGGGGAAAGGGGCCACACCTTTTTACGCACCCTGTAGGGGTGCTGTCAACCTACTCAAAGTACCGTTCGTCGTAGACGATTCCGTTATCTTCAAGGAGTTTGCGGAGCTCGTCGGCTGACGACACTTTGCGGTGGTGATCGGCCTGGTTGGCGACGTAGGCGACGACCTTGTCTCGCTCATGATGGGAGACTGCGAAGGCTCCGTATCCCTCTTGCCAGGAGAATGCCGGTTGTCTTTGTCTCGCCCAGGCGTTGGTCGCTTTCTTGAGTTCTCGGACGAGGTCGGCGACGGGTGTCGTCGCTTTGAGGCCGACCAGGCAGTGGACATGGTCGGCCACTCCGCCCACGATGATGGATTGCGCTCCGAGGGCGTTGACCGTTCCACCGATGTACTTGTGGAACTCCTCTCGCCAGTCGTCGGCGATCCATGGCGTCCGGCCTTTAGTCGCGAAGACGAGGTGGACGTGGAGTTGCACGTACGTCGAGGCCATGTTTCTGGATGATGGCACCCTTCCAGGGTGCGGGTGTCTCAGGTTGCCGGTACCACGGGTCTTCGACGCCGGGGCTACCTGAGTTGACCCTTCCAGGGTCGGGTTGTGGTTATGGGGGTGGGAACCGGAGTGGGGAAGGTTGATGGCACCCTTCCAGGGTGCGGGTGTCTTGGGTGGCACCTACCCCGGGTCTTCGACACCGGGGCTACCGGATGTGACCCTTCCAGGGTCGGGTTGCGGTTTCGAACGCGGGTTTCGATGGGAGAATGGTCGATGGCACCCCTCCAGTGTTCGGGTGTCTTGGGTTGCCGTTACCCCGGGTCTTCGACGCCGGGGATACCAGATGTGACCCCACCAGGGTCGGCGTGCATGGATCGTCAGCGAGCAATAGGGCAGCGTCGAGGCTCTGGCTGATGGCACCCTTCCAGGGTGCAGGCCTCTTCGGGCGCGCTGACCCCGGGTCTTCGACACCGGGGCTACCAGATGTGACCCTTCCAGGGTCGGGCACCACCTGATCGAAGGCGGTATGGGAAGCGAGCCATGGCCAGCCAGCTGAGGTGGTTTCAGGCCGGCTGTCTCGGTGATCAGTACATAGCAATGCAATATGGAGGCTTGCAAACCAATGCAGGATTTGCTCGATTGAATCACCGGGGATATGATTTCGGTATGCGTTGGCTGGTTGGCTTTATGCTCGTGACGGTTTCCGTCGTCGCCCATGGCCAGGATTGGGCGGCGCATTATGAGAAGCTGGAGTACCGCATTCCGATGCGGGACGGGGTGAAGCTCTATACGGCGGTTTATGTCCCGAAGGTGGAGAACGCCAGCCCACTTGTCGATAAGAGCCACCCAATTCTAATGGAGCGGACGCCGTATGGGTGCCATCCCTACGGCACGAAGCAGGTCAGCCCTCACTTTGGGGCGTCGAAGCAGTTCTTTGACAACCGCTACATCATCGTCAACCAAGACGTGCGCGGCCGTTTCATGTCGGAGGGTGACTTCGAGGACGTCCGCCCGATCAAAGAGCACCGGAGTGGCCCGACCGACGCCGACGAGGTGACCGACACCTACGACACGATCGAGTTCCTGGTCCACAACGTCCCGCGCAACAACGGGCGGGTCGGGATCGCGGGGATCAGCTATCCCGGCGGCTACGCGGCCATGGCGGTGATGTGCACCCATCCGGCGCTCAAGGCAGTTTCCCCCCAGGCGCCGACCGGCGACTGGTGGCGTGGCGACGACTTCCATCACAACGGCGCGCTGATGTTGCAGGACTGCGTCGAGTTCTTCTCGGGGTTTGGCGCCAAGCGCGAAGGTGGGCCGAGCGAGGAGGAGAGGCCGACCGCCAGCATCCCGCGCGGCGACGACGCCTACGACTTCTATCTCAAACTCGGGCCGCTGAGCAACGTCGACAAGCTGTACTTCAAGGGCAAACAGCCGTTTTGGAACAACGTCGCCAAGCATCCCAACTACGACGCCTTTTGGCAGGCGCGGAGCCTGCCGCAGCACATTCGGAACGTGCAGCCAGACGTCCTTTGGGTCGGCGGCTGGTACGACGCCGAGGACCAATACGGTCCACTAGCCTGCTATCGAGCGATGAAGGCCCGTCCGGGCAAGGGAAGCAACGGCCTAGTGATGGGGCCGTGGTTCCACGGCTGCTGGCACCTCAGTGAAGCAGACAAGAAGGACTACCCGGCCTGGATGGTCGATCGGGCCAGTTTGTTCAAGGAGACCATTGAATTCCCGTTCTTTGATGGCAGGTTGCGGGCTGACTCGTTGAGCAGGGTCGGCCAACACGATTGGCTTGATGGAACCGATGCCACGGTCTTCAACACTTCAGATGAAACCGGTCAGTCGAATCGATTTCCCACCTGGCCGCCAAAGACAGCTCCATTCAGACTCTACGTTGCACCGAATGGCTTGGCTATGAAGCGGCCGGTAGCCTCGGGTTCATTCACCTATGAATCTGATCCCGCCAAGCCCGTGCCCTACTATCCCGGCATGTTAGCCAGCCGAAACACGGCATACATGCTTCCAGAGAAAATGGAGCCAGAAGAGGCCGGCACCGTGACTCTCGTAGCCCCGAAACTCGACTACGACGTCACTGTGGCCGGGCCTCTCGAAGTGGATCTCTATGTGAAGTCAACTGGGACAGACGCCGACTTCATTGTAAGGGTCGGCGAACTGCAGGGCAGTCCAACTCTTTTGAGTTCGGTCAGATTCCACAGGAGCGACGTCATGCGGGCCAAGTACCGCGGCAGCTTGACCAACCCGACGCCGCTTCGGCCCGGCAAGGTCGAGCGTGTCCGGTTCCGGCTCAACGACGTCTTTCACACGTTCAAGAACGGCACCCGGCTGGCTGTCCGGATCCAGTCGAGTTGGTTCCCGCTCGTCGACAGGAACCCCCAGACGTTTTGCGACATCTACCAAGCGCGACCGCAAGACTTCGTCAAAGCGACACAATCGATCCTTTACGGCCCCGAGACCCCGACAAGCATCACCCTTCCCCTGCTATCCTCCCAATAGCGTTATGTCAAACGAATCCGAACGCATGAGCCGTCGCAGCCTCCTGCAGACCTCCGCCGTCGCGGCGGCCACTGTGGCCGTCCCCTCCTTGGTCGGAGCCCAGTCCAAGGTGCCCGACACCGGCAAGATCCCGGCCACCAAGAACAAGACCATGCTGGGCGTGCCTTTTGAGAAGCACGACCGGATACGGATGGGGTTTGTCGGCGTCGGTGGGCGCGGCACCGGCCTGCTGAGCGACTTTCTGGCCACCGGGCATGTCGACGTCTTGGCTATCTGTGACATCGACGAAAGCCACGCCAAGCGCGGTGCCGACATGGTGGAGAAGCGAGGCCAGAAACGGCCCGAGCTCTACACGAAAGGCGACCACGACTTTGAGCGCCTCTGCGCCCGCCAAGACCTGGACGTCGTCCTGACCGCCACGCCGTGGGATTGGCACGTCCCGGTCTGCCTGAGCGCCCTCAAACACGGCCACCACGCTTTCACCGAAGTCCCTGCGGCCACGACGCTCGAAGACTGCTGGGCTTTGGTCAACGCCAGCGAAGCGGCACGCAAGCACTGCGTGATGATCGAGAACTGCACCTATGACAACGCCGAGATGATGGTGCTCAACATGGTGCAGGCCGGACTTTTTGGCGAGCCGCTGCACGGTGGCGCGGCCTATAACCACGACCTCCGCGACGTGCTGACCAACGGCTACGGCGAGTCGCTGTGGCGCCGCTTCCCGCATATGAAGCGGAACGGCAACTTCTATCCGACCCACGGTCTGGCCCCAGTCGGCAACTACTTTGGCCACCACCTGACCGACCGGTTCGACTATCTCGTTTCGATGAGCACGCCAGAGGCAGGCTTGAGCGCGTACGTCAAGGCCAAGTTCCCCGAGAGCGACCCGAAGCGGAAAGAGAAGTACATCTGCGGCGACGTCAACACGTCTCTCCTTAAGACGGCGATGGGCAAGACGATCTTGCTCCAGCACGACGTCAGCAACTGCCGCCCCTATAGCCGCATCAACAGCCTGCAGGGCAGCAAGGGCGTTTTCGAGGACTACCCGCCGCGCATCTATTTTGACGGTGGCAACGATGAGTACGTGCCGCTGGACAAATACAAGGCCGAGTGGGAGCACCCGTTGTGGAAGCAGGTGGGCGAGATGGCCCGCAAGAACGGCGGCCACGGGGGCATGGACTTCATCATGGCGTACCGTATGGTCGAGTGCATGCGCAACGGCACGGTGCCCGACATGGACGTCTACGAGGCCGCGGCTTGGAGCGTGCCTGGGCCGCTGAGCGAGCTGTCGGTGGCCCACGGGTCGATGCCGATGAAGTTTCCGGACTTCACGCGTGGCGAATGGAAGAAGGGGCACCAGACGTTCTTGCGGCGTCCGATTCGGAACTAGAGCTCCGGGTGGTCGGCCTGCGTATTTCCGGAGATCTACATAGGCCACTTTCGGTTGGCTCGGTGTAGATTGCAACCGAGCCGGCCTTGAAGGATCGTTGACAGGTCACTTGAACCTGTCCTCGGTTCTAGGCTATCCTGCCCGGAACCATGGACAACGGCGTCGCAGGCAAGTCTGGGCTGTGGGGCATGACCCGTTACCAGTGGACGGTGCTCTTTGCTGCCTGGCTGGGCTGGGGCTTCGACGTCTTCGACGGCCTGCTGTTCAACTATGTCGCGCCGAACTGTGTGCCGACGTTGCTGGGTTTGACCATTGGCAGCAAAGAGGCCAAGGACGCCACATCATTTTGGATCGGCGTTTTGACATCGCTCTTGCTTATTGGTTGGGCGGTCGGCGGGATCATTTTTGGCAGGGTCGCAGACCGGATTGGGCGGACAAAGACCCTGATGCTGACCATGGCGCTCTACGCCCTGGGTACTGCCGCGTGCGCCTTTGCTCCCAATATCGGATTTTTGGTCCTCTGCCGCATCGTCGCCAGCTTGGGGATCGGTGGCGAGTGGGCGGCGGGGGCGGCGATGGTCGCTGAAGTCGTGCCGGAGAAGCGGCGTGTGGAGGCTGGCGCCCTGCTCTACACGAGCGCGCCGATGGGGTTGTTTTTGGCGACGTTCGTCACCCACGAAGTGCAAGGGGTCCGCATGGCGGGCAGCCCGGAGACGGCTTGGCGGACGGTGTTCCTGTTTGGCCTTGTGCCTGCCGTCGTCGCCTTTGTCGTCCGGTTCTTCGTCAAGGAGCCTGAGAAGTGGAAGGGCGTTGCCGACCGAGCTGCGTCGGCGAGAATCGCCGACTTGTTCACTCCAGAGTTTCGGCGCATCACGTTGAGCGGGTTGGGCGTGGCGCTTGTCGCCTTGATCATGTGGTGGGCTTGCAACGCGTTCATCCCCCAGGTGGCCGCGCTTTTGGCCCAAACCCGTGCGGTCGCCGAGCACTTGGACAAGGTGAAGACACAGGAGTTGGTCGAGTCTTGGAAAATGCAGGCCACGACCTGGTTCAACTTGGGCGGCTTGATCGGCACTCTCCTGACCGTCGTCGTCGCCAAGACAATGGGGCGCAGGCCGATGTACGCCCTCTATTTCGTGGCGTCGGCGGCCAGCATTTTCATCACGTTTGGCGTGGCGATGCCGCCGGAGAGTCGGCTGATGTGTTTCTTCTTGATGGGGCTGACGGTTTTTGGTGTGTTCGGTAGCTTCACCTACTATCTGCCGGAGCTCTTTCCGACTCGGTTGCGGGGTACAGGGGCTGGCTTTTGTTACAACGCGGGGCGAGTGGTCGCCGCGGCCGGGCCGTTTGCGGTCGGTGCGGTGATGAAGTCATCGGCCAACCCGCTTGGGGTCATTGCTTGGGTAGCGGTGGTGCCGCTGCTTGGCTTGTTGGTCGTGCCGCAAATTATCGAGACCAAGTCGCAGTCCCTGTTGGATTGACCGGCAAGTTCCATTGCCGTCAAATAGTGCAATTCGACCCGCCAAAGTTGGACGCTGGTCGACTTGCACTATTTCGTATCTGATCCTAGAGACTGACTGTCTCGTCTCCCGTCGGCGTTCGCCATGCCGCGCGGGGGGAGCACTAATATGAAGGACTCTCATCGCCAGGGGTTCACCCTGATCGAACTTCTTGTTGTCATCGCGATCATCGCCATTTTGGCGGCGATCCTCTTCCCAGTTTTTGCCCAAGCCAAGCGTGCGGCAAAGTCGGCAGCGACAATCTCCAATCAAAAACAGATCGGCCTTGCCTTGCAGATGTACAGCGGCGACTACGACGACATCACGCCGCAGTTCGAGTCCATCGAGACGGGCGAAAGTGGTGTTGTGATCCAACAGCGGCTCTACCCGTACACCAGGAACCGCGAGATCATTTGGGACGCTTCGCAGTCGCGCCCAAGCGACGCCGATTTGGGCCCTATCAACTTCACCGGCGAGTATTGGGGGGACTGGACGCTTTATCACAACATTAGCGTCAATGGATTCGGGCTCTTTGGCTACTGGACGGACCCGTGGCCAACCAAGGTGTACAACCGCAACCTGAGTGGCCAAAACAACATCGCCGAGCGGGCTGCTTTTGTCACGACGTCTTGGCCCGGATACGAGCAGTGGGGCTGGTACGTGTTCCTGAACTACACCTGCATCACGCCGAACTACGACGACCCAGGCGACTTCTGGGCCAACCAGTGCTACTTGGCTCGCACGCGCCACAACGATGGCAACATCGTCTCCTATGCGGACGGCCACGCAGGTCGGGTTGCTGCGGGCAAGATCTACAACTCGAAGGGCCAAGACTATTGGGACGGCTACAAAGACGCCCGGCAGCGGTTCTGGGGTTCGTACTGGAGCTCGACCGAGTAGGCCGATGAAGAAAGAGCTGTCGACTCCTGCGATTGTCGCTGTCGTAGCGGTGGCCGCCATTGTCGTGGTCGCGGTCTTCGCGTTCGGGTTGAATCCTCCTGGGCCGCCGTCGACGGGAAAACCACCAGCGTCGTCGATGAAGACGAGCAGCAAGGGCCCGCCGGGGCCGCCGCCTGGCGGCTTTCCGCGGAACCAGTAGATTCAATCGCCGGGTCGCCTACTTGCGAGGTGACCCGGCATTGGGGAACATGAGGAGCAACTTCATCTTGCCAAAGGTGTTCATTACCCTGGTGGCTTCTGCATCTGAAACCGCCTTGTCCCAATATTTGACGATTTGGGCTTCGACTGTCGGCCAGGCGCGCAGCCTTTCTGCCCTGCCCAAATCGGTCAGCACCGCATAGGTGCCCCTTCGGTCGCCCGGACAGCTTTCTCGGCGCAAGTAGCCTTGCTTTTCAAGACGGTCGACTAGGCGAGAGAGCCCGCTGCGGCTGAGAACCACATCGTCGGCCAGCTGGCTGAGACGCAGCCGATGTCCCTCGGCGTACTCCAGACTGACAAGGACATCATATGCCTCAAGAGACACGTAGCCGCCATCGTCAAGCGCCCTGGCAACAGCCCGCAGAAACTGCGCGGCCGCCTGCAGGAATGTACGCAGCGATTCGATCTTGATGTCACTTGGCATCAGGCTCCCCCCTCGGCGCACTGTTCTCAGATTGCACCGACACAGATTTCGGGAATCATATCCTATTGCTAGGTGATGTCAGAGTTTTCCGCTTGAAGACAGACTGCCGTTGAAGAAGGCGTTCGAGTCCTTGAGGTCAAAAGTGTGGCCTCCGTCGTCGAAATGGGTGCCCACGTTGTTGCCTTGCATGACCGTTGGATGGAACGGGTCATTGACATTGGAGTACACCAGCGGTGTCTTTTTGTCGCCGCCCAAGGTTGGTGTGGTTTCAAAGCTGCAGACTTTTCCGCCGTCGATCGAACCTACGTAGTGGCCATTCTTCATGGTCAGGCTGACCTTGGCGTTTCTAGTCGATTCGATCTTTCCGAATCCCGCCAAGGCTGCGTTCATCATGGCGGAGACTGCCTTCCGTTTTGCCGCCGTCGGGGCATCGACATAGATCATGACCCACTCTCCAGGTCCGGTGGCATAGGCTGCCTTTGAACCGCTGATGTTCACTCCGTCGAAACTGCCGGCCTTGAATACAAACGCGCCGACGCCTTGGCATCCTTTGGACAGTCCGGTCAACTCGCAGGGACATGGGGCGGTGCAACTGCAAGTTTCGGCGTAGTAGCCGGTGAAGTGGAAGGACTTGGCCTTGGCAGGGGAAGCCACGAGTGTCGATGCTAATGCCACGAGGTTTAGAAGCTGCATGCTCATCGGAATCTCCTATTTAGGCGGCACAAACTTTCACAAAAGGTCGCGCCGACTAGCCGAACCATACCTTCCGTATTCTATATAGTCAAGTCAAGATTGTGGTTTGAAGCAATTGGGAGCGTCCATGATCTGATTGGAAGACTTAACTGCGCCAATTCGATCAAGACTTCAAGGTGACAGTATCATGCTTGTAGCTGCCAAACGGATTCTCGAAGTCTAGGGTTGAACTGCCACCCCGTAGGCTGCTGCCGTCCCCAGTAGGACTTGCTCACCCGACCCGTCTGCCTGTACAACGACCACATAGGACGTCGGCGATCCCGAGACGCCGGAGCCGGGATGGTTCGTCATGCCACGCGTGCCTTGAACCACGATTGACTTGCCGTCGCGAGTCCACTGAGGTGTGAAGTCGTCGCACCAATGGTCTGTCAAGCGGCGGAAGTTCCTGCCATTTGCATCCATGACATAGAGCTGCCGAAAGCTGGCGTTCGTCATCGGCTCGCCTCCTTTCGACATCAGAAATGCGATCCGCTTGCCATCGGCTGACCAGGTGGGGTCTTCGATATACAGCTCGCTACGAGACAAAAGGCCTCTTACTGTGCCATCTGCTGGCTTGACAAGGATGAGTTTGCTTGATCTTGGGTTGCCTGGCACTTGAACGAACGCCACAAACTGATTTGCAGTCGGCGACCAGACTGGCCCGTAGTTTTCGCCGTAGGTCTGCTTGATCTTGTGTCCCTTTAAGTCTCCCGATCTGCCGAACCATAGATTGGATTCATGTTCCTCTTCGCCGTCTCTAATGGGCATGACCTTGGCCCACCATTGACCGTCGAAAGAGGTCTTCGTATGTGACCTGTCACCGTCAATTCGATTCGGATTCGAACCGTCCAATTTGACGCGGTATTTCCCTGCACCCTTTCCTTGTCGAGTGAAGATGACCGACTTCCCATCAGGCGACCATCCCTCCACACCGTCAAATTCAGGTCCCGACGAAAGTTGAGTCAGTCCTGTGCCGTCAGCCGCAATGACCCAAATGTCGGCATCGGACATGACTTCGCCGGCTTTGTGAGACATGACACGTGTGAAAGCAATGTGTTTGCCGTCGGGCGACCACTTGGCGTCATAGTCCTCTGGTCCATCCGTCAGGCGACGCTCATCCGTACCATCGGTGCGGATCAGCCAGAGCAGTTTCTCATTTTGTGTGTAAACAACGAATTGGCTAGCTGAGGTACTCGCGCCAGCCTGTTTGAGCGACAACAGACTCTCAGCGGATCCTGACACGGACTGCGAACCGCAACCCGACCCTGCGGCGAGTACGCCAGCCACCAAGCATGCCCTTGCGACGTGCCCCATCCTGCCCATGAATGAGCCTATAATACGCGGGTTTCACTTATGCCGAAGGAAGTTCTATCCGACTGAGTGTTCTAGGCTCACGGCAAGCAACTTCTGCGCTTCGACGGCGAACTCCATCGGCAGCACCCTGAAGACGTCTTTGCAGAACCCGCTGACGATCATATTGACCGCGTCTTCCTCGTTGATGCCGCGTTGGGCGAGGTAGAAGAGTTGGTCTTCGCCGATCTTGCTGGTCGTCGCCTCGTGCTCCATCTTGGCACTGCTGTTTTTGACCTCGATATAGGGGAAGGTATGGGCCCCACAGCGGTCTCCCATCAGCATCGAGTCGCAGACCGAGTAGTTACGCGCGCCTTCGGCACCGGCGTTGATCTTGACCAATCCGCGGTAGGTGTTCTGCCCATTGCCGGCGCTAATGCCCTTGCTGACGATCGTCGAACGGGACCGTTTGCCAATGTGGACCATCTTTGTGCCGGTATCGGCCTGCTGCTTGCCGGCGGTCAAAGCGACTGAATAGAACTCGCCCACCGTGTCGTCGCCGCGCAGGATGACGCTGGGATACTTCCAAGTGATCGCCGAACCGGTCTCGACCTGAGTCCAAGTGATCTTGGATCGGTCGCCTTTGCAGATTCCGCGCTTGGTGACAAAGTTGAAGATGCCGCCTTTGCCAGTCTCGCGGTCGCCGGGGTACCAGTTCTGGACAGTCGAGTACTTGATCTCGGCGTCTTTGAGGGCGACCAGTTCGACAATGGCAGCGTGAAGCTGGTTCTCGTCGCGCTTGGGTGCGGTGCAGCCTTCAAGGTAGCTGACGTAGGCGCCTTCTTCGGCGATGATCAATGTCCGCTCGAACTGGCCGGTGTTTTCGGCGTTGATGCGGAAGTAGGTGCTGAGCTCCATCGGGCACCGGGTGCCCTTGGGGATGAAGACGAAGGAGCCGTCGCTGAAGACCGCGCTGTTCAGTGTGGCGAAGTAGTTGTCGCTGTAGGGGACGACGCTGCCCAGGTACTCCTTGACCAGTTCGGGATGCTCGCGGATCGCCTCGCTGATCGAGCAGAAGATGACGCCGGC
>JAFDWT010000018.1:0-591 GCA_018268335.1 Armatimonadota bacterium | reverse complement strand
TCGCGCAGGGGTATGCCCAACTTTTCGTAGGTGCGCAGGAGCTCGGGGTCGGCGTCGGCCAATGAGTCGAGCCTTGGCATCTTTTTGGGCGCCGAGTAGTAGGAGATCGACTGCAGATCGACCGGTTCGTACTTGACGTTCGGCCAGGTCGGCACCGACATTGTCTGCAAGTGGCGAAACGCCTTCAGCCGCCATTCCAGCATCCACTCCGGCTCGTCTTTTTTGGCGCTAATGAACCTGACAGTCTCCTCGGACAGCCCGGGAGGCAGCGTGTCAGCGTCAACGTCGCTGACAAAACCCCACTTGTACTCCGTCTCAGCGTAGTGCTCTAAGAGTTCGTCGTCGGTTTGCGGGGCGGTCTGGTTCTCAGTCATGGGAATGGATAGTGCAATCTTTACGAAGCCGTCAGGATTGTATCACCTGGCGGATGAACACCTAGGTTATGCAGCAGGACGGGGCGGGCCGTTGGGCCCGCCCCGGTCTTTTGGCTCGACTCTAGTTGATGCGGAACTCGAGCGAATCGACCCCTGAGAGCCACTTGATTCGCCGTGCCGAGCTGATCGTTTGGAACCGGTACTTGACTCGGCCCGT
>JAFDWT010000017.1:15111-21652 GCA_018268335.1 Armatimonadota bacterium | reverse complement strand
GTGTCGCGCCACTTGAGGGTGGTCTCTTCGAGGCGCTTGAGATTGTGGACGAGGTCATCGACGACGGCTGTCGAGTCGTTCCAGCGGCTGCCATACCATCGTTTGGTGGGCTCTTTGAAGCCGTTCACGTTAGCATGGGGGAAGTGCCAGGCGGCGAAGAAGTGGCGAGAAGCCGACTTGCCTGGGGCGAGGTCGAGTGCAGTGGTGACTGTCGCCGTCGGTCTTTTGGCTCGGTGAATCGCGACGTCGCCTTCGGCGACGGCCACGGAGAAGGTGCCCCAGTCTGAAGACGGGGCGAGGCGGACCTCGGGGTGCGGGGCGATCCCAAAGGTCGCTCCATCCCAAGCCATGCTTTGGCTGTCCTGCTTGTCACTGGAAACGGTCAGGTCGACACTGCCAAGCGTCTGCTTGCTGTAGAGCAGACCTGGGTGTTGGCAATCGCAGGCGAGCTTGACCGTCCGTTTGGTCTTGCCAAGGTTGGTGACGGTGTATTTCATCACCGTCGCCGGGTAGCTGGAGCTTTCGATGTCGAGCGGGATGAAGGGGGAGAATGCCTCCAGGACGATCTTCAGGCCGTGGCCAGTGTAGGTGACGGTGCCGACCGGATATTGGCCGACGAAGGTGATGTCGTCCCAGTGGCCGGATTCGAGCGGGACGCCGTCACAGGAGAATTGGATGTGGAAGGGCGAGAAGTTGGACGGCGGGTCGACGTAGTTGGCGCCCCAGATCTCGTTGAGGGTCTCCTTGCCGTATTTCGCCTGGTGGGCGACAGTGCCTTGGTGGTGCTGGTTAAAGATGTCCCAGTTCCACAGGCGGCCGTCGCCGCCGAGATAGACCGTGCCGGCGAAGCACCCGCCGACTGGCATGCCGATGTACCTGAGCTCGTCACCGCGGCAGACGCGGGACTTGCCGCGTTCGGTCAGGGATTTGAGCCATGCGGCCGAGAGTTTCTTATCGGCGGGGACAAGGTGGGCTTCGTCGACTTGGAAGGGTCCGGCAAAGGCCTCGAGGCGGGTACCCCAGGCGGCGGTGGCGACGGCTCCGGCCTGCTTCAGCATCGAACGGCGGGACAAAGACATGGTGCGGAGTCTACTTGGGGGCTAGGGGCTAAGGGCTAGGGGCTGGAGGCTAGTGGCTAGTGGCTAGGGAAAGGTTGGTCCTGTTGGAACTGTTTACGGATCGGAAAGTGTAAGAATCTGGGCCATGAGCAGAGAGGCGAGACAGGCGAAGGCGGCGGCGGCGTGGAATCTGACGAACGAGATTGTGGTTGTCGGGGCGGGCGACCCGATTGGGATTCCGGGCGGGCACGACCAGTGCTTTCCCTACAAACCACACCACGAATACCGCTGGCTGACCGACTGTAAGCGCGAAGGTGGGATCGTGGCTTACGACCCGAAGTCTGGATGGGTCCACTTTGAGCCTCCCGTCACCGAGATGGAGTTAGTCTGGGGGCCGAGTCCGGCGCCGATCGGGCGGTCGATCGAGGAGTTCGGTCCCTGGCTGGCAGCGCGGTCGGGAAGGCCCCTGGCGGCGTTGGGCAGTTATGTGAACGCGGAAGCCGACGCGGCACTCAGCAAGACATTGAGCCGGATTCTGAGCCATGTCCGCCGACCCAAAGACGCCACAGAAATCGCCCTGATGCAACGGGCGGCGGTGGCGACCAAGGCGGGATATGAAGCGATCCGCCGTGCTATCCGGCCCGGCGTCACCGAGCGTGATTTGCAGGTTGAGTTCGAATACGCGATCCAGAAGGCGGGGGCGGACGGGCCAGGTTACGGCACGATTGTCGGTGCGGGGCCGGATTCGGCGGTCTTTCACTTGACTCCTGGTGACAGGGCGCTGCAAGAGGGCGACTATCTTCTGGTAGACGCTGGGGCTGCTGTCGACAGCTATGTCGTCGATGTCACGCGCACGTTTGGTTGCGGCGAGCTTTCGGCGGAGAAGCTGCTTTTGCATGCGGCGGTCGTCGAGTCGGAACTGGCGGGAGTCGCGCTTTGCACGCTCGGCCGGGAGTGGCACGACGTCCACCACGCCTGCGCTGTGGTGATGGCGGAGGCGCTGGTGAAACTTGGTGTTGTGACCTGTTCGGCGGCGGAGACGGCCGAGAGCGGGCTGAGCTCGCTGTTCTTCCCCCATGGCGTGGGGCACACGGTCGGGCTAGGGGTGCGCGATGCGATGGCGCAGCCGCCTGGCATCGAGCGCGACCGGATGGTGGCGGGCGTGAGGGTGCGGATCGACATGCCGCTGGAACTGGGTTACGCTGTGACGGTCGAACCGGGGACGTACTTTATTCCGGCCCTACTGACCGACACGGCGCGGCGTGAGAAGTGGGGGTCGATGGTGAATTGGGACAAGGCGGAATCGTGGCTGGGGGCCGGCGGTGTCCGGGTGGAAGATTCGGTCGTGGTGACCGAGGGCGAGCCGCTCAATCTGACTTCGGCGATCTCGTACGATCCTTGACGATTAGCTTTGGTTGGGCCGTCTTTTCGGCCCGGCCATCTGCTTGACCAGGATGCGCGGTGTCGGGTCGCCGGTCGGGGTCGGGGCGGTGGCGACGGATTGCTGGATGAGCTTTTGCACATAGGGGTCGTCGAGGGTCTCCAACCCTGCTAGCCGGAGGTTGCGGACCTGGTTGCCTTCGCCCCTGAGCCGTCTTTCGGGGTCGTCTAGGCGGACGCCGTACATGAAGATGAGGGTGACGTGCTTCGGGTAGGCGGCGATGCCGAGGAATGAATCCTTCGTCTTGTCGCCGAAGCCCCAGCCGGTGACGACCGTTTGCGTAGCGTCCCAGATGACTTCGACGCACTCGGGCAGCAATGTCGCAAGTTTTTGGCGGGCCGCTCGGTGCTGTTCCTGAACCAGCAATGGGTAGGGGGCGAGGAACTCGAGGTATTCCGGCGGCTCAGGCGCGGTCATCACCTAGAGTAGCATGGCCTGCGACCATTTTCCAGCCACCTCCTATGGTCACCGGTATGCTTCCGTCTCTGATGGTTCGGCACCATATTGGCGGGAATCGGTGGGAGGGGGTCGACGTCCACCCTTACAAGGAGGACGGGGGGACGCACTTCAAGTCGATCACCCGGCAGACGCTGTTTGGCGGCGCCCACGACTTGGGTGTCGAGCTGCGGTATTTCGAGATCGGTGAGGGCGGTCATTCGACTCTGGAGCGGCATGAGCACGCGCACCTGGTCGTCATCAACGAGGGGTGTGGCGAAGTGATGGTCGGCGACAAGATCAGCCAGGTGGGCTTGCACGACGTGGTCCATGTGCCGCCGATGACCTGGCACCAGTTCCGGGCGACGCAGGGTCAGCCTTTGGGTTTTTTGTGCGTCGTCAGCGCCTTGCGCGACCGGCCGCAGCGGCCGGGGGATTTGGATTTGGCCTCGTTTTCTGATGAGGCAAGAGCCTTTGTGCGGACTTGAGGCCGACTATGGACAAGCCTAAGGATTTCGGGTTCGAGACCCGCATGTTGCATGCCGGGCAGGTGCCCGACCCTCACGTTGGCGCGCGAGCGGTGCCCATTTATCAGACGACGAGTTACGTGTTCGAGTCGGCCGACCAGGCTGCGCACCTCTTTGAGCTGAAGCAGTACGGGAACATCTATTCGCGGATCAGCAATCCGACGACGGCAGTCTTTGAGGAGCGCATGGCGTCGTTGGAAGGCGGCACTGGGGCGGTCGCTCTGGCGAGCGGCATGGCGGCGCAGTTCGCCACCGTCATGACCTTGTGTCAGCCTGGCGACGAGATCGTCGCCTCGTCGCACCTCTATGGCGGCAGCCTGACGATGTTGACGCACACACTGCAAAAGCTGTCGGTCAAGGCGACGTTTGTCGATCCGGACGACTTGGACGCTTGGGCGGCGGCGACTTCGGCTCGTACGCGGTTGTATTTTGTCGAGACAATTGGCAATCCTGTCGGCTCGATTCCAGATTTTCAACCACTTGGTGAACTGGCAAAGTCTCGACGTGTGCCATTGGTTGTGGACAACACGTTTGGTACGCCTTACTTGTTCCGGCCTATGGAGTGGGGGGCGGACATTGTCGTGCACTCGGCGACGAAGTTCATTGGCGGGCACGGCACCTCGATCGGTGGGGTGGTTGTGGATTCCGGTGACTTCGATTTCTCTCGGTTTCCCGCCGTCGCCGATGCTTCAGCCAGCTACCACGGCCTGCAGTTTGCCGACACGTTTGGCCACTATGGATTCCTCATGAAGCTGCGTGCCGAGACGCTACGCGACACCGGTGCCTGTATCTCGCCGACCAACGCCTTCATGCTTTTGCAGGGTGTCGAGACATTGAGCGTCCGCATGGACCGGCACGTCGCCAACGCCCAGGCTGTTGCGGAGTTTCTGGAGTCTCACCAAAAGGTTGGCCGCGTTCACTATGCTGGCCTTTCTTCTCACCCGCACCACGACCGCGCCAGGAAGTACCTGCCCAAGGGGCCTGGTGCCGTTATGGCATTCGAACTTCAACCATCTGGTGGAGACGTCCGCGAGGCAGGAAAAAAATTCATCGAGTCGCTGAACATCTTCAGCCACCTGGCCAACGTGGGCGACGCCAAGAGCCTCGTCATCCACCCTGGCAGCACGACGCATCAGCAGTTGTCCGACGAGGAGCTCGTCGCATGTGGGATCTCGGCCGGGACGGTCCGCCTCAGTGTTGGACTGGAGACGACCGACGACCTTTTGTGGGACCTTGACCAAGCATTGGCCGGTATTTAGTCTACGAAATGTTCACTACCGTTCTCGCTCTTGCTGTCATGGCCCACGAATCTGCCACCGAACTCGCCTGGATGAGTGGGGACTGGGAATTCACCGCCAACGGTCGGCACGTCACCGAGCATTGGTCCAAGCCGGAAGGCGGCACGCTCATCGGCATGTCACGCACCGTCCGCGACGGCAAAACCACAACATATGAGCATTTGCTCATACGACCAGGCAAGGACGGCGTCCTTGAATATGTCGCCAAGCCGCACAACCAGCCGGAAGCCTCTTTCAAGCTCATCAAGGCCGACAAGCAGAGCGTGGTCTTTGAGAACAAAGACCATGACTTTCCGCAGCGGATCATGTACACGCTTAAGGGCGACGCGCTGACGGCGGCCATCGAAGGCAAAGCCAACGGGCAGGACCGTCGCATCGAGTTTCCCTACCGTCGCGCCAAGTGACCGGTACCATCGGCGTAGGAAGAGACAGATGAGCTTTGGCCACGCCCCGGCATGTGACATCCGCCTGAACACTGCGCTCACGCCCGAGCAGCGGGAGCTCTATCAGGACACCCGGGTCATTCGGAGGCTCCTGGCCGAGGCCAAGACCATCGCGGTCGTCGGTCTGAGCACCGACAAGACGAAGGCCAGCAACATGGTCGCTAGCTATTTGCAGGACGAGGGCTACCGGGTCATCCCTGTCCACCCCAGGGCCGAGTCGATCTTGGGCGAAAAGGCGTATCCGAACCTCAAGTCCATCCCGTTCCCCGTGGACGTCGTCGACATCTTCCGGCCCAACACCGAGGTCGCCGGTATAGTCGACGAAGCTATCGCCATCGGGGCCAAGGCGGTGTGGATGCAACTGCGACTGTATGATCTGGAGGCGGCCGCCAAGGCGCAACGCGCGGGGCTGTCGGTCGTTGCCGACCGATGCATCAAGATGGAGCATGGTCGCTACTCCGGCGCCCTGCACTGGGCGGGTATGAACACTGAAGTCGTCACTGCGCAGCGCATGCGCCGCTAGGCCTCACAGCCTTGACGGCAGTTCGGCCTCACTTTGTGCCAGTGCGCTCGGAAGCCATCGAGAGGCGAACTGCCGTCAAGGCTGTGAGCCGGGCGGGCGGTAGCCTTTGGCCACCGCCTCAGCTTCCATACGTGTGCGTGAGTAGTACAACGATTGGAACATGCCCGTCTCCCTGAAGCCCAGTCGGTCATAGAGCCCGACCGACCGCTTGTGCGCCTGCAGGATCGCCGTCTTGCAACCCATGTCCCGAGCGCGCAACAGGGCAAAGTCGATCGCCGCGGCGGCTGCCCCCTGCCGACGCAGGTCCTCGACGGTCGCGACGTCGTAGATTCCCACCACCCCCTCGTGGACAAACGCGGTGCACGTGCTGGCCGGGTGCCCGCCGACCCGGGCCAGCACGTGAAAGACGTTCCCGAACGCCTCGACTTCGCGCTTGGTCGCGACCGTGTCGAGGCGGCTGGCCTTGGTGGAGAAGAATGTCGCGGGGTGGCCCGGGGCCGCTGCGTCTTCCCAATCGACGAGCAGGCTGACGTCTAGAGTTGTCAATAGAGGCTTATAGGAGTCGAGGACAAGCTCCATGGCGGGTAGGTAGACCGGGCCCATCATGCGCAGGTGTCGCCGTAATAACCGGCCCAGTTCAGGTGGCGTGCCACCGGGCCCGACGAGCCAGTTGGCCGGCTCGCCCGCCCGCTGGAAGACATCGAGCACAGATTCAACTTGCGAAGGCCAGTCCGCTTCGTCGAGCCGGCAGCCGCTCACTTGGTTGAGCCCGGCGGGTCGGTGTGGGATCACGGCGACACAAAAGCCAAAGTCGTG
>JAFDWT010000017.1:0-15034 GCA_018268335.1 Armatimonadota bacterium | reverse complement strand
ATAGTCCTCTAGACAAGGAACATTGACTATATATCTCCCACGGAAGGGCCGACGATTTCACTATGCCGACCATAAGGACCCGACCAAAAAGAACCCGCCGAGGTTCGCTGCTTGTCGACGTTGTCGTCGGCTCGTTTCTACTCGGCATGCTCGCCATCACGACCATGTCGCTTCTCCCGGTGCTCAAGCGGGGGGAGATCGCCAGCCGGCGACGCTCTCAGGCGATGCAGATGGTCACGCGCATGCTGGAGCAAGTCCAGATGCTCCATGCCACCGACATATCCACCGCCACCCTTTCCAAGCTGAATTTGATCGACTCGGGGCAGACCACCCAGCCGTTCTCGTTCACCCATGTCCCGATGGACGAGGCCAGCCGGTATAGCCCGGCGCAAGTGCTCAGGGACGCCGACGCCAAGCTGAGCTACACCGCTTTGACGGACGGATCCGTTAAGGTCATGGTCACGATCAAGTACACGAGTGAGGCAGGCAAGACACAGACGGTCAATTCTGGGACCGTCATTGGGAGCTTCCGATGAAGAAACGCGCTGGTCTTACCTTTGTCGAGCTGCTCGCGGCCTCGACGATCCTCGGCATGATGCTTATCGGCACTATGTCGCTCTATCTGGCGTGCCTGAAGCAGTTTTCAAAGACGAGCACCGGAATCGACCTGGCGTCACAGAACGCGTTGGGTACCCGTAAAGTGCTTGACACGCTTCGCTCGTGTATGACAGCGACGATCTCCGCCGATGGGAAGACGCTGACCTACCAGATGCCCGCCCTCTCAAGCACTGCGGACAGCGTTACCGGTGAAAAGGAGTACACGTACCCGTTGACGGCTTCTAACGCAGTGTCGCAGACCTTTGTCGTCAGCAATGGCAAGTTAGTCGACTCGGCATCGGGCAAGACATTGGTGCAGAACATCTACGCCACTGACCCCGACCCGAGCTCCAGCCAATACGGCCAGACCGTCGCCCCGTTCACGTTCACGACCATCGGATCACGCAAAGGCGTCTGCGTCAATCTCATCACGCGCAAAGTCGTCAATGGTGTCGAGACATACGTCCGCATGAAGAACACCGTGATCCTGAGGAACGGTTAATGAATCGCAAAAGAAACACCGCCTTCGCCTCCGTCATCGTCGTCCTGCTGATGTTCGTGGTCCTGACTTTGTGTCTGGGACTGGCCGCCTGGTCGTCGCAGGCCATGGTCAGGTCACAGAAGGAGACCGACGACGTCGTCGCCTTCCAAGCCTGCCAGGCCGCCCTGGAATACCAGACCGCGACATCTTATGCCAATGCCAAGAAGGTCGGCTACTACGTCAGCGAGGAAAACAACCTCAACGACTTTGTCACCACGTTGACACCTGGTGCCACGGCGTCAGCCAAGGTCCAACCGACTTCCGACAATCGGGTCGCATGGATCACGGCGACGGCGACCTACAATGGACGCACTTACAGTCTTCGCGAGTACCTGAACTCGAAAGACGTCTCGATTTGGAACAACGCCATCTTTGCCGGCAACGGCGCGGCGGGCAAGTCGATCAATGGCAACGTCGATGTCCGGGGCTCAGTCCACATCCTGGGCGATGGCGAACCGTATTCCGACTTGAACGGCAACGGCAAGTGGGACGCGGCCGAGTCGTTCACGGACAAGAACAAGAACGGCGTCTGGGATCCAGGCGAACCGTTCGTCGACGCCAACGGCGACGGCATCTGGAACGCAGCCGAGCCCTTCAACGACGTCGACGGCAACGGCATCTATGACGCTCCGAACACCGCCACCGATATGTCGGACAACATGAGCGGCTCGGCCAAAATCGGCAACAACTACTCCGGTATGCCCGCCGATTTGGAGGCGATGGTCCCTGCCCCGCCGACGGTCAACGGCCTCGAATCTCTATCTACCGAAGTCCGCGTCAAGCACGGTCTCGTGAACCTGAGCGGTACTGCGACAATCGGCGAGTCGAGCAATCCCGATGGCGGCACGAGCAAAGGCAAGGTCGACGGCGTCTACGTCAACGACGGATGGGGCGGCAACAAAGGCGCCTCGAACGTTTACAGCGATAACGGTACGGCCAACGCCTATGACCTCGGCAGCTTGGGTATCACGTTCCCGTACATCAAAGGCATCGGCGCCGAGACATATGTCGACGGCAACGGCACCAACTGGACGACACACTCGCAGTACTACGACAACAAGTGCTTGACCGTGCCCGTCAACTCAATCAACGCAAGTACGGCTGCATTTGACTATAGCGACAGCAATGGCAACAGGTTCAAGTACACGCCTGCCGTGAAGAGCGGAAATACCGTCGTGACACCAGCCACATTGGAGGTCAAGGGCATCGTTAAGATATCCGGTGACCTAGCGATCAACGGCCAGTCGGAACTGCGCTACCTTGGCCGCGGCACGATGTACGTCACCAACGACGTCTATATCGGGAACAACCTGCTCCCGCAGTCCGGCAAGAAGTTCCCGACAGACACGGCCCTTGGTCTAGTCGCTGGACGCAACATGGGCCTTGCCACGGGCAATGGCGATTCTCAGCTCAAAATGGCCGGCGCGTTCTACGCCCAAGGCACGGTCAGCAGTGCCAAGCAGAACCAGATCGTCGGAAGCTTTGTGTGTAGCTTCTTCGACATGGGCGGCCAAGTGCCGAACATCTACCAGGTTCCTTCGCTACGCACGAACATGCCTCCGGCAATGCCTGGCGACAACCCGATCGTGTCACTGAACATCCGCACTTGGCGGGTTAGGCACTAGAAACGTTTGGATCGGGATGACGACCAGACTAGCAACGGCTAGTCTGGTCGTCTGGTTTACTTAGGCGGTGCCATGCCTCATATTGTCACCCTGAGCTTTGACGACGGGTTCATGCGGTCGTCCTATCGAACAGCCGAGGTCTTTGAAGCCCATGGTCTGAGGGCGTGCATCAATGTCGTCGCCAGTTGGTGTGGTGACGGATTTGGCTGTTGGGACGACTGGAACGCATTGCGCGCCAGGGGGCACGAGATCGGCGTACACACATGGGACCACACCAACCTCGCCGAAATACCGCTCGACGATGCCAAACGGCATGTCGATCGCTGCCGCGATGATTTTGCGAAGAGCCTCGAAGGATTCAATCCAGCGGAGGCCGTTTACAACTTCGCCTATAACGCGTCGACTCCGGAAGTCGAGGAGTATGTGCTGTCCCAATTCCATGCACTTCGCACCGCAGGAGTTTCCGCCGTCAATCCGGTGCGGGCCCGACGGATCACCTGCTGGAGCCACGGCCCCGAGAACTGCGACGCCTTCTTCGACCAAGTTGTCAGCGAGTTTCTGATGTCGTCAGGGGGATGGCTGGTCTTCAACGGGCATGGTCTCGACGACGAAGGCTGGGGGCCGATGTCGACGTCGTACCTCGACAACCTCCTGGCACGACTCGTCAGGCTCGACCATGTCGCCGTACTCCCTGCCCGCGACGTCTTGTTCCCGCCTCCCAGCGCCTGATCACTTCATCAAGGCCTTCACGACATGCCCGTGGACGTCGGTCAGACGGAAGTCTCGTCCCTGGTAGCGGAATCCAAGCTTCGTATGGTCGACGCCCAGGAGCCACAGCAAGGTGGCGTTCAGGTCATGCACGTGGACGGCGCCGTCTTGGAAGTTCTCCATGCTCGGCTCCATCGGTGAGCCGTCGGGCGCGACGATGTTGTAGCCGTAGTCGTCGGTGCGACCATAAGTGGTGCCTGCGTTGATACCGCCGCCGGCCATGAAGACGGTGAAGCACCGAGGATGGTGGTCGCGACCGAAGTTGTCTTTGCTGATCGGGCCCTGCGAGTAGCTCGTCCGTCCGAACTCGCCGCCCCACACGATGAGCGTGTCCTCCAGCATCCCGAGCCGCTTGAGGTCGTGAATGAGCGCGGCGGTGGGTTGGTCGGTGTCTTTGGCCTGCTGGGTGATGCCGCCCTTGATATCGCCGTGCTGATCCCAGCCCTGGTGGTACAGCTGGATGAACCGCACTCCCTTCTGCGCCAGGCGGCGCGCCAGCAGACAGTTAGCCGCGAAAGTGCCCGGCTTCCGGCTGTCCGGCCCATAGAGATCGAAAACTTCTGCCGGCTCCTTGCTCAGGTCGGTGACGTCGGGGACGCTGGTCTGCATCCGGTAGGCGAGTTCGTACTGGGCGATGCGGCTCTCGATCTCGGGGTCGAGCTCTTTCTCGAACTGGTGCTTGTTCAGCTCGCCCAGCCGGTCGAGCATGGCCCGCCGCCCGCTCTGGCAGATGCCGTCCGGGTTGCTCAGGTAGAGCACCGGCTCGTTGCCCGCACGGAACCGGACGCCTTGGTAACGTGAATCCAAGAAACCACTGCCCCACAAGCGGGCATAGAGCGGCTGGTCACCCTTGTTGATGCTGGCCAGCACGACGAAGGCGGGTAGGTCTTCGTTCATCGAGCCCAGACCATAGCTCAGCCACGCGCCAAACGACGGACGTCCCGCGATCTGGCTGCCAGTCTGCATGAAGGTGATCGCCGGGTCATGGTTGATCGCCTCGGTGAACATCGACTTGACGAAGCACAGCTCGTCCGCCTCTTTGGCGAGGTGGGGGAGCACCTCGCTCATCCATGCTCCGCTCTGGCCGTGCTGGGCAAAGGCGAAGGGCGAACCCGCCAGCGGGATGCTCGCCTGGTTGGCCGACATCGCCGTCAGTCGCTGGCCCTTGCGGACACCCTCGGGCAGCTGCTGCCCGTGCATCTCGCGGAGCTTGGGCTTGTAATCGAAAAGATCTTGCTGCGCCGGGCCGCCAGCCTGGAAGAGGTAGATGATCCGCTTGGCTTTGGCGGCATGGTGGACGCCTTTGACCTGAGTGCCGTCAGCCCAAGCCATGTTGGGGAGCAGTGAGGTCAACGCCATCGCTCCGACCCCTTGGGCCGCGCGGCCAAAGAACTGGCGCCGCGTCAGGCGCAGGAGACGATCCGTCGGGTGGTCGCGGTCGAACATGGTTCCTCTTCCTTCGAGTGTGGCACGAAGGAGCCTCATAATCGACCTCGTTGTGCGCTCGCTCGTGGACCGATTGCAAGTGCGGGCACGTGGGCTCAAGCGCGACGTGGGAGCGCTCGCCTTGGCGATGCAGCATCCACGGACACCCTGGCGGGCAAAGGCGCTCGGCCTGCTAGTCGTCGCCTATGCGCTGAGCCCGGTCGACCTGATCCCCGACTTCATTCCCCTGCTCGGTTTGGTGGACGACTTGGTCCTTGTCCCCGTCGGCATCGCGCTCGTCCTGCGCTTGGTGCCGACCGATGTGATGGAGGAGTGCCGTGCCGCTCCCGAACGAGAACACCGGCGACTGGCGCGTATCGGCCTTGGCATCGTCGTTTGCCTGTGGCTCCTGGCGGTGGCCGGAGTCGTCGTTCGACTTCTGCGACGCTAAGAAGCGAGCTGTTTGGCCAAGACGACCATGTCGTTCTTCTCCAGTATTGGCCCGTATCCCTGCGACTCCATGAGGTTGCGGAGACGGCTGTTGTTCGTGGCGGTGTACGTCATGGCTTGTTTCATGCCCTGGTCTCGCATCCAAGCCTCGCCGGCACGGACAAAGGCGGTGGCCACCCCTTTGCCCCGGTGGGCCGGATCGACATAGAACGTCGAGAAGAGGCCGTGCTCGCCGACCTCGTCGTCGGACTGAACACGCAGGATCGTATGGCCGAGGATAGCGCCCGTCTCGTCTTCGGCAAGCAGGACGGTGCCGATGCAATGAGCGGGATCCAGATGCCATCTGACGCGCTCGACCAGCCACTGCATCGTGTACATGCTGCCGCCGACTTCTTCGCCCAAGACCTCGATCAATGTCAGCCGCATCCGGGTCGCGACCAGCTCGACTTCGGACGGAGAGTCAGGGTTGATGGGCCGGATCAAGGCACTATCGCTTCCACACAACTGCGTCTGAGTTGAGGATGGCCTGACACATGACGGTCATCGCGGCCAAGTCGTGCTTGTCCAAGGTAGGGTCGGGCTTCTTGTCACCCACGGCCAGGAGTTTCTCAATATACGCTGGATAAGTCGTATACGTCCTATACTGCTCGTCATAAGTCTGCCGTAGCAGCGCTGATGTCGGCGCGTCGGGGCTGCGCCCCGCCAGCAATGAATAGGCCAGATCGACTCGCTCGGCCAGTGTGCCACGCGACTTCATTACCCGCTCTGCAAGAACTCGGGCCGCCTCGACGAACTGCACGTCGTTCATCAGCACGAGCGCCTGCAGCGGCGTGCTGGTGTTGGGCCGTCGGACGATGCACGACTCCCGCGAGCCGCCGTCGAAGACGAGCATGCTCGGCACCGGCGTGGTGCGCTTGACGGTCGAATAGAGGCTCCGCCGGTACAGGTCGGCCCCTTTGCTCTGGACGAACGCCTGGGTCATCGTGTTGTTCTCCGTCCAGATGCCGGCGGGCTGGTAGGGGTTCACGGGCGGCCCGCCCATCTTGGTGTTCAGCAGCCCCGCCGCCGAGAGCGCGGTGTCGCGGACCATCTCCGCCGAGAGCTTCATGCTCGGCCCGTGCCAGAGAAGCTTGTTCTGGGGGTCTTTCTCCATGCCTGCCGCATTGCGAGTGGAGTCCTGGCGATAGGTCGCCGAGGTGACGATCTCCTTCACCAGGCCCTTGATGTCCCAGCCCGAGTCCATGAACCGCCGTGCCAGGTAGTCGAGCAGTTCCGGGTGCGTCGGGTTCGAGCCCTGGACGCCGAAGTTTTCGCTCGTCTCGACAAGTCCCGTGCCGAAAAGCATCTGCCAAATGCGGTTGACGAAGACGCGGGCGGTCAGCGGGTTGTCCTTGCGGGTCGCCCACCGCGCCAGGGCCAGACGGTCGTTCTTGCCCTGGGGCTTCAGGGGTGGGAACACCTTCGGCGTGTCGCGGACCACCCGGTCCTTCTCCGTCACCGGCGCGTCGTACATGCCCCGGAAGAGCACATAGGTCGGTGTGGGCGTCTTGGCCTCTTCCATTGACTCGACTTCCAGGACGCCTTCCTCGGCGGCCGTCAGCTTTTCTTGGGCTTCGCGGAGGTGCTTGAGGGCGACTTGGACAGCGGGGTCGCTTCCATAAGTTCCGGCCTCACGCGCAACCTTTTCAAGCATCCCAGGAGCCTTGTCCCAGCCAGGCTTGAGTGTCGCGTTCTCAGCCGGGCCAGTTGCCCTCCCGATGAACATGGCCCGACGTATGGCACCACCTCTGAATCCAGCGTCCCGGAAGCGCTGCCCGATCGACCAATCCGATCCTGACGGGCCCAAATCGCCGTACGCGGCGATCTTCTTCCATAGCCGGCTTTCCAAGACGTCAGCGGCAGCGCGCTCGCCATCGAAATAGAGCTTCATCCCGTCGACGGAGCCACTTCCGTCATAGACCCAACCGATGTTCACCCAGGCGTCCTTTGGTATTCGGGCCTTAGATCTGATGGCAAGTGCATTCCCCGGCCAAGTGCGCATGACGCGAGCTGTCACATAGCCGTCTTCCAGCATCAAGTCAAATCCGCAGAATCCGACATCTGTGCCACCGGTACGATGCAGCAAGACAACGGGCCCCTTGGCTCGCGGGTCCTTGATAGATAGCCCCCAAGTGAAGGCGTCATACCGTTCTCTGGCCGGGACGCCCCGAAAGACCACACCGTCATCTCCAGTCAACTGAAGAGCCTTTCCGCCTGATCCGTCATCCACAAAAGCGGGTGAGCCAATTCTCTCGGCATAGACCTTGGGGTCTTTGGTGTCCGACGGAAACTTGCCTCCCTCATCCTGACCGAATTCAAACCTCGCTCGTAGAACACTGTCCTTCCCGGAATTCGCCTTGGCAGATACTGGGGCTCGCTGGGCAGCAGCCAACTCCACTTTCGCCTTCTCCGTCTCCGCTTTCCACTTAGCAATCTCTGCCTTCTGCGCCTCTGTCGGCAAGAGCACCGACGGCGTCGGCACGATCTCGCTGCTCAGCAGCAGCCCGAACTCGTTGATCGAGTTGAAATACGAATATAGTTGATAAAACTCCCGCTGCGTGATCGGGTCGTATTTGTGGTCGTGGCAGCGGGCGCAACCTACGGTCAAGCCCATGACGGCGGTTCCGAACGTCTCCACCCGGTCTACCGCATAGGCGTTCTTGAAGTCCGCCGGGATCGACCCGCCCTCGTTCGACTGGCGGTGCAGCCGGTTAAAGGCGGTCGCCAGCCGGTCGTCGGTGGTCGCGTTGGGCAACAGGTCCCCGGCGAGCTGCTTGGCCAGGAACTCGTCGTAGTGCATGTTGGCGTTGAACGCCCGCACCACCCAGTCGCGGTACGGCCAGAAAGGGGCCAGCAGGTCGCTCTGGTAGCCGTAGCTATCGGAGTAGCGAGCCGCGTCCAGCCATTCGACGGCCATCCGCTCGCCGAAGGCGGGCGAGGCTAGCAGCTGGTCGACATAGGACGTATAAGACGTATATGTCCTATTGTCAGGGGGGAGGCCGGTCAGGTCGAGGCTGACGCGCCGCGTGATCCGCTCCGGGGGAGCTTCGGCGGTGGGCTTGAGCCCGTTCGCCTGCAACTTGGCAAACACAAACCGGTCGATGTCGTTCTTCGCCCAGCCGTCTCCCAACTTCGGCACCGAGACCTTCTGAGGAACCGGCAAGAACGCCCAGTGCACCGCGTACTTCGCCCCCTCGGCGATCCATCGGCGAAGAGTGTCAGCTTCGGCAGGCGTCACGTGCTTGCCTGTCTCGACTGGCGGCATTGGCGAATCTTTGCTCGTCACGCGCTTGAGGACTAAGCTCGCATCAGGATTTCCGGGCACCACCGCCTTTCCCGCCGTCGCGCCCGCGAAGGTGTCCAGCCTCAAACCAGCCTGACGCGACGACGAATCAGGCCCGTGGCACTTGAAGCACTTTTCCGAGAGGATCGGCAGCACGTCACGGCTGAAGTCCACCTTGGCCGGCGCGGGCGAGCCCGGCGAGGCGACGGCCACGCCGAACCACAAGCAACCTGCTGACAACAACGCCGTCCCGACGCGCATGGCACCAGGTTACCGCTGGGAACTTGTTTTCGGGGCTTCGCATATTCAAAACTGACACCATGTCGACGACCGAAGCCCGCCCGCGCCTGACGCCCGACGAAGTCGCGCAATACAACCGCGAGGGCTACTTCGTCTACCGCCACCCCGTCTTGGCCGCCGACAAGTTCGACCGGCTTCGCGATTACTTCGACAAGATCCTCGGCGAGCTCGGTGAGGGCGAACGCCCGGAGGCGATGGACGTCCCCCATTTCATGTACCCCGAGCTCTTCGAGTGGGCGTTCGACGAAGACGTGCTCGCGCTCGTCGAACCCATCCTCGGCCCCGACCTAGCCTTGTTCTCCACCCATTTCATCTGCAAGCCCAAAGGCAACGGCAAGCGCGTGCCTTGGCACGAAGACAGCTTCTACTGGAAGGGCCAGATCGAGCCGATGGAGGTCTGCACGATCTGGCTGGCGCTGGACCCCAGCACCACCGAGAACGGCTGCATGTACGTCATCCCCAAGACCCACGTGACCGGCAAGATGGGGTTCAGCGACTACGACGACGTCGACCCGAGCAAGAACGTCTTTGCCACCGAAATCAAAGCCGTCCAGCGCGACGACAGTGCCAAGGTCGCGATCGAATTAGAGCCCAACCAGTGCTCACTCCACGACGGCCGCATCATCCACGGCAGCGAGGCCAACCTTTCGGACAAACGCCGTTGCGGCTGGACGCTGCGTTTCACGAGCACAGCAGTGAAGTACCACGACGAGCAGTTCCATGGCGCTCACCAGGTGTATCTGGCACAAGGGGTCGATAGAGGAGGCAACAAATACGCCGACCCGACCAAGCGGTATCCCGAGGTTATGAAAGCCCGCGGCGCGGTCAGCCGATACCGCAACGCACATTGACGAAGCCGACGGCAAAGCAACCAGGTTTCAATTGCCCATGACGGCGAGGCACGAAGATTGCGTCGCCTATTGGCATGAGAGCGTATCTTGCCCTTGCCTCCATCGTCGCTGCCGCTTCGGTCGCCCATGCCGGCCTGGTCGACCCCGCCAAATTGAAGACGTCTCCTGACGGCGCCAACGCCAACGTCCAGCACCAGTTGGACACCCTGTTCCCGGGCGTCAGCGTCGACACCGACCAGCTCGCCAGTGAACTCTTCCAAGTCTGCAATCCTGAAATCGAGACCACTTGGACCATGCAGTACCAGTTCGCTGGCCAAGGCCCCCGCGCCAAACTAGGCTACTACACGGACCTGGGCAGCGCCAACCCGACGGTGACTTGGGTCATCGGTGGCTCCAGCTCGGGCTTGCCGAGCTCGACCTCCCTGTTCTTGCCGAACACGGTCTTTGGCCTGGCCCTCGCCAGTGGTGACGCGGAGGACGGCGGTACGGTCTACTACAGCCAGACCGCCAAGAACGCCGACGGCTTCAACCACATGGCCGCCCTCAGCCTGGCACCGTGCACCGAGAACAACTGCGACGTCCTGACGACGTGGGAAGACCTGCGCAACGGCGGCGACCAAGACTACAACGACGATTCTGTCCGCGTGCAGAACATCGAGTCGGTCCCCGAGCCCGCCAGCATGACGATCCTCGGCCTCGGCGCCCTGGCTGCCTTCCGCAAGAAGAAAGCCCGCTGAGCCTCATTTCGCGCACAATAAGTCCCTGTCGGCTACAACCGGCAGGGACTCTTGCTATGCCAGGCAAGTAGTTGCCGTAGCAACTAACATGAACGCCCTTCGACTTGGCCATGTCCACCTGAAAGTCCGCGACGCGAAGCGTGCGGCGGAATTCTATTGCCGCGTCTTTGGGCTTCAGGTGGAGCAAGAAATCGGCAATTTTGTGTTTCTCAGCGACGGGAAAGACCACCACACCGTCGCTTTGCAGGGGCTTGGGCCTGGAGCTCCCTTGCCACAGGAACACAGCGTCGGCCTGTACCATACGGCGTTTGCCGCTGCTGACGAAGCGGAATGGCGTGCCACCATCGCCCGGGCCGAGGAACTTGGTGCCCAACCGGTGGCGGTGGACCACGGCATATCGTGGGCAGCGTATTTCAGCGATCCGGACGGCAACGGGCTTGAGGTCTATTTCGACCAGCGCGAATCGGTCGACGGCCAAGTCAATTGGACGGGCCGCTCGCGACGCATAGCCTTTTGACGGCTCGGGGGAAGTCCGCGTCAGTGGTTCTATTTCAGAGTCGTAAAGGCGTATGATAGGCCTTGCGTTTTTGCAAGGATCAGCCATGAACTTTCTATCTCGCCCCTTACGGACTGCCATCGTGGCGCTGAGCCTTGTTGGCATCGGCCATGCGCAGCAGGTCGACCCTCAGCTCTTTTCCGGCCTCTCTTGGCGGTCGGTCGGCCCGTTCCGCGGCGGCCGTGTCGCCGCTGTGACTGGTGCCGTTGGCAAGCCTGGTGTGTACTTTATGGGCATGCCGATGGGCGGAGTGTGGCGCACCACCAACGCCGGCGTGACCTGGGAGCCAGTCTTCGACGCGGTCAAAGGCGTCTCCTCAGTCGGCTCGGTGCAAGTCGCGCCGAGCGACTCGAACATCGTCTATGTCGGTACCGGCGACTTTTCGTCTGGCGGCTGCCCGAGCATCGGGAACGGCATGTACAAGTCGACCGACGGCGGACGAACCTGGGCGCACATCGGACTGGACGGTACCGACCACATCCCGTCGATGGTCGTCGATCCCACCAACCCCGACCACGTGTTGGTGGCTGCGCGTGGCGACTCGCGCAAGGGCACGGAGCAGCGCGGCATCTTCCGCACCACCGACGGCGGCAAGACCTGGAAACAGGTTCTCTATGTGGACGACAAGACCGGCGCCGAGCGCATCGCCTATGCCCATGATGTCCCCGACACCCTGTATGCCACGACCGTCAAGGTCGGCAGCGGTTCGAAGCTGTATCGATCCACAGACAGAGGTGCGACCTGGAAAGAAGTGACTGGCGAGGGGCTGCCGAGCATCAGCGGCCGCACCTGCGTCGCTGTGGCTCCGAAGACGAACGCCCAGCGCATCTTTTTGACCTCAAACTCCGGACTGTTCCGATCTGACGACGCAGGTGCGCACTGGACGAAGATGGGTTCAGGCGACCGACGGGTCTCTAACGGGCAGGGTGGATACAACTGTGGTGTCTATGTCAACTCTGCGAACCCTGATATTGTCTATCTGATCAACACCTGCAGCTATATCAGCCGTGACGGCGGCGTCACGTTCACCGGGTTCAAGGGCGCTCCGGGCGGCGACGACCCGCAGCAGATGTGGCTGGATCCCACCGACCCGGACCGGATGATCTTCGGTGTCGACCAGGGGGCGACGATCAGCATGGACGGCGGCCGGAGCTGGAGTAATTGGTACAACCAGGCGACCGCCCAGGTCTATCACATCGCCGTCGACAACCAATGGCCGTACTGGATCTACGCCACGCAGCAGGACAGCGGCGCGGTCAGCACCTGCATGCGGGGCAACTACGGCGAGATTACACCGCTCGACTGGCACCCGCATCCAGGCTATGAGTTCGGCAGCCTTGCCATCGACCCGCGCGACCCCAATATCAGCTATTGCGGTAGCGACATCGGCGGCATCATCCGGGTGGACAAACCGTCGGGGCAGTACATCGACGTGAGCCCAGTCGTCGAGGCCGGGTCGGGTCTGCGGCACGTCCTCAACCAGCCGTTGCTGTTCAACCCCAACGACCCCCGCGAGTTGTTGGCCGGGTTCCAGTTCCTGATGTCGACCACCGACGGCGGCAAGACTTGGAAGAAGCTAAGCCCCGACCTTGGAGCTCCGAAGGAGACTCCCAAGCCGACTACGCCGACGACCCCTGCCAAACCGCCGACGACCGGCAACGCCGTCACCGACGACGATGACGACGAGGACCAGAACGAGAACATGGACGACGAGGAGCGCGAGCTCCGCCAGCAGGCCCGGGGCGGCGGCAGCATTGAAAGTTTCTGCGTCTCCACCGCCGACCCGCAGGTGCTGTGGGCCGGGCTCAACAACGGCGGCGTGCATGTCACCAAGGACCGAGGCAAGACGTGGTCGGACGTGACTCCGACTGGGCTGCCGCAGGGCTCGGACATATCTGGCATCGACGCCAGCCATCATGAGGCAGGCGAAGCCTATATCGCCGTGGACGCCCACAACCGGGGTGACTATGCGCCCCACGTCTATCGCACGCGCGACTTTGGCAAGACGTGGACGAAGATCGTCAACGGCATCCCGGGTAAGGACAGCGACATGTCATTCGCCCGAGTCATCAAGTCCGATCCGGTCCGCAAGGGGTTGCTGTTCCTCTGCACCGAGAGTTTTGTCTATGTCTCCTTTGACGACGGCGACCATTGGCAGTCACTGGCGCTGAACCAGCCGAACACGAGCTATCGGGACATGGTTATCAAGGGCAACGACTTGGTGGTCGGCACATATGGCCGCAGCTTCTGGATCCTGGACGACATCTCGCCCTTGCGCGAGGTGACAGGTGCGATTGCGAACCAGGCGGCGCACCTGTTCAAGCCTGGTAACGCCGTCCGCGTTCGGCGCAATGTCAATGGCGACACACCCTATCCGCCAGAGGTCACGCATGCCGACAATCCGCCGCTCGGCGCTGTGCTGTATTACTGGCTGGCCAAGCCGGCGACCAAGGTGTCCATCGAGATCGCCGACAAGACCGGCCGGGTGTGGCGGCACCTGTCGAGCGACGACGTCGTGAACCTGGAGCCCAACCAGCATCCGATCCCCGAGTTTTGGAAGGAGGTGGTGCGCCCGCTGCCGAACCAGGCCGGGATGTGGCGGGTGAACTGGAACCTGCTGGCCGACAATCCGCCGGCCACCTCGCACGGCTACGGCATCAACGCTAACCCGTTTGGCACGCCGCAATCGCCCGAAGGGCCACTGGTGCCGCCAGGTGACTACACGGTCACGCTCAAAGCTGGCGACCAGACGTTACGGCAGGTGGTCAAGGTGGTCAACGACCCCCGCTCCCGGGCTTCTGCTGCCGACCTGCGGGCGCAGTGGGGGCTGACCTCGAAGCTCTATGACGCGGCTTTGCAGGCTTGGGGGAAGGACTTGGAGCTGAAGGCTTTGCGTGAGCAAGTGAAGGCCCGGCTTGAGGCCAAGCCAGCGGAAGCGGCGACGAAGGCGTTGGAGGCATTCCAGAAGAAGCTGGAGGAGTTCGGAACCGAAGCTTCGGCCCAGGGTGGGCGGCGGCAAGCGTTTGCGACTTCAGCGGCTTCTTATAGGGCGGTGTACCAGTCCAGCCTGCGGATCATGGACTCGATGGAGTTCGGCGACTCGGTGCCGACGCAGGCGGCGACCAGCAGCGCGAATAAGAACTTCGACACGCTGAAGAGGCTGGACGCTTCTTGGAAGAAGCTGGTCGCGGACGACCTGGCGGCGCTCAACGCGACGCTGACCAAGCTGTCGGTCCAAAAGATCACTGCGCCGACTGGTTGACCGCTGTACAATTGGGACGTGGGTAAAACGATTGCCCTGAGCTCGTGCCACGTCCCTTTGGACACATCTCCGGCTCGCCTGGGCGAGTTGCGGCGGAGCGACGGCGCTGTCGGCGACATGGACGAGTTGCGCTGCCGGGCGGTAGAGGACGGCTACCTGTTCGTTCCTGGCTTCTTCAATCGAGACGACGTCATGGCGGCGCGGTTGAGTGTCTTACGGTCTCTGCGCGAAGAAGGGGCTTTGCACTCTGACCGCGACTGGCGCGACTCCATTGCCGCTCCGGGGGTGGACATGGCGTTCCGTCCAGACTTAGCGAACGGCAACCGGGAGGTCGAGGCACTCCTCTATTCGCCGCAGGTGATGGCGTTCTTTGGCGGTCTCTTGGGCGAGCCGGCGATGCACTATGACTACACGTGGCTCCGCGCTGTCGGCCCGGGCAACTACACGGAACCGCATTACGACATCGTCTACATGGGCCGGGGAAGCCAACGCATTTACACCATGTGGGTGCCGATGAGCCGGATCACCTATGACGTGGGCGGGTTGATGATCCTGGAAGGTTCGCACCGGCTCGATGAACTGAAGTCCACCTACGGCACG
>JAFDWT010000016.1 GCA_018268335.1 Armatimonadota bacterium | reverse complement strand
CGAGGCCGTCTCGATGGCCGACCGCACGGTCGAATTGCTCCGCCAACCCGGACTGCGCGCAGAGATGTCCGAGCGGGCATTCTCGCTGGTCGTCGAGGAGTTCAGCGCCCCCCGTATGGCGGCCAAGACCGAAGGCGTCTACCACCAAATGCTGGCCCAACGGCGGTCCAGATGACACCCATCCGAACCACACCGAGCCCAACGGAGATCGACCGGGCCGTCGATGTCGCCATGAAGTCGCAGGGGCGGACGTACATTGTCTCTGGTGTCTTTGCGGCCGTCCTTGGCACCGTGTGCATTGTCGTCGCCAACACCTTTGGCACTGGAACTGGGGTGACCGTGGCGATCCTGTACGGTGTCCTTATCGCCAGCTTAGGTAGGCGCGCGTTCACGAAGGCGTTTTCCAAACCGGGAGTCCGTCGGCGTTTCTCCGACGCTGTCACCTACGAATTCACAAGCGAAGGCCTGAACATCGAGTTCATGTCGGGCATCCGGTCGTTCTTGCCGTGGACCAGCGTGACCAAGATCGAGAAGTACCCCCTGGGCACTGCCGTATTCCTCTCCGATATGCACTTCCACTTCGTCAACGACTTCGCATTTGCCACCGTGGAAGACCGTGAACGGGCATGGGCACTAGCAATAACCGCCTCCCAGCCGCGACCTCCGGTTGTCGCGCCCCCGCCGGTCGGCGGTAATGAAAGGGTGGTGGGCGATGACGGGCTCGAACCGCCGACATCCTCGGTGTAAACGAGGCGCTCTACCGACTGAGCTAATCGCCCGAAAGCTGGTGTAGGATACTCTTCCAACCCTAGTTTTCCACCAGACCAGGTAAAATCTATGGGCATGTTCCGGCTTCCGCTTTCTGGCCTCCTCGTGTTCGGGGTGGTGGCGCAAGCTTGGAGCCAAGCCCCCCAGCCGGTCAAGGTCGATTTCGGTGCCCGCGGGCCCGCCAGCGGCGGTGTTTACCGCGTCGGCGACGACTGCCTGGCCAGCACCGAGACCCTCGCCAAATGGGGCTGGAGCTGCGTGGCCCGTGGTAAAGAGACTTCAATTAGCGCCGAGGGACGCATCTTCCGGGTCACGACCCAATTCGTCGCCGGACAACCTGCCGTCAGCCTCAGCGAATCAGCCAACTACCTAGGCGCGGTCGCCTACTGGAACAAGACCCGCGACACCTACCGGTTCAAGGCCAGCATCCGCAACCTCGACATCACCAACGAGGGCTTCCAGATCGACGCGACGACAAAGGTCCAACCGTCATTCAAGTTGGAAACGAACCCTTGGCGCTTGATTGTCGACCTGAAAGGCGGCGAAATGGACCGCCGACTGGCCGAGAACCTGCCCGAAGGCTGGAAGGTCGGCCAGTTCGATGACGACACTGTCCGCCTGGTCATCGAGAACCCGCTTCTGGCCGGCATGGTGCCGCCACGACCAGTCGAGACCCGCTCTGTCCGCGTCAAGCTGCCCAAAGCGTTGATGGCCAAGACCGAACTCCCCGATGGCGAGCCGCTCACGATTTTGGAGTCGGTCGCCACTCCCGGAGCTTCTTCATTGCCAGTCAAGATGGAAGCGCCGACCGTGACTGGTGGCGAAGAGGGCGGGGTCGTGCTACGTGTGCCCACCTCGCGACGCCTCGACTTGACGCCTTCCGTCCGATACATTTCGCCCACGACGATCGCACTCACAATTCAGGGCGCGACCTTTGGTGAGGCAGGCGAAAAGATCGTGGACGACAAGTTCTTGCGAGGCTATGTCACGGCCAACTCTGAAGCGAACTCGACGCTGACCATCAACCTCAAAGCCGCCGGAGCGTTTATCCTCAACACTCAGAACGACGGCCTTGTCGTCCGGTTGTTCCGACCCAAAAAAGGCAAACTCAGTGGCAAGATCATCGTCGTCGACCCTGGCCACGGTGGCAAAGACCCTGGAGCCGACTGGGGCAACGCGCTCTTCGAGAAAGACCTGGCGCTCAAAATCAGCCTGGCCACCGCCAAGGCACTGCAGGCCGCTGGCGCCTCGGTGATCATGACGCGCGACGCCGACACCTACCCGACTCTGTCGCAAAGGTCGCAACTTGCCAACCAGAGCGACGCCGCCGCCCTGATCTGCATCCACATCAATTCCAACACCGTCGCCGAAACGCGCAGTGGCGGCATCACGTTCTATCACGCCCAAAACCCGGTCGGCAGGATGCTCGCCTCATGCGTGCAAAATGAGATCGCCAAGATCGGTACGATCCCCGACCTGGGCATCTGGAGCGACACCCGCATCTACCGCAACGGGTTCCAAGTACTCAGAGAAGTCAACGTCCCGGCGGCGTATCTTGAGCTAGGGTTCATCACCCACTCCCACGACCGGAAAGCGATGCAAGAAGACGGCTATCCCGAACAGGTCGGCGCCGCCGTCGTCAGAGGATTGAAAGCCTACTTCGGAGAAGAGTGAACATGCCGAGCCGCACGAAGACAAACGCCGCCAACCGCGCCGCCTGGGTGTTCGTCATCTTGGGCGCGGTCACCCTTGGGGCAGTTGCCACCGTCGCCCAGATGGGGCGCACGGTGCCGAATGCCTTGCGCAAAACCTCTGCGCCCGCGCCCGTGATTCAACAGGAGGTTCCGAAGACTGTTGTTGAAACGCCGAAGGCAGAGACAGTCAAGGTCTTTCGCCCTTCGTTTGGTGAGCAGTTCACCACCGAGTCACACGTCTCTGAGGTCCCGAGGGGAGTCGACCCCCACGTATTCGCCGTCAACGACTACATCTCCCAAATCAAGGCCGTGCCCCAAGAGGCCCGGGTCAAGTCGGTCGTGGTCAAGGACGGTGTCGCAGAAATCGATTTCACTGCCGCCCTACGGCACGGCTATGGCACCGAAGACGAGCAGATGCTGGTCGAAGGTGTCTGCCGGGTAATGGGCCAGTTCAAGGACGTCACACACGTCCGCTTTCTGCTTGAAGGTCAGCCGGTCGACACACTAGGCGGCGCCGACCTCAGGCAGCCTCTTGCGGTGACTCGCTGACCTTGGGTTTCTCCGGCCAGAGCCGAAGGCTGAGTCGATAGAGTCCGAACGCGACAAGCGCTCCCAAGCACCAGCCCAACAACACCTGTGACGGGTAGTGGACGCCAACATTGATCCGCGCCAACCCGGTCATCAGCGAAACGAACAGCCACACAAACCCCAATCGCCGATCGACGAGCATGAACGCCGTCGCGATCGCCATCGTGCTGGCCGCATGGGCCGAAGCTGTCCCGTAGCCAAGCCCCCCTTCCACCCGGACGATCACATCGGGCACCAATTCGACTGAAGGACGCAGAACCTTGAATCCTGACTTGAGGAAACTGCACAGAGTGTCGGACGCCAACCAGGCCACAACACCAACAATCGCCGCCCGTCGCAACCTGGAAGTCCAGACGCACGTCACGAAGACAACCAGGAAAAGAATTCGCACCGGCCAAGTCTTGTTCCCCTCACTAAAGCCGATAAAGACCGGAGCCCACTGCTCCGGCCACCGGTTGATCCAGTGGAAGATCGCGACGTCAAGGCCGTGCACGGTTCATTCTGGTCGGCAGGCCCAACCGGCGACCGGGACACAATGGAACTCACGATGTCAGAACTGGTTCGATCAGCGGTCAAGGGCGCGGCCGTGGGGTGGACTCTCGGTGCGTCGCAGCGCGGCAAAAAGACGTTCACCCGCCTGACCTTCTTCGATCCGGTGCCGTTGCGGATGGCCCAGTCCGACGCTCTGGACAGCTGGCACGTCTGGGCCGCCCATCTGAAGGCCGGCAAGCCACCCGAGGCACTGGCGGACAGCTGGGCGGCCTGTTGGCACGGCCGGTCGGAAGAAGGCGGCTTTGGCCTAATGAACCTCCGGCGTGGCCTCCGCCCAGGTCTCTCTGGCGCCTATGCCAACCCCTTGGGCGAGGGCAGCGAGGCGCTGGGCCGCGCTGTCTTCTGGGGCCTTGTTTTTCACGGCGACCCAGAAGCGGCGGCCCGCTGGGCGGTCGCTAGCGCCTCGATCGACCACTTCGGCGACGGTGTGGCCGTTGCCGCATTGGTAGCTTGGTGGACGGCCATTGCGAAGCCCGGCACGTCGATCACCGATTTCGTCGCTGTCGCCAACGCCCTGCTGCCCGTTGAAAGCTTGGCTACTCGGTCCTTGCAAGCCGCACTCAGCCGAGGCACGGACCCTGACGCCGCCAAAAACCTTCATCTGACCCTTCCGGTCCAGTTGGGGCTCGTCGATACCGCCCACGCGGCTCTCAGCCTCGCCTGGATCATGTGCGGCCTGCAAGCCGGCGTCACGACATGGGGCTCAGGCCCGATGGTCGCCGCCGGGTGCGGCGCCGCCTCCGACCAGACCTCGATGGTCTGCGGGACACTGGCCACCTTATTGTCGGGCGGCGTCCCAGAAGAATGGTCGGGCGTGATCGGCGACGAGTACGTCGCCGGCCATAGCCTCGTCGGCATCGACAGCAGCCGGAGCCTGTCGGCCCTCGCCGATCTCGTAGTCGGCCTAGCGCCTGCACCGGTTGCCGTCGCCGAGCCCGCACCGGCCGTTGTTGCCCCACTTCCAGTCGCCGACACCACCTCAGCCGTCGAAGAACCGTCAGCCGACGGCAGTGTCCAGGAACCGGAGCCGGTTGTTCCCGTAGTCGATCCAACACCAGTTGTTCCCCAGCCTGCCGTCCCTTCATCGACTTTGTTGGCCCGAATGAACTCGGCTAAGAGCAATCATTCAGGCCGTGTCGGTGACTTTCTCGTAGATGTCGCCTACCTGTCCCCTCCAGCTGTCAAGCCGGGAGGTTCCCTACAACTGCAGCTCACGATGACGAACACGGGGCCCAGCGACCAAGCCGTCGATCCGAAAGTCTCCGTCCCCGACGGCTGGCAAGTCGCCCATCGGATGCAGGAGTTCCTGGCCCAACCTGGCCGCCCGACGACGTTTGTGATGGTCGCCCAAGCACCGGCCGACTGGCCGGCCCGACCGACGACGATCACCCTCCACATCGGCGACGGCGACTTCCCTCTCCCTGTCCTCGCCGCCGAGCGCTGGCACGCCATCGGACCCTTTGCCAACAATGAAGACCTCGGCTACGAAAAGAGCTACGGCCCGGAAACGGAACAGCGGTCCGACCAGACGCTCAGTTCGCGCAGTGGCCTTCCGCTGAAGTGGAAGACCGAGTTCGTCCCCGGCACAGTCATCGAAGTCGAACCCTACTTCGACGGCGGCCCCGGAGTCGTCTACTTGTTCGCGACCGCCAAGTTGCCGCGAGCCGGTCACCACCGCGTCTTCGCTGCGTGCGACGCTGGGGTGGTCGTCTGGATCGACGGCAAGAAGTGCGTTGGGTATTTCGACCGGACAAAGCCGGTCCCGCGCTATGGACCGCCCTATATTGGAGAGTGCGTCGTGGCTGACTCGACCAAAGTTTTGGTCAAAGTCGTGCGCGGGCGTGAACCTGTCGGGCCCCTGTACCTGTCCTTCTATAACGAGGACGGCGAGGTAGTGGGGCTGTCCGACTTTGAAGTGTTGGCATGAACTTCGCGAAGCTTGTCGCGCGCAGAATCTGGGCGGGGATGCTCTGGACCATCCGACGCCGCCCCGTTCGACGCCTGCAGCGCCGCATGCTGAGCCTCTTGCCTCCGCGCCTTCAGACCGCCGTTCTAGGACAGGAGAAGTTCGCTCGACGCCACGGTTTAAGGCTCATGACTATTGTCGTCGGCCTTTTCTTCATGAGCCTGGCGTTCTCCGCCGTCTACGTCGGCATGACCGAGGTGTTCAACCGCGGGTGGATCGCTCTGCCAGAACCTCAAGAAGGACAGGGCGCCGGGCCATATCCCAAGCCTTCCGGTACAAGGAAGGCAGTGGAAGAAGCTCCAATTGCTCCGCTGAGACCCACGTCCACAGTTCCGACTGAGCACTAAGTTCGCGCTTCACAACTCGCATCGTCACTTTGTGTTTGGTGACCGTGTGGGTGATGGTGCCTAGGTCTACACCTTCTGGCACGATTTGTTCTTCTAAGGTGGGAAACCGCCACATGCCCACCCACCACTTGCCGTCCTTGATCTGCTCGACGGCCCACTTGCCTTCGCAATTGGCTAACGTGCAAGTCCAGAACAACTCGGCCTGGGTTGGCTTTGGTTGTTTCGTCGGCAGATTCTCGGCTGTTCCTCGTGACCTTGCCAGACACCACTCGCGAACTGGGCAAGAGCGACAGTCTGGCGAGCGAGGCGTGCAGACTAAAGCACCCAGCTCCATGACCGCCTGGTTCCAGTCGCCTGGCCTCTCGGCCAGCAACGACGCCTGCGCCCATGCCCCAGCGTTTCGCTTGAGGGTCGCGCCAGCGGCCGAGTCGTCGGTCACCCGGGCATACACCCGCTCCACATTGCCGTCCACGACCGCCACGGGCTCATTGTTCGCAATGCTGGCGATCGCCGACGCGGTGTAAGGGCCGACTCCAGGAACCTTAAGCCACCCGCTCGCCGAGTCGGGCATCCCGCTCGCCATGACCGTTTGCGCCCCGGCCAGCAGCGATTTGGCCCGTCGGTAGTAGCCCAATCCCTGCCACAAAGACAAAACGTCGTGCTCGTCGGCCGCCGCCAGACTGGAGACATCAGGAAATCTCGCCATCCAGCGCTCCCAGTAGGGAGTGGCGACCGCGACGGAAGTCTGCTGACACATCGCCTCGCTGACCCATATGGCATATGGATCCAGGGTTCGCCGCCAAGGAAGGTTGCGCTTGTTGGCGTCGTACCAGGCCAGCAGAGCGGCCTGCGCCTCAGGCGGGAACGCCATCCAGTCCTAAGTCAGCTAGTGCCCGGACCGGGTCTGGGTGGGAAGTCAACGCCCTGCCGATCACCATGTAGTCGGCACCGGCGTCCAGAGCAGCCCGTCCGTCCCCGACTCGGCGTTGGTCGTTCAAGTCGCCGTGTGCAGGACGGATCCCCGGCGTGACAATAACGCCCTTGCCGATCCGAGATCGAATGGCGACCGCCTCATGGACAGAACACACCACGCCGTCCAAGCCACAACCCATGCCCATCTCGCTGAGGATCGACATGTGCTCCAGCACCGACCTGTTTGTGCCCAGGTGCTCGTGCAAGTCATGTTCGTTGAGCGACGTCAAGACAGAAACGCCGACGAGCAAAGGAGCTTCACCGATGGCCTGAGTCCGCGCTTCCTCAACCGCAGCAGTGACCATCGCTGGCCCACCGCTCAGGTGCAAAGTGAGCATCCAAACACCGCGCTTAGCCGCTTCTCGGACGCCCACGGCGACTGAATTCGGAATGTCGTGGAATTTGAGGTCAAGAAAGACCCGCTCAGCACCAGCGTCTCGCAGCCTGTCGATCACGTCCAGGCCGTTCGGAAGCGTCAAGCCGTGGCCGATCTTAAACGCACCGCAATGTTCTTTCAGCCGCTTGACAGTGGCGAGAGCTTCTCCCAAGTCCCCCGTGTCCAGCGCGCAAATGATTTTGTGTCTCATTTTGCCAACCCACCGCTACGCCCCATGGGGAGGTGTAATGTTCAGTATGTTACACCGTGAGCTCTTGGTGGCAGGCCACTTGTTTGGTGGATCTTGTGACCAGAGCATCGGCAAAGAGCCAGTGCGCTCACCGTGGGACGGTCGTGTAGTCGGGACAGCCGCCGAAGCTGGCCCTGCTGAGCTCGAAACAGCTTTGGCGTCAGCACATGAAGCTTTTCCTGAATGGTCGCGATCTTCGGTTCGCGAGCGGCAAAGACTGCTGCGGCGCGTTTCGCAGGCATTTCAAGACCGGTCCGAAGAACTCGCCCAGCTACTAGTCGATGAGATCGGCAAGCCGATCAGCTTTGCCCGTGCCGAAGTCGCCAGGGCTGCCCTGACCTTCTCCTTGGCGGCAGACGAGTTGACTCGACCTAGCGGAACCCTTCTGCCGGCCGGATTTGACCCGCGCGGCGACAATGTGACGATCCGAACGCAGTCCTTCCCGGTCGGCGTCGTCCTCTGCATCACGCCGTACAACTGGCCGTTCAATCTCGCCGCCCACAAGGTCGCCCCTGCCCTGGCAGCCGGCAACACGGTCATCCTGAAGGCGCCCAGCCTCGCGCCTCTCAGTGGATTGACCCTTGGTCAGATTCTATTGGAGGCGGGCTGCCCCGACGGTGTCGTCCAGTGCGTCCATTGCCCCAACGGCTTGGCCGAGAAGATGGTCACCGACGACCGAGTGGCCATGATCAGTTTCACCGGGTCACGCACGGTCGGGCGTCACATCCAAAAACTGGTTCCCCATAAGAGGGTCGCCCTGGAGCTTGGAGGCGACGCCTATGTTTTGGTCGGCCAGGACGCCGATTTGGACAACGTCGTGGCCAGAGTCGTGCCCAGCGCATACGGCTACGCGGGCCAGGTCTGCATTTCGGCCCAACACCTGGTGTGCCACGAGTCAGTCCGTGATGAACTGCAAGAAATGCTCGTCGCGGCAACCGACTCTTGCCCGACCGGCGACCCTGCTGACGAAACGACAGTCTGCGGCCCCCTCATCCACTCAGCCGCCGCTGACCGTGTGGTCGAGTGGACTGAAGAGGCCGAGGCTGGCGGGGCCCAAGTGCTCACAGGTGGCCATCGTGTGGGCAATACGGTCTGGCCGACCCTTGTCGCCGACGTGCCGCCAACAAGTCGCCTGGCGCGAGAGGAGGTCTTTGGCCCGGCCTTGACCCTCAGTTCATTCACCACCTGGCAAGAAGCCTTCGCACGAGTCAACGGATCGCAGTTTGGCTTACAGGCATCGCTGTTCACCCGCGACCTCGACGTGGTCGAAGAGGCGTTCCAGACCCTACGTGTTGGCGGAGTCGTCGTCAACGACGCGCCATCGCTCCGATTCGACAACATGCCCTACGGCGGTGAAAAGGAAAGCGGCGACACCCGGGAAGGTGTCGCCGCTGCCATGCGCGAGATGTCCACAGAGCGCGTCCTCGTGACGCGCCATCGGCCCGTCACCTGATCGCGACTTCGGTCTCGCCGTCGAAAATATGGATCTTGTCCAGGTCGACGGCGAATTTTGCTGTCACGCCGGACTCGATCCGCGACGCGGGATCAAGTGTCGCAGTGATATGGAAGTCGCCGGCGACCAAGTAGGCAGTGTCTTCCGCGCCAAGCTTCTCGAGCACGTCAACTTGCGCTTCAAAGGTGTTCTCATCGGTCACCGGCACCGGGTTCTTGGCAGAGGCGTCGTAAATGTCCTCCGGCCGGATGCCAAGCGTGACTTTCTTCCCTTCGTGGCCGAGTGCGGCGTGGCCGGACTTCAAACCGAACTTCATGCTGGCACTGACAAAGTGGCCGCCTTCAATCTTGCCGTCGATGAAGTTCATCGGCGGTGCGCCGACAAACCCGGCGACGAACTTGTTGGCCGGCTTGTTGTAAACCGTCTCAGGCTCGTCCACTTGTTGCAACACGCCGTTGCTCATGACCGCGATCCGCTGGCCCATGGTCATCGCCTCGACCTG
>JAFDWT010000015.1 GCA_018268335.1 Armatimonadota bacterium | reverse complement strand
CCACATGATGGCGGAGGTCGACGGCGTGCGCAAGCTCGACTATGCCCTCGACTCGGCGCTGATGCTGATGCACACGGCAGAGCGGCAGGGCGACCAAATCGGCCTGCTGGTCTTTAACGACGTCATCAAGGCGTACGCCGCTCCGCGCAAAGGGCGGGCGCAGGTCGCGGCGATTCTGGACAAAGTCCACGACGCCCAGGCGGAGCCGGTCCAACCGAACTACGCGGCGGCTTTCACTTACTTAGCTAACCGGTGGAAAAAGCGGTCTTTGCTTGTTGTCTTCACCGACGCCGAGAACGAAGACCAGGCGACCGACTTGGTGCAGTCGCTTGGGCCGATCCACCGTCGGCACCTGTTGATGGTCGTCCGGGTGGCGGACCCGAAGCTGCGCGAACTGCGTGCCCTGCAGGTGCAAGACGAGCGCGACATGTACGCCCGGACAGCCGCGCTCTGGTACTCGGCCGACCGCAAAAAGGCCGAGGCAGTGCTGCGGGCAGCGGGGTTCCACACTCTCGAGGCGGAGCCGCAAGAGCTAGCGTCGGCCTTGGTGGGGGCTTATCTGCGGGTGAAGGAACTGAGCTTGATATGATCGTTACCACTTTCGAACAATGCTACGTCTGAACTGGTATGGCGAAGACTGAAGTGCGACCGTCCACATTTGAGGAGATGCAACTCTTTCAGATGTCGTGTGACCTGCTGAATTCGGTAGAAGTCACTTCGTCCAGCGAGTATTCCGGAAGGTGGGTTGCTGCACTTGACGGGCAGATCGTAGGTTCGGCCCTGTCGCGAGAAGATCTCGTCCAAAAGCTCGACGCAGACGGGGTGCCACTTCGACACACGCACATCAAGTTCATCGGGCCGTTGCCACCACTGCTCTTCTTCTGATGCTCAGAGGATCCTTTGGCGGGTCGGAAGCGCGGCTCTGGCTTTCCGGAGACATTTTCCTGGTCAGAAGCGGTGAGGCTCGGTCTCTCAACTTTTTGGTCGACACTGGTGCGAGCCGGACCATCCTGCCAGAAGAGATCGCTAGGGATTTAGGATTCGACCCTTCCGCGACTGGTATTGCTCGTGTTGATTCGACTGGGTTTGGCGGCGCGTTCAAGATGTACTCCGAGCGGGCCGTTCTTCAGTTCACGAGTGCTGACAGTCTCTACTTCCATGCGATCGAGGTCGGTGTCATGGCTGGCGGCGCTGACTCATCTACCATACCTCCCATCCTCGGTCTGGACATCTTGAACCAGTGGAGGGTCAGCTTCAGTCGCCTAGACGACTTGCTTCGTTGCGACGTGCTTTCATGCACTCACGAAGTCGCGCGCGGGCCGCGAGAACGCGTACCGAGGTTCGAGGAAGTCGTACGCATGGCTTGGCCCGCGTGACACTTTGTATTAGGGTTTGAGTGAGACGTAGGCGAACCCGCCGGCAGGTACATCAACCATAACGCGGCCCACACCGAGCGGGTCAAGACTGACCTCTGTACCCACCTTGCCGTTTACAGCGGCCGTCGCCTTCCCCACCAAACCTGCGTAGTGCAGAGGCACGGCGATCTCGCGTTTCACGGCCGTGTCGGTCGGATTGAAGACCACCAACATCGCCTTCTCTGCGGCACCCTCGGGATTCACGTGCAGGGCATAGTCGATGTCCCTGCCGTCGGCGCGTCTCAAGTGGATGACGTCGCCCTCCAGAACCTCGCGATGCTTCTTGAACCACTGCACCCACTTGACGACGACGGCCTTGGTCTCGGGGGCGTCGTAAAGGCGTGGGCCGCGGTAGCAAGCTTGGGCGCCGTAGGCGAAGTTATTGATCAGGTGGCGCTCGTAGTCCACCAGGTTGTCTTTTAACGGTTCGATGGTGGCCGCTGCGCCGCCGCCCTGGTATTCGGTCAGCGGCACAAACGTCCAGCCCATCGTCGGTGACTTCGTCCAAGTGCCGTCGAAGAGGTTTTGCCGGTTGTGGATGTGCTGTTGGGCGCGGGGGAGGCTCCAGTTGGTCTCGCGGTAACCCATGCCGGTCTTGTTGGAGCCGGCGAGCATGTACCAGTCGGGGACGTTCAGGTAGATGCCACGAGACCGGCACCAGGCGTAGAAGTTGGTGATCTGCCGCCATTGCGTCCATTGGCTGTCCTCCAGGCCCTGGTGGCCCGGGTGGTTGGTGCTGGCGCAGAGGTCGCCAGGGTAGCTACCGTCGTGCTCCAGGAGGTCGAAGCCGGTGCGCTGGAGGAAGGTTTGCACCTTGCGGAAGTACTCCTGCCCCCACAGGCTCCCGAGGCACGGTGAGTTGCCAAAGATGGCCCCGCCCGTCTTGCCGGTCTTGGGGTTGATTACGTCGTTCCGGTCGTCGATGCGTCGGCTGGCGAGCAGCGAGTAGCCGCCGACTTCAAGACCCTTCTTGTGGCAGTAGTCCGTCAGGCCCTTGAATTTGGCAATGTTTTCTTCGGATATGTTCTCCATATCCAATCCGCTGCCGAAGGAAAAGATCACCATCTCAAAGCCGCACTCCGCGGCTTGGTCGATGCTCGCGCGGGCTTTGGCGTCGTCGGTGGTGGTCAGGTGGAGCATGATCGGGCTCTCCGCCGTCCAGGGGGCGACGAGCCGGTAGGAGCGCCGCAGGGCCAGGCCTTTGCGCTCGCGTTCCGTGGAATCGTAGAGCAGTAGGTACGAGCGGTTGCTAACCCACTTGCCACCGCCCGGGACGATAACGCCCGGCCCCACCGGCGGCTCGCTGGTCAGCACACAGGGCGTCTTGAGCAGGTAGTTGACCTGAGTGGTATAGGCGGGGTCTTCGCTCCACTTGCGGGCACGGTTGGCCTCGCCTCCAGCCATGCCGCCGAAGGAGTAGTCGCTCAGCAGCTCGACGTTCGGGTACGTCCAGCCGGTCGGCGTGTCGACTTCGCTCTGCCCCTCGACCAGGGCGAGGACCTCGCTCTGGTACCCGTCGATCCGCACCGGCGCCTGGCCAACGTTGCGGACGACCAGCTTCTTCATGATCACCGGCGCGCCGTCGTAGAGCTCGTAGGCGACATCCACGAGCAGCCCGGGGTGCTTCGGGTGGGTGAAGGACATCGTGAAGGCGCATCCGCGGGGAGGCCACGAGCCGACGGCAGGGCGGCGCTTAGGCGCCCAGTCGAACGGCTTCTCGGGGACGGAGAACTGCACACGCAGGAGCTGAAAGGCGTCCGGATCAGGTTTCATGGCGTCAAGCCAGGAGGGCAGCAGGTAGGCGCGGTCGGGCTGGCCGGTCATGCCGCCGACGGGCACCTTGGTGCCGTCGAGGGTCAGTGTCGCCTCCGGCGAAGCGGCCCGGACGAGCTCGTGGCCAGTAGTGCGCTCTTGCAGGCCGTATGTCGTCACGCCGGGGCCGAGGCGGAAAGTACGGCGGACGAGGCCGTTGTCCAGGGTGACGTCATAGGGGCCAGGGCCGTGGTACGCCTTGGCCAGTTCCTTCGGGCGGCGGACAAGCCAGTCGGTCGAAGCGACGGTCGCCTCGCTCAGCTTGGGCAAGTTGGCCAAGGTCGCCTTCAGGTCGTCCATCGTCTTGTTTTGACCCCACGGGGCCGAGGCCAGGGCGAAGCATAGAAGGGTAATGTTGGTCGTCATGGCGAAGTCCCTCCACGATTATGTCCAGGCAGCGCTGGAAGTCGTTCAAGAGGTCGACATTGACGACTTGCCCGGGCTCACCGACTACTGGGTGATGGACGTCCGCGAGCCGGATGAGTTTGCCGAGGGGCACATCCCGGGAGCTAGGAACTACCCACGTGGCTTCCTAGAGGTCCGCGCCGACCTGGAGCACTACAAGCGCGACCCGGCCCTGGCCGACCGGTCGCAGAAGATCGTCCTCTATTGCGGTGGAGGCCACCGCAGCGCCTTAGCGGCCAAGGTGCTGGTCGAGATGGGATTCACCGACGTCCTGAGCCTGAAAGGTGGCTGGACGGAATACACCAGCCGCGGCTTACCGGTCGAAAAATGAGACAGCCCCTCCGCGCCCAGTCGCTTGGCGACATGCTCCGCCACCGTTGCCAGGAGTTCGCCGACCGCACCAGCCACTTGGTGACGGCGAAAGGAGGCGACCACGCCACCACTTACCGCGAACTCTACGAGAAGGTCTTCCAGTACGCGCGGGCGCTCGACGCCCTAGGGCTGCAGAAGGGCGACCGCCTGGTCATCCTGGGCGAGTCGTGCTTTGAGTGGGCCCTGGCCGACTGGGCGGCACTCTCGATGGGCGTCGTGACGGTGCCGATCTACCCCACCCTGCCGCCCGACCAAGCCTCTTACATTGCCGACGACTGCGGGGCCAAGGCGTGCGTTTTGCTCGAAAGCCGGCTGGCGGCCAAGCTGCCGGGACGGTCACCGGTCTATCTCCGACCGAACGAGGGTGAGCCTGGCTTGCTGGCATTGGCCGAGAAATCGGCGATGGACAAGGCGGCCTGGGAGGCCAGGATCGACGCCGTCGAGCCCGACGACACCGCGACCTTCATCTACACATCCGGCACGACGGGCCAGCCCAAAGGGGCGGTGCTCAGCCACCGGAACTTCGTCTTCCTGTGCGAGAACATCAAGGCCTCGCTGCCGGTGGACGAGACGGACACGTTCCTCGTCTTCCTGCCGCTTTCGCACGTTTACGAGAGGTTTGCCGGACATATATTGCCCATATCCGTCGGAGCCCGCATCGTCTATGCAGGCAGTTTGGCCTCGTTGGCGGGCGACATGGTCAAGTACGAGCCGACCGTCATGCTCTGTGTCCCTCGCTTCTTGGAGAACATGAAGGGGCGCATCTTGGACAGCGTCGAGAAGCAGAAGCCGATCCAGAAGTGGCTCTTCAACGTTGCCCTGGCCCAGGGGGTCGCCAAGGCCCAGGGCAAGTCGGCTCCGCTCTTCGCCCTGACCGACGCGGTGGTCGGCAAGAAGATCCGGGCGCGCACTGGCGGCCACATCAAGTTCTTCGTGTCTGGAGGGGCAGCCTTGCCGACGCACGTCGCCGAGTTCTACATGGCGTTCGGGCTACTGGTGCTGCAAGGCTACGGACTGACCGAGACGACGGCGGCCAGTTCGCTCAACCACCCGGACCGCAGTCGCTACTGGACGGTCGGAGAGCCGATCAAGGGGGTCGAGTTCCAGTTGGCGGCCGACGGCGAGATCCTCATCCGCGGCGACTCGGTCATGTCGGGCTACCACAACCTGCCGCAGGCGACCGCTGAGGCGATTGACGCCGAAGGCTGGTTCCACACTGGCGACATTGGCGAATGGGAAGACGGCCGCCTCAAGATCACCGACCGCAAGAAGGACCTGCTCGTGCTGGGAAACGGCAAGAACGTCGCGCCGCAGGCGGTTGAGAACGCCCTCAAGGAGAGCCCCTACATCAACGAAGTCGTCCTCTTCGGCGACGGCATGGAGTACTGCTGCGCCCTGGTCGTGCCGGACTTTGACCGGCTCAAGACCTGGCTCGGCCAGCACAGCCTCAAGGCGGCAGACTTGGCTGAAGCCGTGCGCCTGCCTGAGGTCAAAGATCTGATTAAGGGCGAGGTCGACAAGGCGAACAAGAAGCTGGCCGACTTCGAGAAGGTCAAGAAGCACGTCTTGGTCGGCAAGGCGTTTTCCGTCGAGTCAGGGGAGCTCACGCCGAGCCTGAAGGTGCGGCGCAAGGTCGTCAAAGAGATGTATGCCGACGACATCAAGAGCATGCAACGCGGCTGAGCTTTCGCCGCGTAGCCTCCTGATGGGACTACAATCTGGTGAACGTGTTGGAGCAGCAACTCAAGAGACTGGGAGAAGAAGAAGCGGCCCAAGTGATCCGTCGAGCCTTGGAAATCCAAGGCGAACCGGGAACGGTGTCGCTGGAGGAGCTGCGCCAGGCGGCCAACGAGCTGCGGATTGATCCTGTCGCGCTGGAAAAGGCCTTGGCGGAACGCCTGGCCGACCAGCCCCAAGCTGCGCCGGCGGTTGCGCCAGGGGAGATCGTCACGCTCTACCGGACTGAGCTTGAACGAAGCTGGCAGGGCGGCGCCTCAGCGTCGCACATCGAAGCTTTGCTAACCGCTCTCGGCGGTGGCAAGACCATGTGGGCCACGCCCATGGGGCAACGCTCGGTCTGGACCGCAAAGACGGCGTTGGGGCCGGGGTATGGGCAGATCTCGGTCGTCCAGGTGGACGGCGTCACGACCCTGTCGGCCAAAGCGCATATCTGGCCAAGCATCATGGCGGGCATGGTGTCGTTCCCAATTTGGATATTGCTCTTATCACAGATGGGGGGCAATCAATACAACGGCCCCGGGGCGGAAGTGGTTTTCTTTACGGTCGTCGCGACTTTCTTGACTGCCATGTTCTGCCGTGGATATGCGGTGCGGGCCGCAAAACTGAAGCTGGATGCCATCGAGGCGTCGCTCAAAGGGGCATCGCGCCGGTGACGCTGTCTTTCCGCACCGTCCAGGTCACCAAGAAGTTTCCTCTGCGGATCAGCCGCGGGCTCTCGACTGGGTCGACGAACCTCTTCGTGTTTGTGTCCGACGGCGAACACACCGGCATAGGCGAATGCGCCCCCGGCACCGGGTTCGACGAAACCCTGGCCGCCCTTGCTCAACAACAGCTGACGGACCTCGGTGACATTAGCGGCAAGAGCATTGCCGAGGTTTACGCCTTGGCGACAGCGGCTGGCATCGACTCGGGGGCAGTGGCCGCGCTGGACATAGCGTTGTGGGACCTGCTTGGCAAGCAGGCCGGGATGCCCCTCTACCGGATTTTCGGGCTGGGCAAGCCGACGGTGCCGACGAGCGTCACGATCGGGATCGAGCCCCCCGAGGTCGTGCGCGAGCGCGTCCCCGAACTGCTCAAGGATAACAACGGCCGCGCGCTGAAGATCAAGCTCGGCAACAAGGACGGTATTGAGGCCGACAAGGCTGGCTATGAGGCCGCGCGCGAGGTGGCCGGTTGGGCCATGTTGCGGGTCGACGCCAACGGGGGTTGGTCGCTCGAAGACGCCAAGCACATGATCGCCTGGCTTGCCGAACGCGGTTGCGACTACGTCGAGCAACCCTTGGTGCGCGGCGCCGAAGATCAACTCGCCGAACTATTCGCCGTCCGAAGGTTACAGATCTATCTCGACGAGAGCATTCGCGTCGCGGCCGACGTCGCCCGGTTCGCCGACCGGTGCGACGGAGTCAACCTCAAGCTGATGAAGACCGGTGGCCTGACTGAGGCGCTGCGCCTGGTGGCGGTGGCCCGCGCCCACGACCTGCGCACGATGATCGGCTGCATGGGCGAGAGCTCCGTCAGCATCGGTGCCGGCGCCCACATCGGCGCGCTGTTCGACCATATCGACCTCGATTCCCATTTGAACCTGAACCCCGACCCCGCTGAGGGGCTGACGGTCGAAAACGGCATCGTCATGCCAAGCGACCGCCCTGGCCTGGGCGTCGAATTGGTAAAGTCATAACCCGTGCTGACTCCTCTAGACAAGCTGGCGATCTACTGCGAAGGCGGTTTTGAAGACAAGACAGCCAAGATGGCGGTCGGCGTCCTGCGCTACAGCGCCAACGAGGTCACGTGCCTGATCGACTCGCGCCATGCCGGCGAGGACAGCGTCCCGCTTACCGGCGTCCCCCGACGGGTGCCGATCGTCGCTACTATGGAAGAAGCAAGGACGCTCGGCGCGAATACTGCCGTGCTAGGCATAGCCCCTCCGGGCGGCCACATTCCCGATGCGTGGCGGCCGATTCTTGACCAAATGGTGAGTCTGGAGTTTAACATCGTCAACGGATTGCACGAGCGGCTGGCACTGTCATTCCCTGGTGCAATGGGTTGGATTTGGGATGTGCGGCAAGAGCCAGCAGGGCTAGGCGCTGCCACCGGCATGGCGCGGGAGCACGACGGGATCCGCCTTCTCACGGTCGGCACCGATATGAGCGTCGGCAAGATGACTGCTGGGCTGGAGATCCTCAAGGAAGCCAGGGTCCAAGGCGTGGATGCCGCGTTTGTCGCCACTGGCCAAATCGGCATCGTCGTCACCGGCGGCGGCGTCCCGCTGGACGCCGTCCGTGTGGACTATGCCGCCGGGTCGGTGGAGCGCGAGGTGATGCGGCACGCAGCCAAGCGCCTGATCGTCATTGAGGGGCAAGGCTCCCTGGGCCACCCGTCGTCTACCGCACCGCTTCCGCTGCTCCGCGGGTCAATGCCGACGCACCTGGTCATGTGCCACCGTGCCGGTATGGAGCATCTACCGCGCCTGCCATGGGTGAAAGTGCCACCTCTTCAGAAAGCCATCCAATTGGTTGAAGACTTGGCAGAGGCTGTGTGCGCCTTTGGTCGTCCACGGACTGTTGGGGTGGCGCTCAATCCTGGTTCTATGGCAAGGGAAGATGCCGTCAACTATGCCCGCGCATTGGAGCAAGAACTAGGGATACCGGTCGTCGACCCACTGACCGACGGCGTCAAACGGCTTGTCGCGGCCCTTCCGCTGGAACCAGAAGCCGATCTACCAGAGTCGGACTAGAAGTTTCCAGCCCCGTAGCGGGCCAAGACAAACTGGTCGCGAGTGCGACCAGACAGGTTCAGCGTCCGGTTGCCGTCGCGGACATAGACCTCTTCCAACATCTGCCCGGTCCGCGGGTCGCGGCGGATCAGATAGGTCACGCCGGGCCGCGCCGCCACCTCGATCTTCGCAACCGTTTTGCCTTGCAGCCCGACGAACTGCATTTCGACATTGTTGAGCGGGATCGGCTGGATGTGGTTCTTCATCGCCTCGCGGAACCGCATTTCGAAGATGTCCAGCGGGTGCGGGTCGTCGATCAGGTCCAGGTCGCCGTCCAGGCCGATCGCTTGGCCGTCGTCATCGACACCAATAAAGAGCACGCCGCCATGGGCGTTCATGAACGCGGCGACCGTCTTGAGAGAAGCGAAAAGGTGTTCCGGGTTGCGCTGCTGCCGCCGACTGTCCCATTCGAACGTCGATTTGAACTCAGTGCGCGGCCCTTCGACAAAACCCACCCCGGCGGGCGCAGTTTGCCGTGGCGCGGTGGAGACCTTGCCGCCAGAACGGATGACGGCGTCCATGGCCGGAAGCGGGCACGGCGTCGCGTCCTTGGAAAGACAAAGCAATTTCGAGGCCAGCCGGAACCGGGCCAAGTAGGCGTTCACAGGATCGGGGTCGAGAGCCCGCATGTTGTGGCCGACGATCTGGCAGACCGTGCGCGCGGTGCATTCCTGGGGCTCTCCGGCCTGGTCCAGAAGCTTGCGGGCGGTCTCCTCGATGGTCTCCACGTAGGCCAGCAGCGTGTCGCCGAGCCCGCACTCCTCCTCCATCACATGCACGCGCCCCAGCGCTTGCAGTGCCTTGGTGGCAGCGGCGGAGTCCAGCCCATCGAAGTCCTGCAAGCCAGTTTCGGCCTGGATCGCCTCCTTGCAGGCATAGACCGCATCGTAACCCGCGCCGGGCGTCCGACGGCCAAGGGCTTCTTGGAGTCCCCAGACGAAGCGGTCCGGCCCGACCGTGCCGTCCTTGCCGTCGCAAGTGAACGTATAGCGGGCGAAGACGCCGGTCGGCGAGCAGGCTTCGAGCACGACCTCGTCTGGCAGCATGGTGGTCGGCGTGTCTTCCAACTGGGCGTTCAACGACCCCAAGACCGACGGGCCCAGATACGGCACGTCACCGACCAACGGTCGAACCAGTTCGCGGGCCGAAGCCGCCGGTTGGCGGGTCGCGTTGTCGAAGATCCGCGCCAGCCGCTGCGTGAACAGGTAGCCGCTCAGTCCCGAGCGCGTGTCGTCGCAGAGTGCGGCGACATAGTCATGCCGGCCCTGCCAGCTGAACCAGCCGCGATCCTGGAAGCACATCAAAAACCCGATGCGGGCCAGCACGGTCAGGACGCACGCTTGTCGGTCTTCTTCGGTGGCGAGGTTGGCCTTTAGCGAGCGGCCGCCCTGGTCCAATGTCATGACCGAGCTGTACAGCCGGAAATACGCTTGCTGTATAGCTTCGATAAAGACCCGGTCCGAAACGGGCCGGTTCACGTGCCAGCCGTCGCCCTTAGAAGAATCGTTTCCACCATGCCACGATCTGGTCCAACCTGTGAATGCGCAAATCCGGCGGGCCGTTGCGACTCAAGCCGTGACTCGTGCTCTGCGGATACCGGACGAACCTCGTCTCGACGCCCTTGCTCTTCAAGACATAGAAAACCTGCTCTCCTTGTTCCACATTACAGCGCAAGTCTCCTTCGCTGTGGATGATGAGCATCGGGGTCTTGACGTTGTCAAAGTGGCTGATCGGTGACTGATCCCACAGAATCTCAATGTCCTTGTAGGAGCCCCACGCTTTGCCGCCAAAGTAGCCGTCGCGGTTGAGCGGGTAGTCGCTGTTGCCTCCGGCGGAGAGCCAGTTGAAGACGCAGCGGTCGGTGATCGCCGCGCGGTAGTCGTCGCTGTGGCTGACCGCCCAGTTGGTCATGTAGCCGCCATAGGAGCCGCCCATGATGCCGATCTGGCCGGTCTTGATGAACGGCTGGTGTTGCGCCCAGTGAGTGACGGTTTGAACGTCCGCCCAGTCCTTGTCGCCCCACTTGCCGCGGATGGCGGCGCAGAACTTTTCGCCGTACCCTTTGCTGCCGCGCGGGTTGCTGAAAATGACGACGTAGCCTTCGGCGGCGAGCACCTGGAACTCGTGGAAGAACGCGGTGCCGTACTGGGTGTGCGGCCCGCCGTGGACTTCAATGACACAGGGGTACGTCTTCTTGGGGTTGAAGTCGTTCGGTTTGATGACCCAGGTGTGGACTTTGACGCCGTCGGTGGAGTCGAGCCACATCTCTTCGACCGGAGCGACCTTGACCTTGTCGAAGTACTCCTTGTTGAAGTGGGTCAGGACGTTGATCTTGCCGTCGACGAGCACCGCTGCTTCGGTCAGGCTGCTGAAGTCAGCATGGGCCAGGCCACGGACTTTGCCGTCCTTGCTGGAGGGGCCGACGTGCAGGGCGTGGACGCCTTCGGTCAGCAGCTTGACGCCGCCTTTCTTGGCGTCGACCTGCCCGACCTGGACCGAGCCATGCCAGCTGACCATGACGTTGAGGGCCTTGCCGTCGGGCGTCCACTCAAGGAAGGCACCGCCTGCCGCGCTGGTGTCGGTCAGGGTCATCGCGCCGAGGCAGTAGTCGTCCTTTTCGGAGAGGCACTTCTGTTCGCCGCCGTCGATGGGCGAGACGTAGAGGCGGATGTTGCGGACGCCCCAGGGATCCGATTTGTCGTGGTCGCCGAGATACGCGACCGACTTGCCGTCGGGCGAGACGGTCGGCATGGACTTGCTGCCCGCCTCCAGCCCCTTCAGCATCTTCGCCTTGCCCTTCAGCGGGACGTGGTAGAGCTGGTCGTTGGGCGTGGTGAGCAGGGGGTCTTTCTCGGCCGAGTGGCTGACAATCAGTCCGCTGGAGTCGGGCAGCCAGTCGAAGCCATAGTCGCCCATCGCGGCCTCGTCGTAAAGGAGTTTGTGCTTGCCCGACTCGGTGTCGACAATGTAGAGCTTGTAGCGCTGGCCACCGAAATAGCCGTCGCCGTCCTCGCGGTACCAGGTCTCGTCGAGCACCCACGGTGGGGTGCTCAGGCCCTTGTCTTCCCGCTCCTTGGCCGCCTTAGACGTGCGGTCAGGGTGCGTCTCGCGGAAGGTGACGGCCAGGTGTTTGCCGTCCGGTGCCCACTTGAACCCGCCGACGCTGCCCTCGGGGAAGTGGGTGAGCTTGGAGGCCTCACCGCCGTCGACCGGGATAGTGAAGATCTGGGCGGTTGGCTTCTCACGGCCTGAAACAAACGCGACCACGGAGCCATCTGGCGACCAGCGGCCGTGTCCTGCTCCGCCCTCGCCTTGCGTCAACTGGCGCACGGCACCGGTGCCGGCATTGACAAGGAAAAGGTTGCCGACGACCTTGTTCTTCTCGTTCACCTTCGACTTGGACACCATGAGGGTGCCGCCGTCCGGCGAGATCTGTGGATCAGAAACAAGTTGAAAAAGCGCCAAGTCCTCAGCTTTGATCGCGCGGCGTGCCATGGCGCGACTTTACCTGCGCAGTCTGTTTCGCTTAAAGGATCACTTTGTTCAGCGGGTACTCGACGATGCCGGTCGCGCCGGCCCTCTTCAGCTGTGGAATCAGTTCTCGGACCTCTCGCTCGCTCAAGATCACCTCGGCCGCGACCCAAGATGGGTCGGAAAGTTGGGCGACGGTCGGGTTCTTGAGCGATGGCAGCACGGCCAGGATCGCGTCCTTGTCGGCCACAGGCAGGTTCATTTTCAGGCCAACCAGCTTTGTGGCGTTGATCGCGCCGGTCAGGAGGATCGACATGGACTCCAGCTTCTCGCGCTTCGCTTCGTCTTGCCAGGCGGCATGGCTGCAGACGAACCGAGTAGTGGATGTCAGCAGTGTCTCCATGATGCGCAGGTTGTGGGCGCGGAGGCTGGAACCGGTCTCGGTGTTGACGACAATGGCCTGCACCAGGCTCGGCACCTTGACCTCGCAGGCGCCCCAGCTGAACTCGACCTTGACATTGACGCCTTGCTCGGCGAAGTAGCGCTGCGTCAGGCGGACGTATTCGGTGGCGATGGTCTGGCCTTCCAGGTCCTTGGCTGTCTTGTAGCTGCTGTCCTCGTGGACGGCCAGCACGACGCGGATCGGGTTGGTGGTGAGCTTGGAGTAGCGCAGCTCGCAGATCTCGTGCAGGTCGGCCTGGCAGTCGGTGATCCAGTCGTGCCCGGTCAGCCCGGCGTCGATGACGCCGTCTTCGATGAAGCGCGGGATCTCCTGCGGCCTGAGGAGGACGGGCTCGATCGTCTCGTCGTCGATCATCGGCTGGTAGCTCCGGCTCGCCGTCCGGATGGAGAATCCGGCCCGTCCGAACAGGCTATAGGTCGCCTCTTCCAGGCTGCCTTTGGGAAGTCCGAGCCGTAGTCGCATTGAAGCTAGAAGGTACCCACGGGGCGGGTCAGTGTCCGGTCCTTTGGGTTGAGGCCCAATCGCTCCCTATGCCGCACTGGAACCGCTTCGCTCTATCCAGTGCCACCCGTCGTCTGCTGCTCCTGTCACAATCAGAGAATGGTCACCGTCCGCGTGTTTGTCAACCTGAAGCCGTCGCTTCTCGACTCTGCCGGGCGGACGGTGACGGGGGCGTTGCACAAACTGCAGTTCGACGAGGTTGCCGACGCGCGGATCGGGAAGACGATCACGCTCCAGATGGAGAAGTTCGACGAAGAGCGGGTGAAGGCGATGTGCGCCAAGCTACTGGCCAACCCAGTGATCGAGGATTACAGCTACGAGGTCCTGAATTGAAGGTCGCCGTCATCCAGTTCCCTGGCAGCAACTGCGACCAGGACGCCCTCTACTCGCTGCGCGAGGACATCGGCGTCGCTGCTGAGTACGTGTGGCACGACTCGACGTCGCTCGTCGGTTTCAACGCGGTCTTCGTGCCGGGTGGCTTCACCTACGGCGACTACCTGCGCTGCGGGGCCATGGCGGCGACGGCGCCGGTGATGGACGAGGTGCGCCGATTCGCCCGCGAGGGCCGGCCCGTGGTCGGTGTCTGCAACGGATTCCAGATCCTATGCGAATCGCACATCCTGCCCGGCGCACTGATGCAGAACGTCAACCAGAAGTTCTTGGGCCAAGACTGCTACCTCAAGGCAATCAACCGCACCAGCCCGTGGACAGAACGGGTCGAGGGGGTCGTCCGCATCCCCATCGCCCACATGGAGGGCCGCTACGTCGCCGACGCCGAGACCCTGGCGCGGCTAGAAGGCGATGGCCTCGTGGCCTTCCGTTACGTCTCGCCGACAGGCGAGCTATCCGAGGAGTGGAACCCCAACGGAGCGACCAACGCCATCGCCGGTATTGTCAATGACAAAGGCAACGTGCTCGGCATGATGCCCCACCCCGAGCGGGCGACGCGAAAATTACTGGGTTGTGACGACGGTCTGGCGATAATGTCGGCTTTTCGCCTGCTTCCAGTGAACTAACGCACCCCGAAAAACGACCTATAATAGACAAACGCATGGTTTTTCGACGCATTCTCGGCCAACTCTTGCTGGCCGCTGCCGTCGCTGTCGCCCACGGACAGGACGCTGGCGCCCAGGCCGCCCCGACCAAAGTGATCGGGCGGTTGGGCCAGATCGTCGACCAAACGCGCATCTTCCGCAACCGTAGCGTCAAGTCGCGCACACTGTTTTCGACCAAGCTCTACCAGTATCTGGTCGTCAATCCGACTGACGACCCCCAGTGGTTGGCCGTGACTATGGTGGACGGCAGCTTGGGCTATGTCCTCAGCGACCGGGTCGCCCAACTCCCTTACGACGTCACCGCCGCGGTGACGGCCAAGCGCGAAGCTTCATTGCCCAGCCGAGGCGGTTCACCAGTGCGCACCGGCACCGGTGCCGACGCGCAGTTGAAGCAGTCGATGCTCAACTACAGCTACAACTATATCGGTACTAAATACGTCTGGGGCGGCGAGGACCTCAAGAACGGCATCGACTGCAGCGGCTTCGTCATGAAGCTGTTCGGCAAGATCGGCGTCGATCTGCCGAGGACAGCCGATGAGCAGTCCAAGGTCGGCCGGCCTGTCGAGCGACTGGAAGACCTGCAGCCTGGCGACCGGCTCTCCTTCTGGGATTCTAAGCGCGGCAAAGTCGGGCACACCGGCATCTTCCTAGGGTTCTTCCAGGACGGTGGCGCCTATTTCATCCACAGTTCGAGCACCCACAAGGGAGTCGCCACCGACGACCTGCGGCAAGAAAAGTGGCGCAAAATGCTCGTCTACGCCCGCCGCGACACGGCAGGAAAGTAATCAGTCGGCGGTGGAAAATCCACCACGACATGGGTAATATATCCCCGTGCTAGAGCGGTTTGCCGAGTCCAAGGTGCGCGAGGCCCTTGTCGACACCCCCGTCGTCGCCCTTGTCGGTCCGCGTCAGTGCGGCAAGACCACGCTCGCACGCTCCATACGAAAAGAGCCCTATATCACCCTTGACGACGAACTGACCCTCGACATGGCTCGCTCGCGGCCCATGTCGCTGCTCACCAGCCACTCGCGGGCAGTGGTGATGGACGAAGTGCAACGCGCCCCCGGGTTGTTCCGCGCGCTCAAGATGCTGGTGGACAAGGAGCGTCGGCCAGGTCGGTTCTTGATGACAGGCTCCGCCAACCTCCTCTTGATGCCTCGGCTTGCCGAGAGCTTGGCTGGGCGGATGGAGACCATTGAGCTCTGGCCGCTCTCACAAGGAGAGCATGAGGGCCGCCGCGAGCAGTTCCTTGAGTGGGCGTTCTCAGGCGAGGAGCCACCGCCGTTCGATCCGCAGTGCGATTGGGCGGACGTGATGGCCAAGGGCGGCTTTCCCGAGCCCGCCCAGCGGGCGAGCGCTTCGCGCCGCGAGGCCTGGTTCGCCTCGTACGTCCGGGCCCTAGTCGAGCGCGACGTGCGCGACGTCGCCCAGGTGGACGGCGCGGTGCTGTTGCCACGGCTGTTGCGCACCCTCGCTTCCGACCCATACGGCGTCGTCAACATGACCGCCCTCTCGCGGGCGACGCAGATCCCGGCGTCCACGGTCAACCGCTATCTGTCCCTCCTCGAGGCCGTTTATCTGGTCCGGTCGGTGCCTTCGTGGTCGGGTGGTGAGGCTCGGCTGGCCAAGTCGCCGCGGGTCGCCTTTGTCGACAGCGGCGTCGCAAACTACTTTGCTCCGGGACAGCAAGAAGCGTTTATCGATAACTTTGTGTCCATGGAGTTGTTCAAACAATGTTCATGGTCCGAGGGTGGCCATCGGGTCGCCCACTTCCGGTCGGCGCGGCAATACTCAGTGCCGGTGGTCGTCCAAGGCAATGACGGCCGGTGCGTCGGCGTTTCCGTCGTCCCGCGCGAATCTGTGGTGCCGAACGACTTCCAAGCTTTGCGGTTCTTCCAAGCCATCGCCGGCCAGTCCTTGGCCCGTGGAGTGGTCTTCTACTTGGGCAACGAGCCAGTGCCGGCAGGGGAAGGCTTGTGGGCGCTGCCGCTCTCGGCTCTCTGGCGCATTTGACGGACACAAAGCAGCCACAATCGGCATAGATGGACCGTGCCACCGCCTTCGACTTGATGTGCGAGCACACCCCCAGCGAGTCGCTCCGCCGCCACATGCTGGGCGTCGAAAGCTGCATGCGGTGGTATGCGCGGCAGTTGGGTGAAGACCCTGAGCCATGGGGGCTGGCTGGCCTGTTGCACGACTTCGATTACGAACAGCATCCGGACGAGCACCCGCTTTGGGGCATGGCGTTGCTGGAGTCCAAGGGAGTGGACGGCGCCGTCGTCCGAGCGATTGCCGCTCACTACGCCGACAAGACCGGCGTTCAGCCTGAGTCGCCAATGGAGCGGCACCTCTTCGCTTGCGACGAACTGAGCGGTTTCGTCACCGCCGTCACCTACGTCCGCCCCAGCCGGAGCGTCAGGGAGGTCGAGGTCAAGAGCGTCCTGAAGAAACTGAAGACCCCAGCTTTTGCCGCCGGGGTGAACCGCCACGATGTCACACGCGGAGCTGAGCTAATTGGACTGTCGCTCGAAGAGCACATCGCCAACGTCCTATCAGCTATGCAAGCCGACGCGGAGGCGCTGGGTTTGGCAGGTGCGAGCTAGGAAGAATCGCCACTGGACCTGATCTCAGTCAACAAGCTAATATGAATGTGAGGCATAGACGAGCAATGAGCAAGACGAAAGCCCAACGAGACTTTGATCTCTTCACCGCATCGGCCAGGACGATCCACTCGCAGCGGGTCTCAAATGCGAAGAAGTACCAAGGCAAATGGGTCGCCGCATTTGAAGGCAAGATCATTGCCACTGCTTCCACGAGCACGGCCCTTGTCAAAGAGCTGCGGTCGGCGGGCGTCGACTTGCACTGCACGGCGATGCGGTACGTCGATAGCTCAAGGCAATTGGTCACCTACCATTGCTGAGGGGCAGCTTCCGGGCGAGTGACGAAGCGCTCATCATGGTGGGACGCATCGAGCTCCCTCGGTTTCAGTCCGAGATTCTCCTCGACTTCGTCATCGACACAGGTTCGAGTCAAACGATATTGCCTTTCTTTGCAGCTGAGCTCATGAGTGTTGACCCCAACCTGTTCGAACGTGAACGTGAAGGGTATGGCGTGGGCGGAAGCGCCATGCTCAAAGAGGAACCAGCTGTCCTCAAGTTCAACGACGGTGACTTCGAATACGAATATCGGATCATTGTCGGGTGCCACCCAGCACCGAACGACGTCCCAGCCCTTCTTGGACGGGACATCCTCAACAAATGGCATCTGCAGATTGACCGGTCTCGAGGCTTGCTTGCGGGCGAACCTAGGCAGTGGGATAGCCGCCGGCCCATCGGCCCGTTAGCGGACTAACTCCGACGCCTGTCGCCAATCGGCCCGCTGACGGACGGAGTCCCGCTCCCGCCGCCGGTCGAACCACCCTTGCCGCCACCGCCAGGCTTCTCGGGCACGTCCTTTTCGCGGACGCTGACCACGCCTTCGGGTTCGGTGGCGTCCATCAGATCCTCGCCCTTCTTGGTGGAGACGAGCACGTCGATACAAGCCAGGTCGTCGCCGAGGCTGTTCTTCATGCGCGCTTCCTTCTTGCCGGCGCTGCTGACGACCTTAAGCCGGTCCTTTTCGCCGTCATAGAACGCTTCATAGCCCCAGATCCGGCGCCAGTGTTGTCCGGGGAGCTCTTGGCGAGCCTGGGGGCTGCCGGTGATGTGCGCGCGGCGCTCGCCCTTCTTGTACCAGTACTCGATCCGGTCGGCGATGACGGTGGCAGGGTACTTGCGCAGGTTGTCCCGGTCGCGGACGGCGTCCTCTTGAGTCTTCTCTTGGTCGTTCCTGGGCGCGGCGGGGCGGTCCTTGGAGACTTCGTCGGGCACGACCGGGGTCAGCGGCGGAATCACGACCTCCTCGACCTTGGCGCCTTCTTCGGGCTTGATGAGCATGTGCACAGTGCCGACCAGGACGGAGCGCCCTTCCTTGCGATAGACGATGACCTTCTCGCACGTCATGTTGGCATCCACGCCGTAGTAGCGCACGTCGCCGGTGACGGTCAAGATGTCTTGCTTCCTGTCTAGCTCGATCTTCTTGCCATAGACGATCGTGTCGCTGGACTCGGCCCTACCGTTGTCGCCGGTCCAGATGTCGTTGGAGAGGCGGGAGTTCTCTCCCTTGACCTTCCACATCTGGCGACCCTTGCCTTCTTGTCCCGCCTGGCCTTGCCACTCAAAAGTGCGGACGAGCAAGTCCTGCTTGCCAACGTCCATCATCACACCGTCGGCGACCAGGTCGCCGCCTTCTAGCTTGCCGGTCACCGGCCCCTCGACCCGCATAACCTTGCCAATGCCGTCGTAGGTGGCTTTGGGCATTGACAAGTCCAGACGGGCGTTCCACACCCGTCCGCCACGGTCGAGCACGATCGACTTATTGAATGTCCCATAGGCAGCTTGCGGGGCCTCGAAGTTGTAGATGTCGCCGCTGTCGCTGGTGAGCTTGCCGTCGAAGAGTCCGACCATATCGAGCAGCGACCTGTCTCGACGTGCCGTCGCGCTGCGCACCGAGGCGAAAGCGATCAGTCGCGAGCCCTGATAGCTGCGCAGCTGGAATTCGCCTAGCTCCAGACCCTTTTCCAAAACGCCGGATGGCCGGAAGTCGGCAAACGGGTCGATCTGGAACAACCTGGTCACGCCAAACCAGGTCGCCCACACGGACAGTCCGCCGACAGACCATGCAGCTGCGGATCGGGCGAGGCGGCTACGGAAGAGTGACATGGACGTTGGCAAGTTGGCTGTTGCTGGTCAAGGTCAGGGGGGATGTGCCCACTTTGCCGCCCAGCGTGGCCTTTATCGTATAAGACCCGGCCGGGAGCCACATCGTCGCTCCCCCGGCGCCGTCGGCAGTCAAGGACCGCACAATCGATGCTCCGGAGAGCGCCTGGACGGTGGCGCCGCCCGCGTTAGGCGTCACGCTGACGGTGACGTTGCCGGCCGGCGGGGGCGGGTTGTTGTTGCTCTGCGGGCTCAGACTGATGTCGCCGACATCGACGACGCCACCCACTGCTGCCGAAGGCGGAGCGAAGAATTGGTTGAAGTAGCCGGTCTTGCTGGCCACGCCTTGGAGGGCGCGGAAGATCGAGGTCACCGTGCTCGAATAGGCGACGTTCGCCACGTTGAAGCGCCCGTCGGCACCCGAGACGGCGCTGCGCCCGGCGATCTGGACTTTCGCAGCTGCCACCGGGGCACCAGACGAGGCGTCAAGAGCCCGACCAGAGATCGTGACGGTCTGCGGGCCGATATACAGTTCGCCCAAGTCAGTGTCCGCGGTCGCCGCTGGGAACGTGAACGATTGCACCACCGGCGAGCCTACTGACGGCGCATAGGTCACCGTCACACCAGCCGTGCCGCTGGGGGCGTCGAGAGAGAAGAACCCATCCGAGACCGCCGTCAACGTGGACACGGAGCCCGCCCGGACGGTGGACGCCGGGTTGGTGCCCAAACCCGTCTCGATCCAGACGACGTTGCCGACAAAGTTGACGTTCGTCGCGGCGATGCCGCCACCACCGCCACCACCGCAGCCAAGAGCCAGCAAGAGCAAGATCGCGACCACCCAGGGCAGAACGCCTCTCTTCACTTCGCGGTCACCTCCAGTCGCATCGTCGCGCTTAGCGCGGCGAAGTGCACATTGGAACCAGGCCGCAAGGTCTGGTTTCTGCCGCCGGGTAGCTTCACTACGAGCGTCTTCGCACCCGCCAGCCGGTTCGCTTGGAGAGTGTAAACGACACCCGAGCGTAGTCCATCGAGCTTCAGGGTGAAGCTTTTGGAAGTCGTCGGCAGCGTCTTGCGATAGAAATCGGCACCCTGCTCTATGGCCATCTGGAAGCCTCCCGTCCTCGGTGGCAACACATCGTCCAGGTGGGGGTTGGCCAACAGGCTGCCGCCAGCCGCCGCGCCGACCACAGCGACTGAGAAGTTACCGGCGCTCGACGTCGCTTGCAGGTCGGCTGACCACACCGTCCGGTTGCTCACCGCGAGTGTGGAGGCGCTAGCCGCCCTCCCGCGCGACTTGGGGTTGAACACGAGAACGGCACCGTTCGCGTCCAGGGCGTTGACGAAATAGCCAGCGCCAGGGTCGAAGGTGGTGGCCGGCAGGTAGGTGCCCACGTCCGGGTTCACCGAGTCGGGGACGAACTTGAAAACGGTGGTTCCGACCAACGTGCCAGCCGCCGAAGCCCAGGTGCCGACAGACTGCGACGTGGTCGTGACTTGCACGTCGGCGGTCGTCAGGGTGGAGTCGTCGGGTGGCGACACCATGTTCCAGCCAGGCTGCAGAGCCACCGACGTCGGCGTGTTCCGGTTGATCAATCCTTTGACCGTCACCGTAGACGCCGCTGGAGGCCGGACAAAAAAGCCGAGCCCCGCCCGTGCCTCACCTTCGTCGGGATAGAACGAATAACGGGACAGAACCGGGTCATAGCGCGCGACGAGGGCGTTGGCGTCCGTCATGCCGAAGGCGTCAGCGACATTAGTGAAGTACGGTTCCAGCGGCAGGCCGAGCAGGCTCAACTTGGCCCCTGTGGTCAGTGCGAAGGAGGCGTCGGACTCAGGAGTCCGCAAATCGAGAACGAGCGGGCCAAAACCCTTGCTGACCACGCGTCGGAACTTCTCGACCGCCGACCCCGACACGTTCTTGAAGACTTTGACGGTGACCGACTGCGCCTTCTCAAAGTTCGTGTCCGAGATCGTCATGCCGAACGCCAAGTTCTGGGCTTGGACAGCCTGTGAGCCACCCACCCACTCGACAACAACCGAGTAGACCGAAGAATCAGCCGCGTACCCTGTGATCGTGCCGTAGACATTGTTGGCGATCGGGTTCGTCGCCGTCGCCACTGCCCCGGCAGGCAAGACCAGCCGGGCGACTTTGCCGCCGAACGGCAGGTCGACACACACCCGGTAGAACTGGGTGGCAAAGACGTCGCTGGGGAAGTTCGGCACGACCGACCCGTAGCCAGATCCGACCTGGACGATGTCGTCTTGAGCGCTCATGAAGAAGCGGGTGAACTCGGGTCGCCAATAGAGCGGGTAACAGCGCCCGGTCAGTAGGGTCTCGTTGCCGGCAGAGTCCACTCGGAAGGCGTTGGTGACAATGCCGAACACGCCAAAGTCATCGCTGACGGACGGCGGAATGGGCACTGCTTCGGCGACGAGTTTCAGACCTGGCGAAAGGCGAGTGTCCAGCACCCATTGCCGGTCCAGCCAGTCGCTAAACGAGCGCCCTTCCACTGTCGCCGAACCGGATCCGGCCAAAGTGTTGATCGTCGTCTGCCCCAGGGCAGCGATAGCAGTCCTGGTCTGATATGCCGCAGGGTTGGCGACATAAGCAGAGTTGAACTGCGCGACGAATGTCGGATACTGGGCCAACACCTTGGCCCAAGCTGTACCCGCCATCTTGAAGCGGAGCAGATAAACACCGCCAGTGCTGCCGCCGACGGGGAGCTGCGTGTTCACCAGGTTGGGCGCGACAAAGGCCGGGCCGCCTAGCCCCGGCTGGTTGGACCAGTCGTATTCGGCAGAGGCGTCGTAAAGGCCGTCGAGGACGCCCTCGATGTCGGAGGCCGTCGGATTGTTCGGAATGACACCAGGCACACGGCTGGCCACCATGGTGACGGCGCGGACGAACCCTTCTTGGTAGGCGTCGCCCGGGTACGGCGTGTCGCCGGTGTAGGCCAGCAGGAGCGTGTGGATGAAGTTGACAGCGGCGGAGATGTCGTTCTGATAGACAGGGAAGTGGATCTCCATCCCCGACGTGCCATTGGGAACAAAGACGCCGCCGCTGACCGCCTGCCGGTCGGGCAGGTCGGCGTCGTAGTTCAGCACCTTGACCGTCCCCGACTTCATCGGCTGGCCGAAGAACGTGTCCAGAGTCGGCTGGGCGGCAGCGAAGACCGATTGCAAGAAGGCCTGATAGTTCGAAGGGAAGGCCCTGGAGCCCGACGAGTCGAACTGCAGCGTGATCGGCCCCTGACCGCGGCCTCGGCCCGACGATGGGGTCGGCAGAGCCTTGCCTTCAGAAGTCAGCCAAGCCCGGACGGGCTGGGAGAACACGGCCTTGTCGCCGTGCATTCGTCGCGCAGCTTCGCTCAAGACTGCGAGGTTGTGGTTGTAGAGCCTCGCGGCGTCATCGACCTGGTTGCCGACCGAATCGCGCGAGCGGCTGCCGCCGACTTCGACGCGCAGGTCGGCGCGACTCTCCGTGCATACCAGTACGGCGAGGGCGGCGAGGGCCGCCCTTCCAAATGCAGTTGTCTTCAATACTCTCGGCCTCTTAAGGAAGGAGCGTGTCGATCTGGCTGATCGTTCGGCTCGCCCCGCTGTTGGCCGAGCCCACCACGAACCAGTAGTACGTATGGCCTGCCTGCAGGGCGGGGCCAGTGTACGTCACCGAGCCCGTCGCGCTGGGGCTGCCCGCGTTGTTCCAGACCGATGTCGTGTTCACCCCGGGGAACTCGTCGAACAGGTACACGACATAACTTGTGGCGCCCGATGTGGTGGTGTACTGGAACTTGCTCGTGCCGGAGTTGTAGCTGGTCGTATGGATCCGCTCCAGCGTTTGGGCGCTGACGACCGGGCTGAAATCGCTCTCTGTGACATTGGGGTTGTCCGGGAAGTTGGCCGACGCCGTGGTCAACGAGTAGTAGTAGTTAGCGTTTGGCTGCAGGCCAGCGTCGAGATAACTGGCACCTAGGGGCTCAAAGATAAAGTCCCAGCTGGTGGGCGACACGTTGGACGAGGTGGACCGATAGACACCGAACCCGAAGAGGTCCGGGAACTGGTCGACGTCCCAGTTGAGCTCTACTTCCACGTTGATGTCGCTGCGCACACGGGTCTTCTTGGAGACCGTCAGCTTGCCGCCGGCCTTCGCGCGACCCAGGTTCTTTTTGACCCAATCCAGTGCCGAGGTCGACAGGCCCCGGGTGGCGTCAGGCTCTGAGGTGTAGGCCGTCGCGGTGATGTTTTGTGGTGCAGTCAAAGTCGGCGAGCCAGCGTCGTCCAGGATGAAGTTCACCGTGCGATGCTCGCCGACGGCGAGGTTGACCGCCGACTGGTCGGAGCGGTAACTCCTGCCACTTGCCGAGAGCTGCAGCGTCACGTTGGCGGGGATGTCGTCAAAGTTGTAGTTGCCGTTCTCGTCAGTGAAGACCCGCTTGCTGTTCCCGCCGCCGAAGTACATGAAGACCGAAGCATGGGCCAGGTCATAGCCGAACCTGTCCTTGACGTTGCCTTCGATCGTCCCCATGAGGTTGCCCGGAGCGACGATGATGTTGCCGTTCGATTGGGTGTCGGCGGTGGTCAGGACATACGTCGAACCGACGTACGCGGTGTTGCCCTTGTCAAACCGGGCGTTGACGCGGACTTCGCCTTCACCGAC
>JAFDWT010000014.1:32404-62718 GCA_018268335.1 Armatimonadota bacterium | reverse complement strand
AACATCGACCCGTTCAGCTCCGGTGGCTACGGCGACGAGCAGTTGGTTGTCGACTGCGATTGGAAGAAGCAATGGGGCTTTGACTACGGGCTCTACAAGCCGGTCTTCGATGTAATTCGCAACCGCAAGCTGCGGATGGCCGCCCTGAACGTCCCGCGCGACTGGGTGCGCCAGGTCGGTCGAAAGGGGCCCGAGGCCATCACGCGCGAGCAGAGGATGTGGGTGCCCAACATCGACACGACCAACAAGGACCACAAGGAGTACTTCAACGCCATGATCGGCGGGCATCCGCAGATGCCGGAAGCCCAGTACAACAACATGTACGCCGCCCAGGTGACCTGGGACACTGGCATGGCGAAGTCTGCCTATGACTTCATGACCTGGCGCGGTGGTGCGACGATGGTGATCTTGGCAGGCTCAGGCCACGTCGGCTACGGCCAGGGGATCGCCTACCGACTCGGCCAGATGGGTGAAAAGTCGCGCCTCTTGGTCGTGTGTGTGGACAAGAAACCAGGTGAACAAGTGAGCAAGGGAGTCGGCGACTACCTGTTTACGGCGACAAAGTAGGACCCGCCACCCTGAAGAACTGAGTCGGACAGGGGTATTATTGGAGGGTTACAGGAGCATAAGTTTGATCCAAGTTTCCGTCCACCAGAACGAATCCATCGACCAGGCGCTGAAGCGCTTCAACCTGAAGTTGCAACAGTCGGGTCTGCTGCGCGAGCTGAAAGAGCACTCCCACTACGAGAAGCCCAGCGAAAAGCGACGTCGGCAGAGCCGTCGCCGCGCCACCCTGCGCTAAGGCGCGACCATCGCCGCAACCCCAATGCGAGCGGCAATGAACAAGACACCTCGGCCACAAGCTCCAGCGGCCGAGGTGTCGTCACGTCTGGCCCGCCACCGCGTCGAACTCGTCAACCAGACGGGCGGACGCAAAGTCCTTGGGTCAGTCAAGGACGCGGTCCAACAAGCCTTGACACTCGAGTCACCGGAGAAGGCCGCAGAGGTTTGCGTCGTCGTCGCCCACGATCCTGACTTGCACAAGGCTAATTGGCAGTTTCGCGGCATCGACGAAGCGACCGACGTGCTCTCCTTTCCTGCCCCAGCCAACCCGGCGGGCCACATCGGTGACGTCATGCTGTCGTGGGACTTTGCCGTGGCCCAGGCCGCCCGCCGTGGCGTCAGGCCGGTGGACGAGGCGGCCATGCTTGCCGTCCACGGCGTCTTGCATCTGCTGGGCTACGACGATCTGACAGAGGCGGACCGAAGCGTCATGCTCAGCCGTATGAACTTTGTGATGGCGGCCGCCGGACTGCCCCAGGAGCCCGAATGGGCAAGCTTGCCGCATGGCGAGGGAGACGCGCATGGCCGCTAAACCGCGACGCGACGTCACCACGCCGTTCCGCGTGGCGTTCAACGGCATCATCCACACCTTTCGCACGCAGCGCCACATGCGCGTTCACCTGTATGTGACCCTGGTCACCGTGCTCGGTGCGTTCTTCCTCAAGCTCCGCCTGCGCGAGATTTTGGTGCTCCTCTTCATGATCACCTTCGTCCTGGTCGCCGAGATGTTCAACTCGGCGATCGAGGCGACGGTCGACTTGGTCACCGACAAGTACCATCCACTGGCCAAGTTCGCCAAAGACATCGCGGCTGGGGCCGTCCTGATCACCACGATCATGGCGATCATCGTCGGCACGATGATTGCGCTGGGCGAGGACAACTGGGAACGTATCCGGATCAACCTGACTAGCGAGCAGTTCTCGACGCCGGCCATGGTGCGCATCGTCGCCGGAATCTTTTTGGTCTTCGTGGCGGTGCTGATTGGCAAGGGGATCGGACGGCACGGGCAGGTGCTGCAGGGAGGCTTGGTCTCGGGTCACGCCGCCTATGGGTTCTTCTTCGCGACATGCGTGATCTTTGTGTCGGACGGCAACGTCTTGGCCTCGGCGCTGGCCGTCCTGCTGGCGGCGATCATCGCCCAGAGCCGTTGGGAGGCCAAGTACCACACAATCTTTGAGCTCTCGCTCGGTGCTGCCGTCGGCTCCATCATCGGGGTGCTGCTCTTTGGATTTTGGCCGAAATAGTACAATGGTGTTTCACGCTCTATGAAAGACGAGCCTCCTGAACGTTCGCCGACCCCTGTGCGGCGGACGACGACGGGCCCCGCGCTCCTGGCCTCCGCGTTCGGCATCACGCTCTTTGCCCTGCCCTTCGGCTCTTTGTCCAAGGGACTCTCATCCTTGGCGGTGCTAGCCCAGTTCGACATCGGCACCGGTGTCCTGTTGGTCTTGGCGTTTGTCGCGGTTATGGCTGCTAGTGGGGCGTTTGTCTCTGGCGAGGCCGCCGTCGAGTTCCTTCGGCCAACCCATGTGAAGATGTTCGATGACAACACCCAGCAACAACGGGTGTTGCGCGACCTGGTCGACCGGAAGCCGCACTTCGTCGCAGCCTGTGTGCTCGGCGCGGAGACCATGCGGGCCTGGCTGTTGCTGCTCTGCCTGATCCCGGCGCCGTTCATGGCGATGCAGTTCGGCTGGATCGGCCCTGAGTCGCCCTGGCACAGCGCACTCGGTCCGGTGATCGGCGCTGCCGCCATCCTGAGCGTGCCGGTCGTGGGGCTAAACGTTATCTTTTCGGAGTTGGTCGGCCGGTCGTATGCAGCGGTCCATCCGCACCGGGTGGCGCTTCGGCTGTATCGGTTCATCACTCTGGCCAGCCTGCTGTTTGCGATACCCGGGCGGCTGGGTATGGCGGTTGCCGGCCTCTTCACCCAGCGTTTTGGTGCAGAGGCGACCTTCGCTCCTGGCAGCAAAGCCGAGGAGGAGATCCGCGGCATCCTGGAAAGCTACGAGGAGACCGGCGAGATCGAGGAGCAGGAAAGCGAGATGCTCCACTCGGTGTTCGAATTTGGCGACTCGGTCGCCCGCGAGGTCATGACACCACGGACCGACGTCGAGAGCGTCCCGACGACGACCTCGATCAGCGAGGTCGCCCGGATCGTCGAGGAGTCGGGGCACTCGCGATTACCTGTGTTTGAGGGCACCGACGACCAGATCGTCGGCATCGTCCATGCCAAGGACGTCCTAAGCGCGCTGGCGGCGGGGCAGAGCGATAAGCCGCTAGCCGAGATCGTCCGTCCGGCGCTGTTTGTGCCGGAAAGCAAGCCGTTGCACGACCTACTCAAAGAGATGCGCCAGCACAAGACGCAACTGGCGGTCGTCCAGGACGAATTCGGCGGCACCGCCGGCATCGTGACCGTCGAGGACATGGTCGAGGAGCTAGTCGGTGAGATCGTGGACGAATACGACACCGAAGACGCCCACGTCCACGCCGATGGCGACGGGTGGACGGTCAACGGGCGGCTCCACCTGGACGACCTGAACGACGTGATCGGCAGCGATCTGGAGAGCGAAGAGTTCGACACCGTCGGCGGCTACGTCTTCGGCCTCTTTGGTCGCCAGCCGGTAGTCGGCGAAGAAGTGGAAGACTCGGGGTTCAAGTTCGTCGTCTCGGACAGCGACGGGCGGCGGATTCTGGCTTTGCGGATCGAAAAGGTCAAATCCGAGCGGAGCTTGGCGACAGAACTGCTGGGCGAAGCCTAAACCGACTCTTCCGCCAGGGCCTGCAACCGATGCATCTCCTGCTCAAAGTGGAGGCGGATCGCTTCTTGCTCTTCCGGCGTCGAGCCGGACGGAACATAGATCGGGTCGCCGAAGACCATGATGCCGCGGGCGAACGGTTTGGGGACCATGTAGCGGTCCCAGGTTCCCGCCAGCCAGCACGGCTTGGCGGCGACGCCCACGGGGACTATCGCCGCGCCCGACTTGCGGGCCATCAGCATGATGCCCTCCTGGACGACGCCGCTCGGCCCGCGCGGGCCGTCGGGGGTGAAGGCCATCGTCGCGCCCTCTTTGAGAACACGTATGGACTCGATGGCCGCTTTCATGCCGCCCCGGCCGGTGGAGCCTCGGATGGTCTTGAAACCGAAGCGGCGGAAGATCACGTCCTGCATGTCGCCGTCTTTGCTCTGGCTGATGATCGTCCAGACACCTTTGCCGCGGAACAACAGGGCGGCTAGGAAAGTGCGCCCATGCCACCCGGCGAGCATCTTGCCGCCGGGTAGGGCTTCGGTTTTTTCCCAGCCTTCAGTGCGGATGCGGACGGTCGCACCGAGCAGGCGGACCAGCCAATAGATCGGCAGCGGCAGGATGTAGGGGCGGACGTTGCGCCAGTGCTGCTTCATGGCAGGAGCCCCTTTTGCCGTGCCGCCTCGGTCGCCGGATGCAGGGCATATTCGTCGGCCAATGTCTGCACGAGAGACTTTGCCGCAGTGTCGTCGGCCCGTTCGGCCAGAGCGAGGATCGCATTGGGCCGCTCAGGATCGCCCGCCGGGCCTTCGGCAACGGACCGGAGAAGCATGGCGGCACCTTCGGCGTCGGTCTCCGCCATCGACTCGGCCAGCCGCAGGCGTCGCGCGCTGGGCTCGGCGGCCCAGCCGTCGATCTTGGCGATCTCGCGGACGGCCTCGCTGGCATGGCCCGGGTTCGCCCAGGCCATCGCCCACCATTGTTTGGCGGCCCTCTCGGTTCGGCCCAAGTCGAGGTGCGACTGGGCAGCCTGCCGGTGGGCGACGACGTCGTCGGGGTGCTTTGCCAGATGCGCCTGTGCCGCCGCCAAGGCCGCGGCCGGGCCCACACTGTTCAATCGGTCCAGTACTTCGTGACCCAGCTTGAGGTCGTGGTCGCGCCAGACTCGGAACGCGGCCGCTAAGATCAAACCGGCAAGAAACCCGCCCAGGTGGGCCGAAAACGAGACGCCCCCAGTGCCCTCGCCGACTTTCAGCATTGTGCCTGCCGCTTGGGTGACGACCCACACCAAGGCCACGACCCACACCGATGCGCCGACGTTTGGCGCCACCGCCACGCGCTTGCGTATGGCTGCGACGCTGGCGTAGCCGACACACCCGGCGATCGCCGCGCTGGCTCCAACCAGCGAGCCGGTGCCACGGGCCAGCAATGTGTGTGCCATGACTCCCGCCACACCGCTGACAAAGAAGACCAGCCCCAAGCGGAACGGGCCCTTGCCCATTTCGACCAGCGGCCCGACGGCGGCCAGGAAGACAAGGTTGCCCAACAAATGGACAGTATTGGCATGGACGAAAAGGCTGGTGACCGCTTGCCAGGCCACTGGCCGGTCGGGATAGAAGGCCAGTGCGTCCAACGCCTCCGGGCGGAAGAGGCCGACCGCCGCGACCGCCAAATCGACGGCGAGGAAGACCAAGGTGAGCACCGGCCACCTGCGGACGCTGGAGGGCGGTTCAGACACGGGATCAGTCGTCCTGGTACATGTCCTCAGGGATCTCGACGTTGACGTAGGTCTCCTTCACGTCGTCGAGGTCCTCGAGCATGTCCATCAGCCGGATGACCTTGGGGAACACTTCGGGGTCGGGGTCGGCCATGTTGGTGGGAATGCGCGCCAAGGTGACTTCCTCGGTGGCGATCCCTTGGCTGTTCAGCGAGTCGTTGCAAGCGTGTAGGGCTGCCACCTGGGTCTCGACTGTGTAGAACTCCTCGTCATCGGTGGCGACGTCGTCGGCACCGCCTTCCAGGGCTGCAAGGGTCAGGGTGTCTTCGTCCACCGCCGACTTCTTTACCAAAATCTGCCCGACTTGCTTGAACTGCCAGGCGACCGCGCCATTCTCGGCCAGGTTGCCGCCGCACTTGGTGAAGGCGTGGCGGAGCTCGCCGACGGTCCGGTTGCGGTTGTCTGAATAGACCTCGACCATGAAGGCGACGCCGCCAGGGCCGACGCCCTCGTAGCAAATCTCCTCATAGTTGCTGCCCTCGCCGCCACCGGTGCCCTTGGCGACCGCCCGGTCGATGTTCTCCTTGGGCAATGACGCCGCCTTGGCCTTGTCGATGGCGACGCGCAGACGGGCGTTCAGCGCCGGGTCGCCGCCGCCTTGGCGTGCGGCGACGATGATCTCACGCGCCATCTTGGTGAAGAGCTTGCCGCGGATCGCGTCTTGCTTGCCCTTGCGCAGGCGGATGTTCTTCCACTTACTGTGCCCAGCCATACAGTCCCTGATTTTGGCCGATCAGCCGTTCGTTCTGGCGAATTCGGCCATGAACCCGGCCAAAGCCTGGGCCCCTTCGATCGGAAATGCGTTGTACATGCTGGCCCGGCAGCCGCCGACACTGCGGTGGCCTTTGAGTTCGAGATAGCCCAGCTTCTTGGTCTCGGCGAGAAATTTCTCGGTCAGCTCTTCGCTCGGCAGGGTGAACGGAATGTTCATGAGCGAGCGAGACGCCGGCACGGCATGCCCCTTGTAGAACCCGCCGCTGCCGTCGATCGCGTCGTAAATGACCTTGGCCTTCGCCTGGTTGCTCTTCTCGACTGCGGCGAGGCCGCCAAATCCGATCCAATGTTGGCAGACGAGGCCCAAGATGTAGATGCCCCAGCAGGGCGGGGTGTTGTACATCGAGTCGTTTTCGGCGTGGACCTTGTAATCGGCCATCGGCGGCAGGCCAGGCTTGATCTTCTCTAACATGTCATCGCGCAAGATGACGAGCGTCACGCCGCTCGGGCCGAGGTTCTTTTGGGCGCCGGCGAAGACGAGGGCGTATTTGCTGATGTCCACCGGGCGGCTAGCAATGTTGGACGACATGTCGCAGACGACGGGCACACCGAGGACCGGGTCGAAACCATAATCGACGCCCTGGATCGTCTCGTTGCTTGTCACATGCACGTAGTCGGCTTTGGGGTCGAAAGTGAGAGAAGCGAGATCCGGCGTTTGGTTGTAGTTGGTGGCTTTGCCATCCCAAACCACGTTGACTTTGCCTTCGATCTTCGCGGCTTCAACCGCCTTCTTGCCCCATGCACCAGTGACCACGTGGTCGCAACTGGTGTGCAGGAAGTTCTGTGCGACCATCGAGAACTGCGTGCTCGCGCCGCCCTGCAGGAACAGGACCTTGTAGTTGTCCGGCACGCCCAGGAGTTCCTTGACGCTGGCCAGCGCCGACTCGTAGATCGAGAGGAAAGACTTGCCCCGGTGCGACATCTCCATGACGCTGAGGCCGGCGCCGTTCCAGTTCAGCATCTCGTCGCGGGCTTGCTCCAGCACCGGGACGGGGATCACCGCCGGGCCAGCGGAAAAGTTGAAGACACGGCCATACGCGTCGGACATGCGGCGAGTGTATCCGGGCAGGGCGGGTACCTTCCGGGCCATGAAGCTCCGGGTCGCCGAGGTCTTCGCCAGCCTGCAAGGCGAGGGAAGGTTTGTCGGCGTCCCCTCGGCCTTCGTCCGGGTCTCTGGTTGCAACTTGCGCTGTGTCTGGTGCGATACGCCTTACGCCAGTTGGTCCCCCGAAGGCCCGACCCTGGAGGTCGAGAAGATTGCCCGCCAGGTGGTCGAGATAGGTACTCGGCACGTCGTGATAACTGGCGGAGAGCCGATGCTCTTCGAGGGGACCGTCGAGCTTGCTGCGATGCTCAAAGAAGCAGGACACATGATCACCGTTGAGACGGCAGGCACGATCTATCGCGATTTGGATTGCGATCTAATGTCGATTAGCCCGAAGCTCGCACACTCGACACCGGAAGGCGAGTGGCGTGACCGGCACGAGGCGGCACGGCTGAACGTTGAGGTTCTATCGCAGCTGGCCCACGCCTACGACTGCCAGCTCAAGTTTGTCGTCGACCCTGACCATGTCGATGCCGACGTCGATGAGATCGAGGATTTGCTGGGGCGGCTGCCAGAAGTCTCGCCCGAGCAAGTCATCCTCATGTCCGAGGGCCGTGAAGCCGCCCGACTGCACGCTGGTGCCAAGCTTTTGGCTCCTGTCTGTATGCAAAAGGGTTGGCGGCTGACTCCGCGGTTGCAGATCGACCTCTATGGGGACACGCGCGGCACCTAAAGAAGGCATGAAATTGGTGTACTGCGGCCCAGTAATTGTTCTAAACCGCAATTCTTAACGTACATTACAAGTGGGAGGACTTGAGGTCACCGCAATGAGCGCTCTTGTGTCGCTGAGTTATGACGGCACCCTGCTATGCCACCTCCACACGGCATTGCCTGCTTTGGACCGCCATGGGCTCAAGGGCACCTTCTACGCCGAGCCCACTCTCTTGTTGGAAAGCGTCACGGAGTGGCGGGAAGCCCAGTTGGCCGGACATGAGATCGGTAACGGCTGTCTCTTTGGATCTACTCTTCCCGATGGGTCGTTGCCTGCTTGGACCCCGCAGATGATCGTGGAGGACGTGGAAGAGGCCGACTTCTTGCTCGAAGAACTGTTTCCGGAGCAAGACGACCACAGCTTGGGGATGCCCTGGGGCCGCGACTCCTGTGCCGACGGCCAAAGCTACTTGGCGGAAGTCAGCCAGCTCTTCAACGTCGTCCGCACCGGTGTCACCGGCTTGAACCCCCTGCCCCGGCCCGACTGCCAGCGGTTGCAGTGCGTCCCGACCGCTGACTTCACTGGCCGACAGTTGGCCGACGTCGCCCAGACCGCCGTCCGCAACGCCGCTTGGGCGATCTTTGCCTTCGAGGGCATCGGCACAGGCGACAATGCTATCGATGCGGCGGCGCATGACTACTTCCTGAGCTACTTGGCCGACAACCAAGACTCCGTTGCCGTGCTGCCCGTCATTGACGCGGCGTTCGCCGCCAGCGGCGTGGGCACGCCGCCCTTGCGCTTGGTCTAGGGCGCGAGGACGAATCCAGATGGAACGTCGCCCAATCGGTCCAGTGACCGGTGGTCCAGGCTCAACACGTGGTCGGCGTTGGCGGACTGGGCAGCGTGGATGACCAGGAGTTCCGCCACTTCGCGGGACCTCGCCCCTGTCCGGGCGGCCCGGTCGACAACCGCCCACACGGCGGCGGGGCTGACGGCGATCACTTGGCTCGGGTCGATGTTGCCCTTCACCAAGCGACTGGCCATCCCTGGAGTGATCCGTGGGCGGACAGGCAGGGCCGTCAGGGCGGCGAAGAGCTCGGTCACGGTGGTCTGGGCCACGAGCATCGTCAGCTCGCCCCGTTTGGCTTTGCTGACCCACGACGCGCAACGCGTGTGGTCAGGGTGGCCCTCGACCAGGGCGGCGACCAAGACGTCGAGGCTGAAAACAACGACCATCAGACGCCTTTGCCTCCTTTGATCTGGTCAAGGATTTCGCCGGTGTAGACCAAGACGCCGTCCTTTTGTTCGATCCGTTCGGAATCAGTCACGGGTACGAGTCGCAGTTCGTCGCCGACGACTTCGATCGTCAGATCCGCGCCTGCGTCCAAGCCCAATTGGTCGCGCATCGGCTTGGGCACCACGACCCGCCCAAACCTGTCGATGCTCACAGTCTCCATAGACAGACCAGGATACAAGAATTGGCAACTACGGATGGGTTTTGGCAATCAATACAAGCAATCCTGCCTGCTGATAGACTAGGGCCCTCCCCGCCGGTCAAACTGGGGCGCGAGAACACATGGAACCGACGCGGACTGAGTTCCTCTTCATGCCTGGGCCGTTGCCCAAGCTGTTGTTCTACACATTGACCTTCGCCAGCCTGGGGTGGATGGTGTGGCAATTCGTCGCCATGGCGCGGACTTGGAGACGCGGCAAACCAGACGAGCCCAAGCGTCCCTGGTGGCCCGAGGTGGCCTCCCTCATTCTCGGCCAGCGCAAAGTCCAAGGTTCCCGACCCAAAGGCGGGGGCCCCATGCACCTGCTCATCTTCTACGGGTTTATGGCCCTCCTAATGGCCACGACCTTGCTGGCGCTGGCGACCTATGCGCCAATGGTCGGCCTCCCGAATTGGCACAAGGGCGCCTATTATCTGGCGTTTGAGGCGACATTTGACGTCCTTGGAGCCTGCTTTGTCGCCGGCTGCGCATGGGCGTTGTTCCGACGCCTTGGAGTCGGCCGTCCAGCAACCTTGCAAGGTGACCGGACCGACGTCGCCGCTCTCGTCATCTTGTTCACATGCGGCCTCACGGGCTATTTGCTCGAAGCAGCCAGGATCGCCGCTGACCCCCATCCGTGGGACGTGTGGTCACCGGTCGGATACGGGTTGAGCCCCATCCTTGGCCAGCTTGCACCTTCGGCCTACGTCGGATTGTGGTGGTTCCACATGGCGTGGGTCTGGGCGTTCTTTGTGATGCTGCCGCGGATGCGCCTGAGGCACCTGGTGGTGGCGACGGTCACCGCCGCCAACCGCCCGGCACGGGCCATGGGAGCGCTGGCCAAGGTTTCGATGGAGCAGGTCGAGGCCACCGGCAAGGTCGGGGCGGTGGAAACCGGCGACCTGACCCGCTGGCATTTGACCAGCCTGGACGCCTGCATGGAGTGCGGGCGGTGTACTGAGGTCTGCCCTGCCAACGGCGTCGGCAAGACGCTAGACCCGCGCGGGATCGTGCAGGGAATCCGCGCGGCCGAGGGGAATCCGCTGCTGGAGAAGTTGACCGAAGACGACCTTTGGGCGTGCACGACATGCCACGCTTGCGTCGAGGCCTGCCCGGTCTCCATCCGACATGTCGACCTGATCGTCGACGTCCGGCGCAATCTGGTCGCCGAAGGCAAGCTGGCTGGGCCTCAAGCGGTGATGCTGCGCCAGGTGGGATCGACCGGCCACGCCTGGGGACAGCCGGTCAGCGAGCGCGAGCAGTGGATGAAGGGACTGAACGTTCCGCTCTGCCGTGAAGGGCAACCATTTGACTTTCTACTTTGGGTCGGCTGCGCAGGGGCGACCGATCCGGGGGCTGTCAAGACGACCAAGGCCGTGGCGACCTTGCTGCAATGGGCAGGTGTCTCCTTCGCCTGTCTGGGGCAAGAAGAAGCTTGCACGGGTGACCCGGCACGGCGGACGGGCGACGAATTCACGTTCCAAGAACTGGCGGGGCAAAACGCCAATGTTTTCGCCAAGTACGGCGTCACCAAGGTGGTCACCGCCTGTCCGCACTGCTTCAACAGCCTGAAGAACGAGTATGGAGACTTCGGTTCCCAGATGGAGGTCTTGCATCACAGCCAACTGCTCGCCCGACTGGTCCGGGAGGGGCGGCTGGCACCAGCCGACGTGCCGGGCGGGGTCACCTTGCACGACCCGTGTTACTTGGCCCGTGTCAACGACGAGGCCGACGCGCCACGAGCCCTCTTGGGGGCCGAGACCGATTTCAACCGGGACGTCAGCCTGTTTGTCCGAGAAAACCTCCATCCTCTACCGGTTGCAAGCCAACTGGTCGAGCCCGCGCACCATGCCCAGCGCACACTGTGTTGCGGTGCCGGTGGTGGCAGGATGTGGGCGGACGATGCTCCCGGCCAGCGTCCCGCCGACCGGCGGGCCGAGGAACTCCTAGCCACCGGTGCGGAGACCGTGGCGGTCGCCTGCCCGTTCTGCCGCATCATGCTCGACCCGGCGTTGACCGGCAAGACCCGCGTCGCCGACGTCGCCGAGTTGCTGCTGGAGGCGAACCGGCAACCGTGATCGTGCGCATCGGCATCGATGTCGTGGAGACTTCCCGCGTCGCAAAGGCGATGCGCCGTCCAGGGTTTGTCGAACGGATTCTGACTCCACGGGAGAGAGAACTGGAACTGACGTTGGCCCGTGTCGCGGGCCGCTGGGCGGCCAAGGAGGCCGCCGCGAAGTGCCTTGCCGAAGTCCACCGATGGCATGATGTCGAAGTGCTCAACCGGGGGGACGGCAGTCCGTACCTGCAAGTCGTCCATCCGTCGTTCAACCCGGAAACGCACGTCTTGCACGTCTCGATCAGCCATGAACGCGGACTAGCTGCCGCGGTTGTGGTTCTAGAGCGGAAGACCGGCCTTTAACATTCTCTTAACATTCCGCCTGCAAATTAACATTGTTCTATGAACCAGAGAAGCCTACTCAACATCGCTGCCACATGCTTGGCAGCCAGTGCGATCATCGCTCTGCAAGGCTGCGGAGACAGCAAAGCTCCCGAAACGACGGCCAAGACGACCACGGGTGGAGGCGCTGCCGCCGAGGCAGGCACCGTCACCATCGACGGCTCCAACACCGTGTATCCGATCATGGAAGCGGCGAGCGCGAACTACAAGTCGCAGAGCCAGGACAAGATCACGGTCGGCAAGGCCGGCACTGGCGCCGGCATGAAGAAGTTCATCGCTGGCGAGATCGACATCGCCGACGCCTCGCGGCCGATCAAGAAGGACGAGGACGCCAAGCTCCAAGAAGCCAAGAGAGATTACATCGAGGTCGCTGTCGCTTATGATGGCCTCTGCATCGTCGTCAACCCCAAGAACCAGTGGCTGAAGTCGATCACCCTAGATCAGCTGCACAAGATCTGGGACAAGGCGAGCACGGTCAAGAAGTGGAACGAAGTCGACCCCAGCTGGCCCGCCCAGGACATCAAACTGGTCGGCCCGACGAGCGCCCACGGCACCTATGAGTACTTCAACGAAGTGGTCAACAAAGACGGCAAGAACACGCGGCAAGACTACAGCCAGCAGGCTGAATACGACGGCGTTGTCGGTGTCGTCGGTCGCGACGAGAACGCCCTCGGCTACATGGGCTTCTCTTACGCCGAGTTGAACGCGGACAAGGTTCATGTCGTGCCGGTGGACGCTGGCAAAGGCCCAATCACGCCGAGCAAGGCGACGATCCTGGACGGCACCTGCGCGCCGTTCTGCCGACCCCTGCTCGCCTACATCGACGCCAAGGCCTTGGACAGCAAGCCCGCCGTCAAGAAGTTCTTGGAGTATTTCTTGGACACAGCCAACGCTGGCAAAGCGGTGACCGCCGCCGGTTATGTGCCGCTGCCGGACGACCTGTACCAAGTCGCCCGCGACCGCGTGGCCAAGAAGGTGCTGGGTTCGGTGACGATGGCCGCCGTTCCGGGGACTCCATACAAAGACCTCGTCGCCGCCAAAAAGTAAAGCATGGCATCAGTTCCTGAATCTGTCTCCTTCGGTGGTCGCCTCCCTAGTTTCATAGGGAGGCGACTGACGCTGCGAGCAGGTCAGGAACTGTCCGCCAGGATCGTGTGCTTTCTCTGTGCGTTGGCCTGCGTGCTGTCCACGATCGGCATCGTCTTTATCCTGGCCAAAGAAGCCTTCACGTTCTTCCAGGCCCACAGTCCCGTCGCCTTTTTGACCGGCACCAAGTGGTTTCCGGCCGCCGACCCGCCAGAGTACGGTGTCCTGCCCCTCATTTGCGGGACGTTCTTGGTGACGGTTGTCTCTGGCCTGGTCTCGATTCCCTTGGGGCTGTTGGTCGGGGTCTACCTTTCCGAATACGCGCACTTTAAGGTTCGCAAGGTGCTCAAGCCGGCGCTTGAGTTGCTGGCCGGTATCCCGTCCGTGGTCTTTGGTTACCTGGGACTGAACCTGGTGACGCCTCTACTCCAAGTCTTCTTCCCCAAGATCGACGCCACCAACGCGCTGGCGGGCGGGATCGTGGTCGGCATCATGACGCTGCCCATGGTGGCTTCGCTCTGCCAAGACGCCATCGCCGCCGTGCCCAAGGCCATGCGTGAGGCGGCTTATGGTTTGGGGTCCACTAAGGCCGAAGTCACCGCTAAGATCGTTGTCCCTTCGGCCCTGAGCGGGATCGTCGCCGCCTTTATCCTCGCCCTCTCCCGGGCCATCGGCGAGACGATGGCAGTCACGATCGCCGCTGGTGCGACGCCGAAACTGACCTTCAATCCGGCCGAAGAGATTCAGACGATGACCGCTTATATCGTCAACGTCAGCAAAGGCGACGTCTCACGGGGCTCGCCCGAGTACCAGACGATCTTCGCCGTGGGCCTCACGCTGTTCCTGCTGACCCTCGCCATGAACCTCCTCGCCCAGCGGTTTGTCCGCCGGTTCCGCCGGGGGTACGCGTGAGGCAGCTGACACGCGCCGAGTCGGCGGCTTTGTTGGTTCGCCGCCGGCGGATCGACCAGGCTTTCGGCAGCCTATGCTTGGTCGCCGCCGTCATCGCCGTCACCATCTTGTTCGTGCTGGTCGGCAAGCTTTTGGCCGACGGCGCCAGTCGCATCCGGCCTGAGTTCTTCACCTCGTTCCCGATGCCCAAGCCAGAGGAGGCGGGCATCCTTTCCTCGATCGCCGGCAGCTTGTGGGTCATGGTGCTGACGCTGCTCATCACGGTGCCGGTCGGCATAGCGGCAGCGGTCTATCTGGAGGAATTCACGACCCGCAAGACGCGGATGACCGAGTTCATCCAGGTCAACATCGCCAACCTTTCTGGTGTGCCGTCCATCGTCTTTGGCATGCTCGGACTGGGTGTGTTTGTCGCCGTGATGGACTTGAAGTTCAGCATCCTGGCCGGCGCGTTGACGATGTCGATCCTCGTGCTGCCGATGGTGATCTTGGTGTCGCAAGAGGCCCTGAAGGCGGTGCCCCGCTCGTACCGCGAGGCTTCGCTGGCGATGGGGTGCACCAAATGGCAGGCGATCACCAAGGTCGTCGTCCCCAACGCGATGGGGGGCATTCTGACGGGCGTGATCTTGGCAGGCAGTCGCGCCATCGGCGAGACAGCCCCGCTGATCGTTGTCGGTGCCGTAGGCTATGTCAATTTCCTGCCCAAGAGCGTCCATGACCGCTATACGGTCTTGCCGCTGCAGATCTTTGATTGGATCACACGGCCGGCCGCTGGCTTCAAGCCCTTGGCCGCTGCGGCCATCATCGTCCTGGTCTTGGCCCTGTTGCTGCTGAACTCCGTTGCCATTTTCATCCGGGCCCGCAGCCAGTCGAAGGCGTAAGATAGCCAGACATGCCTTCTTTTGGGCCAATCGCGCCCCATTACGACGTCCTGATGGCCAACGTGCCCTACGAAATGTGGGCCGGCTACTACCGCCTGTTGCTGGCCACGATCGAGCACGACCCCGACACTCTACTTGACGTGTGCTGTGGCACTGGCAACGTCGCCGAGATCATGGTCGAAGCGGGCTATCAGGTCTCGGGCTTTGACATATCGCCGGGCATGGTGGAAGAAGCCAAGCGCAAGGCCGCGGCCAAAGGATTGGCCATCGATTACGCCGTTGCCGACGCGCGCACCGTTGAACTTGGCCGCACATTCGACGGTGCGTTTTCCTTCTTCGACAGCCTGAACTACATCACTGAGCTCGAAGGCTTTCGCGCTGCAATCCGGCAGGTCGCCCGGCACTTGGAGCCGGGAGGATCGTTCGTCTTCGACCTCAACACCGCCTATGCCTTTGAGCAGGCGATGTTCGACCAGGTCGAACTGCGGCGCAACGCGAAGATCCGCTACCACTGGAAAGGCGACTACGACCCCGGGACGCGCATCATCAGGGTCGACATGGAGTTCTGGCGCGACGACCAGGAGATCCGCGAGACCCACCACCAGCGGGCCCACAGCGACACCGAAGTGCGCGAGGCCCTATCGGACGCGGGTTTCACCCACATTCGGGTCTTTGAGAGCTATACGCTGGACGCCCCGCGCAAGCGGAGCGACCGGGTGCACTACACGGCCCTCCTCGGCGGCTAGACTAGGGCGATGTTCGCCCCGCTGCTCGTATTGGCACCAGCACTGTTGCCCCAGGCTCAGGCGAAGACTTTGTCGACGTCGCTCGCACAAGACACGACATTGGACCGCAGCAAGGCCGAGGCCGACTTTGGCCGCGACACCGTGCTGCGAGGCGGGTCCGGGCTGGCGATCCTCGTCCGGTTTCCCCAGTTGCGGGCACCGGAGGGGAAGAACATGCGGGTCACCAGCGCGAAGCTGGTCTTGACGTCGGTGACAAAGGACGTTCCGAAGTTGGAATCGGTGGGCCGCCTGACCAAAGCGTGGGACGAGGGCCCGGACGACGGCCCGGTCCTGGCCGCCGACAAACGCCAGCGCCCGCCGAGCGCCTTCGCCGCCACCTGGAACAGTGCGCAACACGGTTTTGCCAAGTGGACTTCGCCTGGCGCAGCCGAAGACGTGGTGAACATCCCGGCGACCGGCTCCGTCAACGGCGAGACCTACGTCGTCGACGGGTTGGCGGAGGCCGCGCAGTGGATCTGCGACCACCCCGGCCAGAACTACGGCTTCCGGTTGGCGTTCGCCAACCAGGTCACCTTTCTGAGCCACGACTTCTTTGAGGGCCGTCCCAAGCTGGAGGTCGAGTTCGCCGAACGCGGTGGCGACGGACCTGATCTTGCCGTGGTCTCGGTCGAGAAGGAGGGCGCGGGGTGGTCGGCGTCCGTGGCGAACCTCGGTACCAGCTCGGCACCGGCGGGCAAAGTGGAGTGGAAAGCCGGAGCGGATTCTGGCTCGGCCGACCGTCCAGTCCTGGCGGCTGGCGAGCGGGCGACCGTGGCCCTTGGCCCTGGCCCCAAGCCGTTCCCTGCCGACCAACGGCTGAGCCGGATGTTAGTGTCCGCGACCTGCGCGGGAGACACCGATCTCGGCAACAACGAGGCGTCCGTCTGGACAGACGGCGAGCCTCTAGCCTGTGTGGGTGGAGACGCGGCCCAGACTGTGCAAGCGCAGTCGCTCGTTTCCGCTATGAACGAATACCTCCTGCCCATGAGCCGGTACAGCTTTGCCCGTGACGGCGGCAGGGTGCGATTCCGTCTGGTGACCAAGGCCGAGGGCGGCGCACCGGTGGTCAAGCTGTCGGCGACCACTAACATCCGCATGTTGTGGAAGGCGTATTTGGACTCGAAGTTCGGCTCTGTCTTTGGCGAAATGGGGCCGGGCGCGACTCCCAGGATCACCCGCGACTATCGCGACGACACACGCTGGCTGAATTTGTTGCCACTCCCTGCACTCGGCTTCCCGGGTTCGGTGGAGAACCCGGTCGCGCTACAGACCTCTCTGGGCTTCTCTGCGCCGGAGATCTATCTGGCCAACGCCAGTCTGGGCAGTACCCCCGAACAATGCGCCGCCCTGGTGCAGCAGGTGCCCAATGTGCTGCTGGTCCAGATCAAGGACTACACCGGCCAGCCCGTCGCTGCCTGCGATGTGGACTACGTCCCGGCGAAGTCGGGTGTGCCCGACGAATCAGCCGCTATGCACTATCGTACCGACGCGAACGGTCTGTTCCGTGTTTCCGGCCGTGATGCCGGCAACGGCAAGAAGAACGCCTTCGGCCCGGTGACGCCCGAAAACCTCTACGTCCAAATCCGCACCAAGCGCGGCAAGACGGTCGAGTCATTTTGGATGCCAGTGTGGTCGCTGTGGCAAGAGGTCGCGCGCGGCAACAAGTCGGTCGGTACCCTGGAGTACCGCGTCAACCAGAGCAGCGGCGAGATCGACACGAGGCTCGACTTGGCTCTGAACAAGATCGTCACCGATTCCGCCGGGAGCCCGCCCGCCCAGCTGGTCGCCATGGTCGATGGAAAACCGGAGACTGCTTTTGACTTCGACACGTCAGCGAAGCCCGGCTGGATCGAGGTCGACCTGGGCCGCGACCGCCCGATCGGCGAGCTTCGCCTGAGCGTTCCGGCGGGGTCGAAGATCTGGGAGATGTTCGACGTCGCCGTCTATGGCACCGCCCAGACGCCTGCCTCGGCCAGAACATGGTTGCGTGAGACGATGTCCACCCAGCACGCTGCCCTCGTGTCCGTCGAGAAGAGCGGGACCCTGACCTACACCTACCGGGCACCAGCCATTGCCGGCCGCTATCTCCGGATCATCCCGCGCGACGGCAAGAAGGTCAGTCTCCGGGCGGTCGAGGTCTATCCGGCGATCCTTGGCGGCTAAGAGCGGGTGGCACTGGATAGAGCGAAGCGATTCCAGTGCGGGTCTAGAGTGTGACCACAGCTCCGCCATTGCTGACGCTGCGGTAGGCAGCCATGGCGACGCGGGAGGCCTGCAGGCCGTCGTGGAGCGTGATGCTTGGCTCTCTGCCAGCCATAACGGCATCGAGAAACTCGTCGACCATCATTTGGTCCAGGTTCGAGCCGACGCCAGCTTGATAGTGCTTGCCTGAGTAGACGTCGTAGCCTTGCGTGAAGAGGTCGGTCTCGATGACACCCTTTTCGCCGACGACGGTCAGCTTGACGTTGCCCCAAGTTTTGTAACTGGCGGGCTTGCTCCAACTGGAGTCAATGGTGGCGAAGACGCCGCTGGGAAACCCGACGCTGACCATGGCGGTGTCTTCCCAGTCCTTCCCATAGACGTTATTGCCGGTCATGGCCTGTACCGTCGCCGGTTCCTCGCCAAGCAATCGGCGCAAGAGGTCGGTGACGTGGACGGTGTGGTCCACCATTGCGCCACCCCCAGACTTATCGGTCTCGACAAACCAACCAAATGGACAAGTGCCTTGGTTGGTCGCGCTGACCGCCAGCACCCTGCCGATGACTCCGTCTTTCACCTTTTGGTTGACAGACTGGAACGCCGGTGAGAACGGGCACGGAAAGGCGGTCATGAAGACCTTGTCCTTGCCGACGGCCGACTCGATCCTGGCCGCGTGCTCGGGTCGAGGTGCTACCGGCTTCTCACACAGAATATGGAGTCCATGCCTCGCAGCGACCTCAATCTGGTCGGCGTGTTTCATGTTTTCGCTGCAGACGACCACCGCCTCGACCTGACCGCACAGGGCGTCGATGTCCTCGAAAAACGCGATCCCACGCTCACTGGCGAACTTGCGACCACGCTCGAAGTCGTCGTCCCAAAGGCCGACGACTTCGGCCTGCGGCGAAGCCTGGCAACAGGCGACAAAGCTGGGAGCATGGACATGGGCCGAGCTGATCACCCCGACACGGACTGGCATGGCATCAGTATGGCTTAGCCCGATGGGGGCACCACGGCGACCGTCCGGCCCTTCTCTTTGAACAGGAACTTTAGCCGCCAGACGGACTGGTTAGGCACCAATCCTGCCGCCCTGTCCGGCCACTCGATGAGGACGACGTGGTCGTCCAACAGGTCCTCCAAACCCACACCCTTCCAGGTCTCCAATCGGTAAAGGTCGGCATGGACCACCGGTGGAGCAGTTGGATAGGTCTGCAAAATCGTAAAAGTCGGCGACCGTACGGGCCCGACATGCCCCAACGCCTCCAGGTAGCCACGGACAAACGTCGTCTTCCCAACCCCTAACGGGCCTTCCAAATAAATAACGTCGCCCGCCCGCCAGACGCCGACAAATGACGCGCCCAGCGCCCGCGTCGCCTGTTCGTCGGCCAGTGTCTGCACGTCCACTGGCACCATAGTAGCCGACACGCAAAAAGACCCGGGACGGGTGCCCGGGTGGTCTTTTCGCAGGATAGAAATCCCTTTTGGTTGTGCCGGTGGACGGGGAGGGGCGGTTGCCCCGGAGCTGGCGGCTCAAGAGTCTGGGGCTGACCCGACCCTCTCCGTCATCCGGCTGCGCTCGTCGGCGCCTCATCACTAGCCGCCACGCAGCAGGGAGAGGACCGACTGGGGCGCTTGGTTGGCCTGGGCCAAGACGGCCAGACCGCTCTGCTGCAGGATCTGCAGTTTCGTGTAGTTGGTCATCTCGGCAGCGATGTCGGTGTCGCGGACAGCCGATTCGGTGGCGCTCAGGTTCTCCTTGGCGATGCCGAGCGAGCGGACGTTGGACTCCAGAATGTTGCGCTGGAAGCTGCCGATCTCGCCTCGCTTATCGCTGAGGTTGCTGATGGCGGCGTCGATCGCCTGGATGGCGGCGGTCGAGCCCGACTGGCTGGTCAGGTCAAGGCCGCTGACGCCGAGGGTCGTGGCCGAGAAGTTGCCGATGGACAGCACCGACCGCTGGTTGGCGTTGCCACCCGTCTGGAACTGCGCCGAACCGACGTTGACGTAGCCGGCGGTGGCATAGTTGCCCGAGGCGGTCTCCGCCAAGACGATGCGGTTACCTTCGGTGTCAGTGACAGTCAGACCGTCGTTGCCGGCCAAGCCACCGCTGAAGGTCACCGTGTTACCACCGATCGTGACGTCGGCGACGGCATTGACACCGGTGCCCGTCGAGGAGCCCGCCGCGCTCAGCAGCACGCCACTGTCGGCCAAGGTGAAGTTGCCCTTGGTGCCGTAGGTGCTGGAGGTCAAGACAATGTTGCCGTTACCACCAGAGTAGTTGGACTGCGCCGTCACACCGGTCGAACCGCTGGCCGCGTTGATCTTGTCGATCACTTGGCCCCAGGTATCAGTGGCGGCGACGTTGAACTGGAAACCGTTGATGGAGAACGAACCGGCGGCGGCGGCGCCAACGGCGGTGCCGAGATAGACAGCTTCGCTGCCGACGGTCACGGCCCGGGTGCCGCTGACTTGGGCTCTGGTGGCGGCGGTCGTCACGTTGACACCGACATTGCCGCTCGATATCAAAGAGGTGCCGTTAAAGGTGCCACTGAGCGTCAGTCCCCGGAGAGCGGCAGCATTGATGACCGAGCCATTGACTCCGGAGCTGCCGTCAAGAAGCTTCTTGGTACCGAACTGTGTTTGCGACGCGATGCGGTTGATCGATTCGGCGATGAGGTTGAGCTGCGTCTGGTTCGCCTGCAATTGGTCAGAACTGAGGACAGCGGTGTTGGCGCTCTGCACGGCCAGCGTCCTGGCGTCGCGGAGAAGGCCAGAGATCTCGTCGAGGGCCCCTTCTGCCGTCTTCGTGTAGTTGATGGCGTTCTGGTTGTTGGAGATGGCCGCTTCGACGCCAGAAATCTGGGCGCGGAAATTCTCACTGAAGATGAGGCCGGACGGATCGTCGGCGGCGGAGTTGATCCGCAGGCCGGTGGACAGTCGGTTGACAGACTGGGCGAACTTGTCGCCTGTCGTGCCCAAATTACGAAGGGCGTTCATCGCCGTCGTGTTTGTGTTAATGCGAAAAGACATGTTTGTTCTTCCTTGACTCCGGCCGTCGCTCCCCGTCCTTGGGGTTCCCGTGCTCTGTGCCGGCTTACACGTGTCTTGTTCCCTGTCAGAATTGCTGGCCACCTAGTAAAATTACTGGGATTACGTGTTTTTGCGGGTTTTTTTCAAAGCCAGTGAAAATGCCTGTGGGTGATAGAATGCCCCCATGCCCTTGGTCGGACGCGTCGGACGGAACCGTCCGCGGGCGCGACTGGCCATGGCGGTGTTGTACATCGTCCTGTCCCTGGGCGCGCTGACAACCGTCTATCCGTTCGCCTCGATGGTCTCCCTGGCCCTGAAGGGGCCAAGCGACCAGAACGACGGGCGGTTTGTGCCCGGATATTTGGTCTCGGACACCGAGTTGCTCGCCAAATACCGCCACGACAAGTACGCCAATGACGCCGACGCGATGGCGTCGGCCTCCATCGGTGCCCAGGCAGACCAGTCGGCAGTGGCTGCCTATCGCGAATTCCTGATGGCTCTGCCGCCCGACCAGTGGTCGGCGGCATTCACCATGCCGACTAACGCCGTTTCCAGCCGGCTCAGTGAACGCTGGCAACACTGGCTGCAGGCCAAGTACGGCACGATCCAGGCTGTCGGTCGGGCCTACAACGACTTCTCCGGAGACTTCCTGGCGGTCACCCCAGTCGCCGAGCAGTTGGGACGGGCGAACTGGAAGCCGACACCTGGGCCAAGGTGGAGCGACTGGTTGGAGTTCAAGGCGACACTGCCGGTCGAGTTCCGACTGCCCGTACGCGCCGACCGGATGTTCCAGCAGTGGGCGCGGGCCAAATGGGAAAACCAGTTCGCGCGGGTCCCTGCCGAAGCGGCTGGCTCGGCAAAGAAGTTCGAGGAGATGCGCCTGCCCTCCGGAGGCGCAATTCGAGAGGAGTTTCTTGAACACGGTTTGCCCGAACGGTTCCGCGCGGCGGGCACCGTCGAAGGGCAGTGGCAGAGGATCCACCCCGGCCCGTTGCCCGTCCTCGCCGAAGAAGCCGACTGGGTAGCCATCCACCGGTCCGACATCGCCGGAGAAATGGCGACCCGGAACTTCCGCTATGTCATCCGCGCTGTCTTCACCAACGGTCGGGCGGCGCTCAACACGACTGTCTTCTGTCTGTTGGCAGTCCTGGCCCAGTTAACGGTCAACCCACTGGCGGCTTATGCGCTCAGCCGCTATCCGATGAAGGCCACGGCCCGCATCCTCGTCTTCTTGCTGGCCACCATGGCCTTCCCTGCCGAGGTGACGATGATCCCGGCGTTCCTGCAGCTCAAGGAGCTGCACCTTCTCAATACCTTTGCCGCCCTCGTCCTTCCCGGCGCGGCGAGCGGGTACATGGTGTTCCTGCTCAAAGGGTTCTTCGACTCGCTGCCTCGCGAGGTCTTTGAGAGCGGCCAGATCGACGGTGCCAAAGAGATGACGATGCTCTGGAAGTTGGCACTACCCTTGAGCAAGCCGGTGCTGGGCTACCTCGCCCTGATGGCCTTTATGGGAGCCTATGGCTCGTTCCTCTACGCCTTCTTGGTTGCTCAAGACAGGAACATTTGGACCCTGATGGTGTTCGTCTATCAGCTGCAGCAAGCCGCACCCAAAGCAGTGATGATGGCGGCGGTGACCCTGGTGGCGCTGCCGACGCTCGTCGTCTTCCTCGCGGCCCAGCGCGTCATCATGCGGGGCATCGTGCTGCCGGGCGAGCGGTAATCTGCGCCGATGCCTGTCTTTGAGTATCGCTGCGGCACCTGTGGTGCCAAAGTGAGCCTGCTCATGGGCATGGTCGCCGAGCCGGACGAGGAAGTCTGCCCCAAGTGCGGCGGCCGTGACCTGTCGCGCCTCGTCAGCCGGTTCAGAAAGGGGCGTGACGAGGACGCCAGGATCGAAGCTATCGCTGACGAGTTGGAGGCTCGGGGCGAGCCGGAAAGCCCAAGCGAAATGAGAGAAATGGTCCGCGAAATGGGCAAGGCGATGGACGAAGACCTGGGGGACGAGATGGAGGAGATGTTCGAGGCGGACATGGAAGAAGAAGGAGCGGTCGAGTGAAGCAGCCCGGCCAGATCACGGTCGTTTGCGGCAGCATGTTCGCTGGCAAGACAGAAGAGCTCATCCGCCGGGCCCGGCGCGCCCTCTATGCCCGCAAGAAAGTCCAAGTCTTCAAACCAGCCATCGACAGCCGGTTCGACGCTGCCCGGGTGGTCTCGCACATGGGCGTGGCTTTGGAGTCGACGCCGGTCAACGGTGTGGCCGAGTTGGTCTCCCACGTGTTGCCGGAGACCGAGGTCATCCTGGTTGAAGAGTGCCAATTCTTCGACGACCGGATCATCGAGGTCGTGCTGGGCTGGGCGGACAGCGGCAAGGAGGTAGTGGTCGCCGGTCTAGACCAAGACTTTCGCCGGATGCCGTTCGGCCCGATGCCGCAGCTCCTGGCCATGGCCGACGAAGTCGTCAAGCTCCGCGCGATCTGCATCCGGTGCGGCGGCCTAGCCAGCCACACACAGCGGCTGGTGGACGGCAAGCCGGCCAAATGGGACGACCCGATCGTCCTCGTCGGCGCGACCGAGAGCTACGAGGCCCGCTGCCGACGCTGCCACCAGATCAGCCGGCCGCGCCGTCAGGGCTTCAAGCTGTAGGTCAGCTTGCCGTCCATCGGTTGGCCCGGGTTGGGCGCCTGGACGAGGTCGATCTCGGCCTTCACGGTGGCCCCGTCGGTCAGGCGGATCCAGAAGGTGCCTTTGGCGGTGGCTTTGCTGTCACCAGTTTCCTTGGCGGAGAACTCCACTTTGGCGGTGTCAAATCCGGCGACCGCGTCCTTGCCGACCATCTTGAAGTTCGCCTCGAATGCCGGCTTGCCGGCATCTTTGTCCTCGGCTTCCTCGACTTTCCACGTGTCGTTGACGTCGACCGGCTTGCCGGGGGCGACGAACGTCCACATGCGGATAAAGCGGGTGGCGTCGGCGCCGACCTCGTCTCCTGCCGCTGTCAGCACCTTGCCGGCCTTGTCGTAGCCGAGGGTGTAGGGCGGGAAGTTTTGCGGGAAGTCCTGCCCGTCGACGCTCACCTTTGTGTCCTTATACGTCCGTTGGACCTCAAATCCCGTAGCGGTCACTGCTTTCGTCTCTTCTTCGACCGCTGAGGTGAACATGCCCGAACCCTGGGGCATCTTGTAGTCGAAGACCAACGCATAGGTGCTCTTGTCACCCACTTTGGTCGTCCTTTCCAGGCCAGTCGGCGCGACGGCCAAAGCCAGGCTGGCGAGCATGATGAGAATTGGAGCGGTCTTCGCTTTCACGGGGTGACTCCCATGATACTTGGACGGTTGAAAAGAAGGACGGCGTGCTGCAAATCGCAGCACGCCGTCCCTGTGTTCGTCAACAAACAGATCAGTCGACGACTTCTTGTTTGTACTTGACAGCGGTCGGGCCAAGTTGAGGGATCGGATAGTTCTTGACCTTGCCGTCCGACTTCAGCACTTCGCCGGTTGCGATGCTGACCAGCATGTAGCCTTCGGACTCGATGGCGTCATCGACGCCGGTCTCCTTGAACGTGTAATTGATACGAAGAACTTCTTTGTCCTTCACCTTCTCTTTGCCTTTCACCTCGTACGTGAAGGTGCCCAGTGGCAAGTCCTTGGACTTGTCGGCCTTGGACTCGTAGGTCCACTTGTCGCCGATGTTCACCGGCTTCTCGGGATAGATCAGGGAGATGATGCGCTCGTTGCGCCATTTGTTGCCGCCGCCGTCCTCGCTGGTCTCGATGGCCGAGACGATGCCGCGGGCGTCTCTGGTGGTCGTGGCTTTGCCAGCGTCGTCCTGGTTGGCGAGTTCAGAGCCTCCCGCCGTCACAACCAGGTGCTTCTGGACCGACTCTTCAACAATTGTCCCGTCGGCTTTGACATCGATGACCTTACTGACGGCGTCGATAGCAGCGTTGATCGACATGCCGTTGGCTTCGAGGTCCAGGGTCACTTTCGACTTGGTGGTGTCGCCGGCCTTGGCGGTTCGCTTCAGCGTGTAAGCGTCGATAGCGGCGGCGGCCAATGCGGTGACGAGCAAAGACGCAGCGACAAGGAACGACGTCTTGTATGAAAACTTCGGACGCATGTCTAGGATTACTTCCTAGCCCGATAGGCGTGTCGTGCCCGTGGCGGAATTAGGCCGTTTGGCCACCCCGTTCCTGATGCATCACGGCGAGGCGGCGCGTCTGGTCCATGCTTGTGGCCGTGGAAACCAGGCCGACAGTCATCAGCTTTGACTGCGCCCAGACGCTGGTGCAGGTCGATTGGAACCCACCGGCTGTCGCCTGTGACGCCCTGGCGGCGACCGGAACGGACTTTGACCGGCAAGTCGCCAGCGAAGTCTACGGGCGTTTGCTCGCCACCCGCTGGCCGGACTTCCACCTGGTCAACCGGCAGCGCGACGAGGCAGCCTGTCTGGAGTTTTGGCGCGAACTGACAGGTGACTGGCTGGCTCGGTGCGGCCTTGAGACCAGCCTTGTTGACGCGGTCGTGGCCGAGGCTGACAGGATCGTCTACGGCCCTCCTTCCCATGTCTTTGCCCTCTACGACGATGTCCTGCCCTGTTTGCAGAGCCTGGCAGCGGCAGGCATTAGGATGGTGATCGTCAGCAACTGGGACAACTCGTTGCACCGAGTCGTCAATGAGTTCGGTCTCAAAGGCTACTTCGACCACGTCATGGCCAGCATGGAGGAAGGCTGGGAGAAGCCCGACGCCCGGCTCTTCCAGGCCATGTTCGAGCGCGCCGGTGTCGAGCCGGGTGAGGTCTTGCACATTGGGGACAACCCCATCGACGACGTCCAGGGCGCTCTAGCGACCGGCGCGGAGGCTCTTCTCCTTGAACGCGGTTTGCCTGCCAGTTCAGACCGTGTTCTGGCCTCTCTCCACGACCTACCGGCGGTGCTGGGCCTGTGAGGATCGACGAGCTGGACTACGATCTTCCCGAGGGGCTGATCGCGCAGGAACCGCTTGCCGACCGGTCGGCTTCCCGTATGCTCCGGCTGGACAAAGAGACCGGGGAAGTCCGCCACCTCATATTCCGTAACCTGCTGGACGAACTTCGAGCTGGCGATCTCTTAGTGCTGAACAACACCAGAGTGAGCGCCCTGCGACTGATGGGGCGCAAGGAAACCGGCGGCGAGGTCGAGGCAATGCTGCTGACCGAGGAGGAAAACGGTCTGTTCTCTTGCCTGCTGAAGCCAGGGAAGCGGCTTCGGGCCGGGACGCGTGTGCTGTTTTCAGATGGTCTTTCCGGCGTCTGCCAGGCTGAATCCGACGGCCCACTCCGCAAGTTGCAGCTGGAAGGCCGCGATTGGCGGAAGCATCTGGCCGAGCAGGGTCGGACGCCCCTGCCGCCCTACGTCCATACAATGTTGCAAGACCAGGAGCGGTATCAAACGGTGTACTCGGCCCGACCGGGCAGCGCTGCAGCGCCGACAGCCGGACTGCACTTCACGCCCGGGATCCTGACCGCATTAGCCGAGAAGGGAATCCGGACAACTTACGTCACCCTCGACGTAAGCCTGGACACCTTCAGGCCTGTCCAATCGGAGACCGTCGAGGGCCACACGATCCACGGAGAACAATGTGAACTGACCGAGGCGGCTGCCGCATCGATCAACGGCTGTTCAGGCAGGGTCGTGGCTGTCGGTACGACGTCGGTGCGAACAATCGAGTCGTTTTCTCAAGGACGGCGCCAGGTCAGCCCCGGCCAAATGAAAACGACCATCTACATCACCCCAGGCTACACGTTCAAAAATGTTGACGCGATCTTGACGAACTTCCACATGCCCCGCACGACGATGCTGGCGATGCTGTCCGCGTTCACCCGAAAGGAATACCTGATCGAAGCATATCGCCAGGCGATTGTTGAAAAATATAGGTTCCTGAGCTTTGGCGACGCGATGCTCCTAGCCTGAAAACCGGCCCATTGGGCCCATTTCATGTGTCATTATCGTGAGGACGCCATGTCCGCTACGACCAAAGGATTCGACCCACTCGAGTACATCGAAAGCGCGTTTCTCGACACAAAGAAAGCAGGAAAGCAGACTGGCAGTTCGGACGCCGCGAAGCCAAAACGCTTCCGCAAGACGCAACTGAGCGCCCCCCGACCTCGACGCTCCAAGCAGAACCAGCCCGCGCAGGTCATCGACAAAGACCTGAAAGAATTGCTAGAAAACCTGCCGCGCCATATGGAGTTCTTGGGGCGTTTCTTCAGTGATAACGTCACAGCAAGGTATTACCAGGGCGAATTCGGCGAGACACGCGAAGAACTGATCCGGCGCCTCGTCGACCCGGTCCTCACATTGGAAGACGTCAGCAGGCTTTTGGGCGTCTGCCCGGCCACTGTCCGCCGGTACACCAACCGCGGCTGGCTGGAGCACCACCGGACGGTCGGCGGCCAGCGCCGCTTCCGCCTGAGCGGCCTCGCGAAGTTCGTCGAAGACCACGGTAGAATCCCGGAGGAGTGACCTCGGACGCCAGCGGCCGTCGGCTGAGCATCGCGATGTTCAGCGACAGCGCGTTGCCGATCCTCAACGGGGTCAGCGTTTCCGTCGACCAACTTTCCAAAGGCCTCCGCGCCTTGGGGCACTCGGTGTCGCTCTTCACTTCCGGCTACCCCGGGCACAAAGAGCAAGACCCCAATACCTGCAGGTTTTTCAGTGTGCAGACTCCCTGGGCGCCGGGTTATCCGCTCAGCATCCCGCCGTTCTATGGCCTTTTGGGTGAGTTTCGTCGTCGCCACTTTGACATCGTCCACTGCCACACACCGTTCACCGTCGGTATGGTCGGCCTACGTTGGGCGCAATCCGAAGAGGTGACCGCCGTCGCCACCTATCACACGCAGTACGACAAGTACGCCCACTACGTCCCCTACCTGCCGCACCGGTACACCAAGTTCAAGATCGCCAAGCACACGAACTACTTCTATAACCGAGTCGCCCATGTGGTCACGCCGAGCGAGGCAGCCAGCCACTGGCTCCACCGACACGCCGTCCGCACGCCGACCACCGTCGTGCCGACTGGCATCCGGTTGCCGGCACCCGACCTACGGCCTGCGGCACGGGCGAAGTTCGACTTGGGGCCGTCTGACACGGTGGTCCTTTACGCCGGCAGGATCGCGCGTGAGAAGAACCTCAAGGTGCTGTTCGAGGCCATGGCGCCGCTGTTGGCGACGACACCCCGGCTGCATCTATGGGTGGTGGGAGACGGGCCAGCGCGCGAGGAGCTCCGCACCTTTGTCCGCCAGTCGGGCATTGGCGACCGGGTCCGGTTTTTCGGGTTCATCCCTCGAGAGGAGATCGACACCTACTACGCCGCGGCGGATGTCTTTGCCTTTACTTCCATGACTGAGACCCAGGGGCTCGTGGTGGTCGAGGCGATGTCGCACAGCTTGCCGGTCGTCGTAGTCACCGGGGGCGGCGCCGGGGCCGCAGTCCGTGACGGCACCAACGGGTTCCTGGTGCCGAATCGGGCCGACGAGTTTGGAGAGGCTGTCCGCCGGATTGTCGATGACCGGCACCTGGCGGCCACATTGTCGGTCGGCGCACGGGAAACCGCTGCTGAATACACCGTCGAGAAGATGGTCTCCAAGGTCGTCAGGGTGTACCATCAGGCTCTTGGAAACGAGCTCCCCGCCAGCCTCCCCGTCGTCGCCGAATAGTGGTCGGCCGCTTGCGGTGTTTTTCGCTTGGGTCGTCGGCTTGGCCCTCGTCCGGTTGCTGGTCGCGGTCGTGGTTGTTCCCAGGGAAGTCGCCGGAGTCCTGACCCTCGTCACCTCGCTGGTCTTTGTCGGCGGCCCGATCGTAGCCCTTTACATCGGCGGAGGCAAGCAGTGGAGCGGCAAGTCCGCCGGCCTTGTGTTTGGGCTGGGGGCAGTGCTGCATGTCGTCGGGTTCGCTCTGGCGCGACCAGCGCATGGCGAAGGCGTGGTCGGCGTCCTCGGTGCAATGACGATGCAAGCAGGCGTCCTCATCTGGTGCCTAGGGTTGGGCGGGCTTGTCTCATTGGCGCTTAAAGAGAAGGCCCTATTGCTGCCGGTTGCCTTGTTTCTGGCGGGATTCGACGTGTTCCTGGTCGCGACGCCGTTCGCACCGACGGCCCGAATCGTAGAGAACAACCCTGAAATCCTCCGGTCCATGGCGGCCTCGGTGCCCAAAGTGAACACGGTGCAGCAAGGCGAGCAGCCGCAGGGGGCGAGGATCGTGGACCTCGGGCTCGTCGGCCCCGCAGACTTGGCGTTCATGGGCATGTTCTTCGCCTGCCTGCACAAGTTCCAGATGCAGGCCAGAAAGACGGCGGTCTGGCTGGCTCCGGTGATGGCCCTTTACTTCCTGCTGGCCATTTCGCCGTTCGGCATCGGCATGTTGCCCGCGATGGTGCCCATCGGGGCGACGGTATTGGCCGTCAACTGGCGTGGGTTTGGATTGCAGGGGCAGGAACGGGCGGCGACGGCGATGGTGGCCGTCATTTCGGTCGCGTTGGCCGCCTACGGGATTTACCAGCGCATCAACTACAAGCCGAAAGCACAGCCAGTTGAGCCTTCGCAGTCGGCGCCCGCCCCAGAATCTGGAGCACCGGCAGGCTAGCCTGCGCCAGCTTGACTGGATCGACCCCGGTCGCGACGCCCTCGCGTTCCAACGCGTACACCAAGTCGTCAGTCGCGAGGTTGCCGCCTGCGCCAGGTGCGAATGGACACCCGCCCAGCCCAGCAGCGCTGGCGTCGAACGAGGTGTAGCCCAGGTCAAGAGCGCACAAAGCGTTGGCGACCGCTGTGCCCCGCGTGTCATGGAAGTGCCACGCCACTTTGTCGTCTGGCACCGTCTCTCGCAGTTCTTGAGCTAAGGCCCTCACTTCGCGAGGCGAGGCGACGCCAATGGTGTCGCCCAAGCTGACCTCGTCGACTCCGGCTTCGAGGAGGCGGCTGCAGACCCGGACCACTTCAGTCGGATCGACCCGTCCGGCATAGGGGCACTCAAAAGCTGTCGACACGTAGCCGCGCACGAAGCCATTCGGCACCTGGTGCCGAAACAGCAAGACAATCTCGGCAAAGAGGTCGAGCGATTCTTCGACCGACATGTTGATGTTCTTGTTCACAAACGCCTCGCTGGCGGCGGTGAACAGGGCGATCCGCTGGTAGCCGCACTGGACAGCGCGCTCCAGGCCCTTGGCGTTCGGCACTAGGGCCGACCAGGCGACGTCCTGCCGCAGCATGGCGGCGGCGGAAGTCTCTGCCGCATCGGCAAGCTGGGGCACCCACTTAGGGGACACGAAGCTAGTCAGCTCGATCTCCCGGAGTCCAGCGTCGGCCAGGGACAGGGCAAACGCCGATTTGACATCGGTTGGGACAGACGTCTTTTCGTTCTGCAGCCCATCGCGGGGGCCGACTTCGATGATCCGGACCACTCCTTCCATTGTGGCCGCTGAAGGCTATCGAACCGGGAATACCTGGATGTTGGCGGTCACGAAGCAGTTATTGTCCAGACGGCATAGGAACCGGAACGAAAAGCCTTCGTCCTTGGCGACCAGGCTGTAGTACCACGACCGGTC
>JAFDWT010000014.1:29335-32374 GCA_018268335.1 Armatimonadota bacterium | reverse complement strand
GTGACGTGGAACTTGCCCCAAATTTCGACCATGGGGTCATTGGAGTAGGTGATGCCGGCCTTGTGGACGTTGAAGTAGGGGAGCCGGTTCAAGGCGGCGCGAAGGTCGTTGAGGAAGAGGTTGCGTTCGCGGACACCGGCGAAGTCGCAGGCGTCGCGAAAGCGTTCCACCTGCATTGCAAAATCAAGGTCCGCGATTTTTGTCGCCATTCCCCGTCTCGTCCGTCGGCCCTACAGTCACCAACAGGTCGCCCTCCGAAACCTGCTGTCCCTTGCTTACCGGAAGTGCAACGACAGTGCCAGCCACATCTGACGTGACCACGTGCTGCATCTTCATGGCCTCGAGCACCAAAAGCCTGGCGCCCGAGTCCACCCATTGGTCTTGTTCCACAAAGACATCGACGACCAAACCTGGCATCGGTGCTAGTTTCGTGCCGCTTCCAGCGGCTTCAGCGGCACCTCCGCCGCGGGCAACAGCTGCGATTTCAAATTGGGCACCTCCGACCGACACCAGGGTCTTGTTTCCGGCACGGGCGACGAGAGCTGAAACAGTGCCTTCAGGCGTATGGACGAGAAGCCTGTCAGGCGCCTGGACAACCTCAATGGATGGATCCGGACTGAGGTCGCTGGCGACCCCGTTCACCAAGTACCGCAAGCGGCCTTCTCCTCCTGGTACCGCTTGGCGGCTGCGATGAAGGATTCAAAAAGCTTGGCGCTCGTCTCGGTCTCGCTCCGCTCAGGGTGCCACTGGACGCCGAGGATCCACCGCCGGTCGTCGGTCTCGACCGCCTCGACGGTGCCGTCCGCATGACGGGCCACGACGCGCAGGCCAGGGGCGATGTCCCTGACCGCCTGGTGGTGGCTGCTGCGCCCTTGCGCTGCATTGCCGACGACCATGCCGAGCTTCGAGTCAGGATCGACATTGTATTCCTGCATCGGGTCGCCGCGGTGCTTGTCGTCGCCGACGACGTCGGGCAAGTGTTGGGTGAGGCTGCCACCGTAGTGGACGTTGAGCAGTTGGCAGCCGTAGCAGATGCCAAAGACCGGCATCCGGGGGTCGGCGTGGTCCAGCAACTCGTGCTCCAATGCGGCGCGACGTGGATCCTCCAGGTCGGCCTCTGGGTGAATCGGCTCGCCCCAGGCGGCGCTGTCCAGGTCGTTGCCGCCGGTGATCAGGATGCCGTCCAAGAGTGGCAACACGGCCTGGGCGTCGGTTCCAGGGGGCAAGAGCACGGTCGCGGCGCCGGCCTCGGTGATCCGGTCGACATAGTCGCGGTTCAGGACGTGCTTGACATGTTTGGCGCCTGTCTTCGGACTGTCCACGCTGCCCATCGTGATGCCGATGATCGGTTTTTTCATGGCTCTACCAAACTGCCGATGTCTTCGGCCAATACCTTGACTGTGTTCAGGAACTCGGCCCCACCAACGCCGTTGATCAGCCGGTGGTCGATCGTGATGCCGACATTGCTCTGCCGTTGGAAGCGGGGTTCGTGGTCGTTCGAGACGCCCCAGTGGGCTTCGCCCAGGAACACCGTCGCGATCCCTGGCGGCACGACGACGGCCATGGCGTCACGGATACCGTGCCCCGCCATGTTGGTGATGCTCAGGGTGACGCTTTCGTCGGCCTGGTCTTTGCCTTGGCGCGCCTCGTCGATGCGCGCCCGCGCGGCGGCGGCGAAGGCTGGCCAGTCCAAAGTGTCGGCTTCCCGGACGACAGCGACCACCAGTTCGTCGCCGGGCAGGGCCACGGCGATGCCGAGGTTGATGTGGGCATACGTGCGGACGACCGAATCGCCCACCAGCGTCGAGCGCACGACAGGGTGCTTTCCGGCGGCTTTCGCGACGGCGTAAGCGAACATCGTAAAGACACTCGGCTGGAAGTCACCGCCAGCCGATTTGTAGGCGGCCCTCGCCGCCTCGAGCGCCGTCCAATCGACGCTGACGCTCATCATGCCGGGGACGACCAGTTGGCTGCCGCGGACAAGTCGACTGGCCAAAACTCTTTGCTTCGCCGCCATCGGCGCTTCGGTGAATCCTTTGCCTGTCGACGGTGCTTGTACCGGAGTCGTGGTCCCAGCCAGATAGGCGTCGATGTCGCTGGGCATCAGCTTGCCGCTGGCAGCCGGGACCTCGTCCAGTTGGGCGTCAGTGAGACCCTTTTCCTTGGCGTAGGCGCGGGTGCGCGGCGGCACGTCGCGTCGCTTGGCGGTCGCTGGCGCAGCAGAGGCGGGGGCTGCAGCCACACTGGGTGCTCCATGCGTCGCAGCGGAGACCGGAGCGTCGGTGCTGGCCAGAACGCCCACGGGCGCGCCGATGGCGAGAACCTGGTCAGGCTCGGCCAGCCATCGCAGGACAGTCCCAGCATAGGGCGACTCGACGTCCATGACCNNACCGCCTTGTCGGTCTCCATTTGGTAGATCGCCTCGTCGCGAACGACGGTGTCCCCCGGCTGCTTGAGGAAGGCTACGATGCGTGCCTCCTGAAGACCCTCGCCGATCTGAGGGACAAAGACCGTGACCTCGCCAGCGGCCTCGCTTGCCGCAGGAGCTTCGCCCGAGACGTCCAGAACCATCACGTCGGCCCCGATGGCCAGCACGTCGTCCGGTTTGGCCAGCAGGCGGACGACCACACCCTCGTGCGGCGACTCGACGTCCATGACCGCTTTGTCGGTCTCCATTTGGTAAATGGCCTCGTCGCGTCCGACGCGGTCACCAGGCTGCTTCAAAAACGCGACCAACCGGGCCTCTTGGAGGCCCTCGCCGATCTGGGGGATCTTCAGGGAAACTTCTGACATCGTCGGCACTTGTATCCGGGAAGGGTTCTCTGAGTGTGGCACAGCGCGTGCCGGTCCTGAGATTCCTTGGCGGACCGGGTATCTTTCGTCCCTCACGCGTCCCCTCGTGGTCCCGACTGCCGCTTCCACAGTCTCCGTGACGAGGACGGAAAGGAAAGCGTAGCTATGGCCAAAAAGATTTCTAGCGTCATCAAGTTGAACATCAACGCGGGCAAAGGCACCCCCGCGCCGCCCGTCGGCCCTGCC
>JAFDWT010000014.1:0-29274 GCA_018268335.1 Armatimonadota bacterium | reverse complement strand
TGCCGGTCGAGATCACCGTCTTTGAGGACAGGTCGTACAGTTTTGTCGTCAAGCAGCCCTTGATGAGCGCCCTCATCAAACAGGCGGTCGGCATCGACAGCGGGGCCAAGAACCCTAGCAAAGAGGTCGTCGGACGTCTCACCAGGGCCAAGGCTATCGAGGTCGCCAAGCGCAAGATGCCGGACCTGAACACCACCGACGAAGAGATGGCGATCCGCATCGTGGCCGGTACTGCCCGGTCGATGGGTGTCGACGTCGACTTCTGAGCAGGAAAAGGTCCCGGTCCGACGGAACGAAAAGCGATTCGGCCCTACAAATAGAGTGGGGATCGCCGTGAAATTCCTGATGCGTCAATGCTTGCTGCTGTGCGCCGCCATGACTATGGTGGCCGCGGCTTCAGCCGAGCCTGCAGGCACTTCGGCGGCGGGCCAATCGATCGCTGACGCCCTGTGCGCGGCGACGTCGGCACCGATCGCTTTCGTCCCCGATGGAGTCCTTAATTCGACCGGCAAAAAGGACGATTTGTCGACATGGATCCAGTTCCCCGCCGAATCCGTTTCCGTTGTCCGACTGACCGGCAAACAGATTCGGTCTGCCCTGGAAAGGTCGGTGAGTCTGTTCCCTTCCTCCAATCCCAGCTTTCTGCAGGTGAGCGGCATCGATGTCGTTTTCGACAAAGACAAGTCTCCAGACAAGCGTGTCGTCTCGGCAACGGTGCTCGGAGCTGCTCTAGAAGACGCCAAGTCCTACGAGGTCGCGATGCCGACTAGCTTGGCGAAGGGCGGACTCGGCTACTTTATGATCTGGGAAAAGACTGCGGTCGTCCGGACACTGCCGAAGACCACGATGGGCGGCCTGTGTGCTGGTAAGCCAGTACTCGATTCCGATGCCCGGTGGAAGCAAGCTGGCTAAGCAGGCTCGATAACGCAGGCCGTGCCGTAGGCCAAGACCTCTGTGATTCCTTGCGCCAGTTCCGTCGCGTCGTATCGCATTGCGATGATCGCGTTGGCGCCCATTTGCGCGGCATGGGTGATCATCAAGTCGTAGGCTTCTTGCCGAGCGTGCTCGCACAGCTCAGAATAGAGCGTGATATTGCCGCCAAAGAGCGACTGCAGCCCCGCGCCGACTTGGCCGATCACCGATCGGCTCCGCACCGTCAGGCCCCGGACGACGCCGATATACCGGACGACCTTGTAGCCTTCAAACCCGTTCGCTGTCGTCACCCAGGCATGGAGCTGCTGGGCCTGTGGCGTCATCATTGCGTTCATAGTCGCATCATGCCCCGCCGAGGGCCTTCACTTCAAGCCGAGGACTTGGCAGCGACTTTTGCGTAGTCGCCTTTCATGATCTTGTCGTAAGCGCCGCTGACGTACCACTTCTCCAGTTCTTGCATGCGCAAGACAGGGTACGGATGCGTGGCGTAAGCACCGTAGAACAAGAAGATCAGCAGCTTGCCGACCTCGTCCGAGGCGCTCATATCCTGGTACATCCGGGCTTGGTCCAGGAACGCCTCGACGCTCATTTCCTCGTTGAACCTCGTTGAGCCCGCAGTCAGCCGCAACATGGCGGTCGCCGCCGTGTCGAAGCTCTGGCAAGTGATCAGGCCAGCCCTGTCGCAGGTCAGTTCAGCCTGGCGGCTCCATTCGTAGAACGCGACAACCAATGCCATCGCTGCGAGGTCGGCGACGCCAAACGTGTAGCGGCCCAGTGCGCCAAGGATTTCGATCAGCACTCGGCCGACCGTGCTGTAGAGGACGTGCCCTGCCTTGATGTGACCCAGTTCGTGCCCGATCAGGTCGAAGAGCATCTCGTCGGTGAACGAATCGACGATCGAACTGCGCAGAGTGATGTACGGCCGCTCCACACCGCCGGTCCAGGCATTGGGAAACGGATTGTTTGTGACATAGAGCTCAGGCTCCGGCATGTCGAGAATCTCGCAAGATTCGCGCAGAATCTCGTGCAGGGTCTTGAACTGCTTTGGCCCGCACCGAACCGCCTGGGCCATGTTCCAGCAGTACAGCCATCGGTCCAGGCCCATCTCGTGGAACTTGCGGAGCACGACAGGAAAGACAGGGACCTTCTTAAGCGCCTCCAGCGCCATCTTGTCCGTCTCGGCCATGAAGGCGTCGGTGCTGATGTCAGGAAAACGCATTTTCCCCGTCGCTTTTTTGATGCGTGCCATGTCGTGCTTGATAGGATACGCCGGAACCGGCTCCGAGTTGCACTAGCCCATCTGTCCCATCGCACTTCATGTCCAGGCGCACACTGCACGGCATGGCGACTCCGGTCTGTTTGATCGACGCTTTTGTCACCCCGGAACCTTTCTCCGGCAACCCTGCGGGCGTGTGCCTGTTGGAAGAATGGATGGACGAAAAGTGGATGCAAGGACTCGCCATGGAGATGAACCAGGCGGAAACGGCGTTCCTCGTCCCGCAGGGGGCGCGGTACGGTCTGCGTTGGTTCACGCCGACTGTCGAGGTCGACCTGTGCGGGCACGCGACGCTTGCGTCGGCCCATTACCTGTGGGAATCGGGCGAGGTTCCTCGCGACAAAACCATCGAGTTCGAGACCAGATCGGGCATCTTGACGGCTACCTCCTCGACGGGCGCCGGCGGGCCGTTCCAGCTCACTCTCGACTTCCCTGTCGATCGTCCCGTGGCAACAACTGCTAGCGAGGTCGTTGCCGCCCTTGGCGCGCAGGCGGTCTGGCAGGGGGCAGGCCAGCTCGACTGGTTTGTCGAAGTCCCGAGCCAAACTGACTTGGTGGCACTGCAGCCCGACCTGGCTGCCCTGGCGAAAACCGGTCTGCGCGGCGTTGTCGTCACAGCAAAGGCCGACGACCCGGCCATCGACTTCGTCAGTCGGTTCTTCGCTCCCCAGAGCGGCATTGATGAGGATCCGGTTACCGGCTCGGCCCATTGCGCGTTGACGCCGTATTGGTCGCAGCGCCTAGGCCGAACCGAACTGCAGGCCATGCAACTCTCCGAGCGCAAGGGGCTCCTCGCCTGCCGCCTGGCCGGCGACCGGGTGACCCTGACGGGACAAGCGCGCACCACGCTTGTCGGCACACTAGCCGGGCACTAGACAAAAAACAATTCCTCCCCGGCATTTAGCCGGGGAGGAACCACTGATGTGATGCTGCCCTCCCTTAAGCAGCCAACGTCTTTGTTCTTTCCTGGAGGCTCACATTGATTTCCAACTGGCCGATGTCGGTGATTTCGATCGGGATCACCAGTGCCGGGATGTCCAGCGTCGTGATCTTGACGTTCGTCCCCTTGACGATCGTGGGCGGCGTGATGTCGACCGAGTAACCCTGCTGCGAGAGCAAGGTCGCGCTGTTGCCGCTGATCATGTTGCCAAGTTCGGCGATTGCCGAGGCAGCCAATTGATCAAACGTGACGATCGGCTGGCCGCACATTTGCGACGCGATCTTGTCGGCGGTGATCACCGACATGCCGTAGATGACCTGGCCCTCGATGTCGCCGGTGATGCCACAGACGATGTTCACTTGTTGCGAAGTGAACACTTGGGGCCGGGCGCTGAGTTGGCCGCGGGCAGGGGTCGAACCGATCAAAGTCTGGACGACGCTCATCGACGCGGCTACGAACGGGGTGACATATTCGACTTTCATGTCTTTCCCTTTCGTCCGCTTAGGCGGCCAACAGTTTCTTCACGGCCTCCAGCACGCGGTCAGGCTGGAACGGCTTCACGATGAAGTCCTTGGCACCCGATTGGATCGCTTCGACGACCATGTTCTTCTGCCCCATGGCTGAGCACATGACCACCTTGGCACCCGGGTCGATGCCCCGGATCTCCTTGAGGGCGGCCAGGCCGTCCATTTCGGGCATGGTGATGTCCATGGTCACCAAGTCGGGTTTCAGCTCCTTGTAGAGCTTCACGGCTTCCAGCCCGTTTTGAGCCTCGCCGACGACCTCGTAACCGTTTTGGTTGAGGATGTTCTTCAGCGTCACCCTCATGAAGAGGGCGTCGTCTGTGATCAGGATGCGGTTCGCCATAGTTTTTGACCCATCAGTGGTTTTCGATAGAAAAATGGTAGGGGTGTCTCAAATCCCAAGTCCTGGGCTTTGAACACGCGCTCGGTGCTGCCGACCCACAGGTATCCCCCGGGGGCCAGACTGTCAAAGAACCGTTGGTACAACTTATCTTTGGCTTCATCAGTGAAATAGATCACCACGTTTCGACACATGATCAGATCGAAACCCTGTTCAAATCGGTCGGCCAGCAGGTTTTGCCTTTGGAACTTGAGGAGACCCTTCAGGCTCGGTTGGGCTGTCCACTTCCCTTGTGATTCTCGCAGATACTCCCGTTTGTACTTGTCGGGCACACATCGGACGTCGGCATCGGAGAACTCGCCCGACCTTGCTTGGTTGAGCGCGGCGGTGTCGATGTCGGTACCGAGGACGCTGTGCACGCCACGAAAATTCGCGTGCAGAATCATGGCCAGGCTGTGCGCTTCCGCACCATAACTGCAGCCGGCACTCCATGCCCGTAGGCCCTTGCCTTTGCCAAGCAGCTCCGGCAGGACGCGGTTCTCGATTTCGGCCCACTTCTCGGGGTTGCGGAAGAGCTCGCTGACGTTGATCGCCATCTTGTCGAGGAACCACTCGACGTTGGCGGGCGTGGAATTCATCCACTGATAAAAGGCGGCAAGGTCCTTGCAACCCTGCTGCTCGACCATCGACAAGATGCGCCGCTGGAGTTGGCTGGGCTTATAGAGAGCCAAGTCAATGCCAGTCTTGCGTAGGAACTGGCTGTAGAACTGGTTCCAATCGCCTGGGCTAGGATGCAAGGGCTGTCCTCCCGGCCACACCGGCCACGATCGCGGCTCCTATCTCTTTGATGTCAAATTCGGCGTCGACACCGCCAGCCTTTTTGGCGGCTTGCGGCATGCCGTAGATCACGCAAGAGGACTCAGCCTCGCCGTAGACACGGCCTCCCTTGGCCTTGATAGCGACGGCACCGTCAGCACCGTCGCGGCCCATACCGGTCAAGACAACTCCCAGGCACTTGGCGCCGTACACGTCGGAAGCCGATTTGAACAAGTGGTCAGCAGCTGGTTTCACGCCATGGATGGACGGCGTGTCGGTGAGTTTGAGCTTGCCATCCGATGCGATCACCAAGTGCTTGCCACCTGGTGCCAAGTAGGCGTGTCCACCTTCGATTTTCTCCCCGTCTTTCGCTTCGGAGCAAGGCACCGTGCCTAGGCTGTTCAGCCGGGCGGCCAGGCTGGCGGTGAAACCGACCGGCATGTGCTGCACCATGACGATCGGGCACGGGAATCCCTTTGGCAACGACTCAAACAGAGACACCAGAGTCCTCGGCCCGCCGGTGGAGCTGGCGACTACGACGACCTTGTCGGAAGTCTTGCAGACACCGGCCTTGACGATGGTCGGCCGCACGGGGTGGCCGATTCGGGCATAGCGGGAAGCACGCAAGCGCTCCAGGAAAGTGTTCTTCGCTTCGATCAACCGTAGGCTGTTGCCGCCCTGCGGTTTGGTGACAAAGTCGTAGGCACCTCGTTCCAGGGCCTTGAGAGTCGCATCAGCGCCATCGGTGGTGATGCTGCTGACCATCAGGACGGCCCGCGGCTTGTGGGCCATGATGTGCCCGAGCGCAGTGATGCCATCCATGTTCGGCATTTCGACATCGAGCGTAACGACGTCGGGATCCAGATCTTTGGCCATCTGGACACCTTCCACACCGTCCTTCGCAATCCCGACGACTTCGAAGTCAGCTTCCTCCTTCAGCCAGTCCTGCAGCATCCTGCGGACAAACGCGGAGTCATCGACGATCAGTACTTTCTTGCTCATGCCGCCACCAATTCTTCGAACAGCTTTTCGTACTGCTCATAGCTCTCGACAAAGGTGTCGGTCGTCTGGTCCAGATCGACCGCCTTCATGCCCAAACGATCGAGAGACCCTTCGGAAAACCGATACAACAGACCGTCGCCGCCTAGACCGAACCCCATGGTCATCGTCAGATAGTTGCCCAGGTGGACACAGTCCACAAGGGGCGGGTTGTCCGGGGCTTCGTCGGGCGAGTGGTGCCAACGCACCGCTGCCACGAGGTCCTCAGGAAGGTTCCAGGCCTTGGCCAAGTGCTCACCGACCTGTGTGTGGTCATAACCCAAAATCTTGCGCTCGGCCTCGTCGAACGAGATGCCTTCTCGGTTCGCGTAGTTGAGGATCGCGACGACCTTGTTCTCCAGCCAGACGCTGACGGCGACCTTGCCGATGTCGTGCAGCAGCCCAGCGGTGAAGGCGACATCATCCTTGACTTTGCCGCTCACCCTGGCCACCTGCTGGGCGCCGACGGCAGTGCCAAAAGCGTGCGTCCACATAGCGCGGGGGCCCAGGCAATAGCCAGGCAGGGGGCGGCTCATCCAAGGGTAGGTGCCGGCGACAAGTGCCAGGTTCTTGATGTTGCGCATGCCCAGGATCACCACGGCCTCTTGCAGGTCGTTCACCTTGCGTGAAAGACCATAGAAGGCGCTGTTGGCCAGCCGCAAGACGCGGGCGCTCAAAGACTGGTCGGCCGAGAGAATCTGCGCTACCGAGGCGGCGGTAGAAGTCGACGACTCGGCTGCCTGCATGACGCGCACGGCCGCGGCGGGGATCGTCGGCAGATCCGCCGTCTTCTTGACGATGTCTTCTATCGTGATGGTCGACTGGCTCATCTCGTCATCCCCTCAGGTTGCAGAGCAACTTGTCGCCGTTGTTGACTGTGCGGACTCGGACATTGCCGTCGCCGATCGTCACACTGACCGTGCGACCGCAGTTGCCGCCGGTGTCGGTGGCCAAAACCTTGCAACCGAGTTTCTTGATCTGCTCGGTCACCGCGATCGTGTTGCGGGCTCCGACGTCCAACTTGGACTCGACACCGGCACCGAATTTGAAGACCTGGGCTCCACCCGCATAGGCCGCGAGGAGGCGAGACGAGACGGCCCCGATGGCTGTCATCTGGCGGACCAACTCGGGCACGCCGACGTCGGCGTACTTGCCGACTTTGTCCACCGGCCGACCCGGGAAGGTCTCCGGCAGCATCACGTGGATCATGCCGCTGACTTGGGTCGTCGGGTCGAAGAGGACAAGCCCGATGCAGCTTCCCAACCCCAAACAGTTGTAGGCGGCGTCACCCTTGGCGACATGGATGTCGCCCATTCCGACCATGACTGCAGTGGCTGTCGGCATCAGGCGGCCTCCGCGACACCGAGCCGGCGGAGCATGAGATCAAGACCGTCAACTGTAGGTATGCACAGGAAGTACCCGCGAGTTTCTACGTCCTCCATGTCAAAAATCCTTGTCTCGATCGCCAGAGCGACGACTTCGTTCAGTTCGGCCTCGGCGACCACGCTCGTCGTGACGGCGTAGCAGATGTCGACCGAAACAACTGGAGGCGTCGCGTGGATTTTGAGGTCGGTCATGTTGGAAAGCGCGTTCATGAAGCTGGAGTTCAGGATGTTGCCGATCTCCAGCATCGCGCTTGCCGCCAGCTCGTCGATGTCACCGACCGTTTCGGGACACGTGCCGAGCAAGCTTCTCCAAATCGACTGCGCTGAATCCCAGGGGAAGACGAAGGCAATGTGGCCCGTGACGTCTCCTTCGATCGGCATCATGATGCCGACACAGACATCCTCCGGATTGCCCACCATGTCAGGGACTTTCTCGATGCACACGGTCTCAACTTTGGGGATCTCCATGTTGAACGAGCGTCCGGTAAGGTTCGAGAGCGCCGTGGTGGCATGCCCCAGGCCGATGTTCGCCATTTCGCGAACAGCGGACATCTCCAGGAGTCCGTATTGAGTGTTGTCGCCCGTCATCGTCCACGCCCCGATATCAGCCCTCTAGATATGTTCGGTCTGACCACCTTGCGGCGATAGACCAGGACAGGGCGTAATCTCAATCGGGCTTTTTCCACAGACGGTGGCAGATTCGCCTGGTACTTGTCCGGGCATCGAAGACTGTGGGGAAAAGTGCTGTTCCCTAGACAAAAAATAGGCTGGACGGAGTCGTTTGGCTCCCTGACTTGTCTATTATTATACGGGGCCTCGAAGGGCGCGACAGCCGCACATGCGGCAGGACGGGTTCAACAGGAGGCTTCGGAACACAAGCATCGGGATACGACGTTGCTCCTCTCCAGTCGTATCCCACTTTTTTGTAGGAAGGTGGGAGCACCGCAAATGTTCCATCCCCAACCGTGGATTTGTCCACAATCCACCCCCAGGTAAAATGGCCACGATGCCAAGCCTCGACCTGGAGACCATGCGTCGGGCACTTGCGTTGGCCCGGACGCGCGGACTGGCCCGACTGGACCTCACCGTCGGCGGCGCGACATTGGCTGCCACGCTTTCTCCGGATTGGGAACCGACTGAGCCTGTCGTAACCGCTGACGAATCGGGAGAACCTGTTGTCAAGACCGTCTTTGCTAATGCACCAGTAGTCGGCTACTTTCGCCCGGCTGCAATGATCGAGGGAGACGAAATCAGCGAGGGCCAAAGCATCGGCGATGTCGTGGCTCTGGGTATCAGCAACGAGGTCGGCAGTCCGACCGACGGCGTCTTTGACGGATTCCTGGCCAGCGACGGCGACCCCGTCGAGTATGGACAGCAGCTTGTGAGGATCGTGGCGAAATGAAGACTTCAGGAAGGGGATTGGTCGGTGTCATCGTCTCGGCCGCTGTCGCCCTCGTATTGGTTTTTGTTTTTGTCAACGGTTCCGGCGTGTTCGGCGGCAAACAAGCGCCCGAACGGGCCGACAAGCAAGGCAAAACTGTGATCGGCAAGACGATGCTGGCCGCCAAAGACTCGGTCTGCATCCAGCAAATTGCAGAGGTCAGACAGATGATCCAAGTTGCCACGGACCCGGTTGAGGAAAAGCGGCCCGCCAACCTCACAGAGGCCCACGTGACCGGCGCCCTCTCCAAATGCCCGATCGGCCACGAAGACTACGTCTACGACCCCGAGACCGGAGAAGTCCATTGCCAGCACCCTGGCCACGAGAAGTACTGAATGTTTGAACGTGTTTTGGTCGCCAACCGTGGCGAAATCGCTTGCCGCGTCATCCGCGCCCTGCACGAGCTGGGCGTCGAGGCGATCGCTGTCCATTCCAAGGCCGACGCCGACAGCCGGCACGTCCACATCGCCGACCGCTCGGTCTGCGTCGGCGAGGCCAGCAACACCGACAGCTATCTCAACCTCGCCAATGTCCTGATGGCCGCCGAGATCACCGGCGCCCAGGCCGTCCACCCTGGATTCGGCTACTTCTCAGAGCGCGCCCGCTTTGCCGAGGCGCTTGAGGCCATGGGTGTCACATTTATCGGCCCTCCAGTCAGCGCGATCGAGGCCATGGGTGACAAGGCCAAGGCCAAAGAGGCCGCCATCGACGCCAACTGCCCCGTTGTCCCTGGCTCCGACGGCGTCGCTGCCACCGAGGGCGAAGCCACCAAGTGGGCCGAACAGATCGGCTACCCGGTACTCCTAAAAGCAGTTGCCGGAGGCGGTGGACGCGGCATCCGACGCGTCAACGACGAAGAGGAGCTAGGGCGACTCTTCAGGACCGCCCAGGCTGAGGCACAGGCCAGTTTCGGCAACGGCGACTTGTTGGTCGAGAAGTGCGTCGTCGAGCCGCGCCACGTGGAGATCCAAATCCTAGGCGACCAGCACGGCAACGTGATCCACCTCGGCGAACGCGAGTGCAGCGTCCAGAACCTACGCCACCAGAAGATCGTCGAAGAGGCCCCCTGCGCAGTGCTCGACCCCGACACCCGCCGCCGTATGGGCGAGGCCGCCGTGCGCGTGGCCAAGAGCGTCGGCTACACCAACGCTGGCACCGTCGAGTTCTTGCTCGACAGCACCGGCAGTTTCTACTTCCTAGAGATGAACACCCGCATCCAGGTCGAACATCCGGTCACCGAATCGGTCACCGGACTGGACCTCGTGCAGTGGCAGGTCCGCATCGCCGCCGGCGAGCCGCTACCCTACAGCCAAGAGGACATCGACCTCACCGGCCACGCCATTGAGGCGAGGATCACCGCCCAAGACCCTGACAAGGACTTCGCTCCCAGCACAGGCAAGATCACCCGATGGGAGCCACCCGGATTCGGCGGCGTGCGGCTGGACACCCACGTCTACGCCGGGTTCACGGTCTCGCCTTTCTACGACCCGATGATCGCCAAGCTCATTGTCACCGGGCGCGACCGTGCTGACGCCGTCAACCGCCTCAAGGTTTGCCTGGACGAGTTCAACGTCGAGGGCATCCAGACCAACATCCCGTTCCTCCGTCGCCTCGTGCGGCACCCGGATTACGTCGCCGGCGAGGTCAGCACGGCGTTCGTCGGTCGGTTCCTCGCCGAGGGCCAGGAAGGATGAGCGAGCCCTCCCGCTCGCGGCGCGTCGCCCGCGAACTCGCGTTTCAGGCCCTGTATAGCGTCAAAGTCGGCGGCTGCATTTCTTCGGAGGCGGTCGACTACGTCCTCGACCGGCAACCGCTCGCGGCGGAAAACGCGCAGTTTTTGCGCGACCTGGTCCAAGGTGTCGTTTCCCATGTGCCCGAGCTTGACGGCATGGTGTCGCGCTACTTGGCGCGAGGCTGGTCGGTGGACAGGCTGGCTATCACCGACCTCTTGGCGCTCCGACTAGCCACCTACGAGATCCTGTACTTGCCGGGAATGCCTCCCAAGGTGACGATCACCCAGGCCGTCGAGCTGGCCAAAAACTTTGGTGGTGCAGAGAGCGGCCGGTTTGTCAACGGCGTCTTGGCCAGTGTCTTGGCAGGTTCAGACAAGGCCGAGTGGGATCCTTCCCGCGAAGAGAAGCGCGAGACCATAGAGGACGAAACTACGCAGGTGATCGAGGAAGTCGAGGAGGAAGCTCCCGAGACGGCACGGTTCAAAGTCGGCGCGTGGACGGTCAAGAGCGATGCCGATTAACGAGGCTCCGCTGAAACCATCTTGAGTGGCACCAGCTCCTTGCGGGCCGGACTCGAGCCCGCCAGATGGCCGTACAAGTCATGTGTCTGCACCTCGTCGACCGTGACTTTCACGAATGTCCCGGGTTGGGCCGCTCCGCGAGCGTAGACCCAGCCGTCGATCTCCGGCGCGTCGCGGAAAGATCGCCCGGCGACCCAGCCGTCCTTGACCTCGTCCACGAGGACCTCCAGTTCACGCCCGATCCAAGACCGGTTCTTCTCGAGCGCCACCACCGATTGAGCCCGCATCAGCCGGTCGTACCGCTCCCGTTTGACCCGGAACGGCACCTGGCCCGGCAGTTCTGCGCTCGGAGTGCCGTTTTCGCGGGAGTAGGTGAACGCCCCGACCCGATCTAGCTTCGCCTCCTTCACGAAGTCCAGCAGCGAAGCAAACTCAGCCTCGTTCTCGCCGGGGAAGCCGACGATGAACGTTGTCCGGATCGCCACCTCGGGCACCGCCGCACGCACTTTCTCGAAGACGCGCAGGTACCGTTCCCCGTCCCAAGGCCGCTTCATCCGGCGCAGGACGTCGGGATGGGTGTGCTGGAGTGGGATGTCAATGTATGGCACGACCTTGTCGAGCGTCGCCATCGCCTCGATGACCTCGTCAGTCAGGCGGTTGGGATAGAAATAAAGCAGGCGGATCCATTTGATCCCGTCGATCCCGTTCAGCTCGCGCAACAACCTTGGCAGGGTGAACGATTTGTACAAATCGTAGCCGTACTGGGTCACGTCTTGGGCGATCAAGTTGGCCTCGACGCACCCTGTCGCCGCCAGATGCCGGGCTTCTTCGACCACACGCTCGATCGGCTTGCTGACGTGCCGCCCCCGGAACGACGGGATGGTGCAGAACGTGCATTGGTGGTCGCACCCTTCGCTGACCTTGATGTACGCGCTCCAGGGTTTGCCCGTGCGTTGCCGCGTACTGACGTCGGCCCACACGTGGTGGGGCGGTTTGACATCGACGAGCGGCTGCGTGTGCCCGAAGACCGAAGCTGCCACCTCTGCGAACCGGCCCATCTGGCCGACCCCGACATAGGCGTCGGCACCCGGCGCCAAGGAGACCAGCTCTTCGCCCATCCGTTGCGACAAACAGCCCGCGACCACCACGCGGCCAGAGCCCTTGGCCTCCACTGCCGCCCTGATCGCCTCGATAGACTCCGTCTTGGCCCGCTCCAAAAACCCGCATGTGTTCACAACAGTCAGGTCGGCGGGGCGGCTGGCGTCGACGGTGTAGCCAGCGGCGCGCAAGACGCCGGCGATCTCCTCGCTGTCCACCTCGTTCTTGGCGCAGCCAAGGGTGATGATGCGGACGTTCTGCGCCATGGGGACTCCCATTGTGACAGGTCGGCTCCGAGGGCTATGATGCGGGAATGCTCTCATTGCTCGCTGCCTTGGCCATGGCCGCCACGCCGGAATTATCAACAGAGACCGGGCCACTGCTCCTGCAAAACCCGACGATGAGCGCAGACGCCATCGCCTTCCAGTTCGCCGGCGACCTATGGTCGGTCTCACGCAAGGGCGGCAGAGCCGTCAGGCTGACAAGCTCAGCCGGCATCGAGACTGATCCTTACTACTCACCGGACGGCAGCCAAATCGCCTTCACTGGCAACTATGACGGCAACGTCGATGTCTATGTGATGCCGAGCGAGGGCGGAGTCCCTGTGCGGCTGACTGCGCACCCCGGGGCCGACGAGTGCCTAGGCTGGACGCCGGACGGCAAGAACGTGCTTGTCAGCTCCAGCATGCTCTCGAACACCGACTACCCTCGCATGTTCACTGTCCCAGCTACTGGCGGCATGCCGACCGAACTGCCGTTCCCTTCGGGGTACGCGGGCAGCTTTTCGCCCGATGGCAAGCAAATCGCTTATACGCCGACTGGACACTGGGAGCTCGCCTGGAAGCGTTATCGCGGCGGCCAGACGGCCCCGGTCTGGATCGGCGACCTCGCCGATTCGCGCGTCACCGAAGTCCCCCGACAGAACACGGACGACATCAACCCGATGTGGGCTGGTGACGACGTCTACTACCTGAGCGACCCCACCGGCCCCCGCGGGATGTGGAAGTACAACACGAAGACCAAGCAGCGGACCGTCGTCATCCCTGGTGAGGGATACGATATCAAATCGGCCAGCTCAGGCCCTGGCGGCATCGTCTACGAAAAGTTCGGATCGCTCAACATCTATGACTTTGCGACAAAGAAGTCGTCCACGGTCACTGTCCGCCTGACCAGCGATTTCCAGCAAGTCCGTCCACAGTTCAAGAAGCTCTCGGGACAACTGGACAGCGTCGCACTCTCGCCCACCGGTGCCCGCGTCGCAGTTACCGGACGTGGGTTCGTCGCCACAGTCCCGGCCGAGAAAGGCAGCCCAGACCTCCTTGGCGACGACGTCACCGGCCCCCACCGCCAAGGTGCCGTCTGGTCGCCTGACGCCAAGACCATCGCCTACCTGACCGACGAAGACGGGACACAAAAGCTTGCGCTATATAACATAGCCACGCGTCAACACAAGCTGGTCAAGCTCGGCGAAGACCCAGGCAATTTCGACAACCTCCTCTTTTCCCCGGACTCCGCCCGGCTCTCCTATACCGACGAGAAGCACAACATTTGGATCCTTGACGCCTCCACCGGTGCCAGCACAAAGGTCGACACCGGCAACTACCGTCAGGGCACCGACTATCAACCGCGCTGGTCGCCCGACTCCAGATGGCTGACCTACTACCGTGACTTGATCAGTCACGTGAACGCTGTCTTTGTGTACAACCTGGAGACCAAGAGGGCCACCCAGGTCACAGACGGTCTTGCTGATGCGACCAACCCTTCCTTCGATCGGGACGGCAAGCTCCTATACTTCCTCGCCAGCACCACCGCCGGCCCCGGTGGTGACTTCGAGGACATGTCGCAATATCTCAACGTCAACCCGGTCAGCCGCGTCTACGCCGTCGTCCTCGCCGCCGACGGAGCCAACCCGCTTCAGCCCGAAAGCGACGACGAACCGGCCGCGACGACCAAACCAGCTGAACCACCAAAGAAATCCGAGGAAGCCAAGGCAGCGACAACCAAAGTCGATATCGAGGGCATTGGCCGCCGGATCATCGCCCTACCGCTGCCGTCCGCCAACTACCGACAGCTCGAGTCTGGGCCCGAGGGCACGTTCTTCCTCGTGAACAGCGGCCTGCGCAGCGGCCCTGGCGAACCGGGAGGCCCGTCCACGATAACCAAGTTCACGCTTAAAGACCGCAAGGCCACACCGTTTGCCAGCGGTGTCATGGGGATCAGTGTGTCGGCCGACGGCAAGAAAGCGTTGCTCCAACAAGGCAGGGGCGTGACCATCGTTGCCACCGCCCCGCCAACTGCGACAGAGCCGAAGCCAGTCAACATCGACGCAGCCGAAGCCAAGGTCGACCCTGTCGCCGAATGGCGACACATGTTCCATGAGGTCTGGCAGCAGGAGCGTGTGCTCTTCTACGACCCCAAACTCCACGGCATCGACAGCGTCGCTATGGAGCGAAAGTACGAGCCGTTCCTCGCCGGCATCCGCTCACGCGACGACCTCGACTACCTTTTCACCGACATGCTCGGCGAGCTGTGCATCGGCCATATGTTCATCGGCGGCGGCGACATGCCGGAGACACCAAAGGTCAAGGGCGGCCTACTTGGCGCTGACTACACCTTCGAAAACGGCCGCTACCGCCTCGCCCGCGTCTACGATGGCGAGCAGTGGAACCCGGACCTCTATGCCCCGCTGTCCCAACCCGCCGTCAATGCCAAGAAAGGCGAGTACATCCTCGCCGTCGACGGCAAAGACCTCACGGCCGTCAACGACATCTACCTGGCTTTGGAGAACAAGGCAGGCACGCAGGTGAAAGTCAAGATCGGCCCGAACCCCGACGGTACCGGCAGCCGGACCGTCACAGTCGTCCCCACTGCCGACGAATCGACCCTCCGCAACCGCGCTTGGTCGGAGGACAACCGACGTTATGTGGAGAAGATGACCGGCGGCAAAGGCGGCTATGTCCATGTCCCGGACACCAGCCCGCCCGGCTGGGTCGAGTTCAACCGCTACTACTTTGCCCAGGCCGACAAGACCGGCATGGTCGTCGACGAGAGGTTCAACCACGGCGGATTGATCAACGACTATATGGTCGACTGGCTTACAAAGCCGCTCGACTTTGGCTCGCTGACCCGCCACGGCAAGAACTGGCTGATCCCACCGCTCGCCGTCTACGGCCCCAAGGTGATGCTCATCAACGAGATGTCGGGCTCGGGTGGTGATATCTTCCCGTTCCTGTTCCGTCAGCGCAAGGCAGGCCAACTAGTCGGTCGCCGCACCTGGGGCGCCATGCTCTCGGCCTACGGTTTTGGCCTGGCCGACGGGGGCTCGGTGCGAGCACCGGACGACGCTATGTACAACCCGGTCACTGGCCAATGGATCATCGAAAACGAAGGCACCCCGCCTGACATCGACGTGCCGCTCGACCCGTACCAGTGGCGTCTTGGCCATGACTCGCAGCTCGACAAAGCGATTGAGATACTCAACGCCGAGCTTGCCCAGTTCAAATTGGTCATAAAGCGGCCGGCATATCCCGACAAGTCGAAGCTCCCCCCTCGTTAGGGCGGGAGCTTCGGCTAAACTTCGCTGCATGCCTCGGCTTGACGTCTCCACCGACTACCTCCTCACCGTCCTGGAGGACCTGGTCAACACGCCAAGCCCGACAGGCGAGACCGCTTGGGCAGTTAGATTTGTACAGAACGAACTGGAGAGCATCGGGGCTAGCTCGCACCTGACCAACAAGGGCGCGCTCGTCTGCGTCTTGCCCGGTCTGCAAGACGACGCGCCGCGCGCCTTGACCGCCCACCTGGACACTTTAGGGGCCATGGTCGCGGAGATCAAGCCGAACGGACGGCTCCGCCTGGTCGCCTTGAACGGTCTGATGTGGCCGACGGTGGAGAGCGAGGGCGTCACTATCCACGCCCGGAGCGGCACCAACGTACGCGGTTCCTTGGTGCTCGCCAACGGTGCCGCCCATGTCAACAAAGAAGCCACCACCGCCCCGCGCAACGCCGACACGATGGAGGTCCGTATCGACGAGCGCACCAAGACCAAGGAGGAAACGCAGCTCCTTGGCATCTCCGTCGGCGACTTCGTCAGCTTCGACCCCAGGTTTGAGAAAAGCGCCTCCGGCTTTGTCCGCAGCCGGTTCCTCGATGACAAGGCCTGCGTCGCCTGCCTGCTCGCCGCTGTCAAGGCCCTGCATGTCGCCGGCGTCAGCGTGGCACAGCGGACCCACCTGCTCTTCAGCAACTTCGAGGAAGTCGGCCACGGCGGCATGGACGGACTTCCCGACGACCTTGCCGAGTACCTGGTCCTCGACATGGCCTGCGTCGGCACCGGTATCGCCGGTGACGAGCACCACTGCTCGATTTGCCTGAAAGACTCCAGCGGCCCTTATAGCAAAGAGCTGTCCGACAAGGTCATCGGGCTGGCGGGACGGGCGGGCATCGAACTGGTCCCCGACATCTACCCTTACTACGGCTCCGACGGATCAGCGTATTGGCGGTCAGGCGGGCGGGCGCAAGTGGCGCTCGTCGGCCCCGGTGTGGACACAAGCCACGGCTACGAGCGCACCCACATTGACGCGCTGAGGGACACGGCGACCTTGATCGCCGAGTACCTCATCGAAGAATGACACCTTCAGTCTTTTGATGCGCCCTGAGCAGGCGTGACGCTAAATATCTGCATGGAGTCGCCCGCGTTGGCGGCGGCCAGGAATTTGCCGTTGGGCGTAAAGGTCAACGGACACGGTGTCGCCATGTCGTGGTACGTTCCCAGACACTTCAGCTTGGTCAGATCCCAAATCTTGACGGTGCCGTCGCTGGAGCTCGTCGCGCCGACCCGACCGTTAGGCGAAACCGCCGCCCCCTTCACGTAGTCTTCGTGGCCCTCCAGGACGCCCCGGTACTTGCGCGTCTTCAAGTCCCACACGTAGACCCGGCCGCTCCGTCCACAGGAAAGGCCGATCTTGCCTCCCCGATCCATGGCGAAGAAGTTGCCGCCTTCGCCTGTCGGGTTCCTGAGCGTCGCGGCCAGGGAGCCGGAGGCTGAATAGACCCTGATGCCCTCGCTGAGTGTGCCGACATAGATCGACCCCGCCGGGCTGTAAGCCAGACCGTAGAAGTTGGCCCCGTCACCGTTCACAATCGCGACAGGATCGCCGCCCGCCTTGTTCCAGACCCGCAGGCTGTCGTCGCGGGCGATGGTGGCGAACTGGCGTCCGCTGGGCGAAAAAGCGATGGTCTGGATTCCTCGCGAATGGCCCTTGTCGCGCGGATAGGTCAGCAATCTCTCGCCGCCTTTCACCTTGCACAGATAGAGCCGACCGAGGTCGTCGCCAGCCACAAGCGTGCCGCCGTCTGGGCTGATCGCTGCTCCCTGGACCGCCCCCTCGAAGGCGTTGACCGTTGCGATCGACTCCTTCTTCGCAGAGTCCATCACTTTGACCTGCCCGCTTTCGAGCCCGGCGACGAAGTAGTTGCCCGAGGTGCCCGACGACACGCAGGTCATCTTCAGAGTGTCGAACGTGGCAGAGACGCTGACGGAAACAGAAACTTGACCGACGGCGACGGCGGCGGCCAATGCGAGAGGAGTGATCATAGTGCCCTGGTGTTTTGACGTGTCAAGGCCCGCAAAGTCACGGGGTCTTGTCGGCGATGAGAAAATCTTTGTCTTCGAACTTGGCCCCAAAAGCCCAACGGGCGGTCCAAAACGTGTGGACCTCAGCGCCATTGGTGTCTATGTAGTTGGCTTTGACCGTCAATGGCAACCATCTCTTGCCGTCGATCACAATCTCCAACACATCGGTCTTGCTGTCTTTCTTTCTCGAGACCACGCGATAGATCGGCCGTTTGATTGACTTGACGGTCGTCATCTGCTGTTCGACTATCGTCGTCCGGCCAGGGTCGTTGTTCAGACCAGAGAGTAACCGATCCCACACGGGCTCACCACTGCGCAGGCCGGCGAACATCTCGGCCGCTGAACGGGCGATCCAAGCGTCGATTTCCTGAGGCTTCATGGGGCCGCTGCCGCTCGCTGGAGCTGGATCCTCCCACTTCCGGTTTTCATAGACTCGCTTTCTGTGGCCGTCAGCGATGATCTTGTTCACGGCCGCATCGGTCTGCACCAGGAGATATTCGACCATGAAGGTCTTTGCGTCCTGAACCTTAATGTACGATTCACCGTTCAATTTTCCCCTCGGGCCATCAAAGAGGACTCTTGCAACCCCATTGGCCTCGTGCAGGGCCGCAATGCCTTCGTCGGTCTTGGCTCCAAGCGACTTGGGTGCCATAGTCGAAGTCCCGTAGCCCTGCTCTGGTCCCGATTTCACGACAAAGTCGCGCGGATCGACTTTCGCCTCAGGTGGACGGTCGTTCTTCGTTAGGGGAGCTGGGACATCCGGGCTCGGCGCCTTTGCCGGTTCCGGATTGTTGCTGAGCTTTTTCGGGTTGTTGCATCCCGTAAGCGCTACTGCGACAATGGCGACGGAAAAGCAGATGACGCTGCGCATCACATCGATGACGTTAGGCTTCCTTCTGTCGTTCGCTGGTCTCATGAGAATGGGACGGTCGCCGACGGCAACGGGTGGTCGAGGGTAGCCCAGTACGAGAGGTCGAGCTCCGGGAACGGCGCGTCCTTCAATTGGCAGTCTTTGAGGAACGCCGCCTCTTCCGACACCATCGCGCCGCCAGAATGGACCTTTTCGGCAATCCCTGCCAGTCGGTTGAACCGTTCGATGTGGTCGTCGAACCGGATCTCCGCGTAGTCGCGGGCTGCCCAGGTGGAGATGAGGAACTGCCAGTCGCTGGCTTCGGCCAGAATGAGCTCGCGCGCGGCCTGTGTGACGATCTCCTTCGCAGGTCCTTTCGCCATCGTCTGAGCCATCTTCCGCATCTGCTTTTGGGCTGGGTACAGCTTCTCCCACGTCCAGTGGTTGTCCGGGTTGATCCAGACCGAGTGGTATCCGCCCTCGCCCCAGCTGCCTTCAGGCAGGTGGATCTGGTGCCTCGGCGGGTCTTCATCGATCACGTCGCTACCGCTGGCCTGCTGGATGTCGGGGTCGGCCGCCATGCGCTTACCGATCTCGTAAAGGAACTCCGGCCCTTCCCACCACCAGTGGCCGAACAGCTCCGTGTCGTACATGGCCACCAACGTGCCAGCGCGCCCGGCTTGGCCGCGGTAATGCCCTAGGGTGCCTTTGACAATGTTCACAAAGTCGGCGGCATGGGCACCGATGTTCTCGAACGCGGCCCACGGGTCGTACGGCTGCTTCTTGCCCAGGTCGCCCTTCTCGGGGCTGATGCGCCAGTAGCGCAGGCGTCCAGGATAGAGCTGCTTGTGAAACTCCAGGTACCACTCGTCACCGGGATAGCCCACATCGCCTGACCACACCTTGACCGTCGACTCTGGGTCGCGGCTGAAGCAGACGGTGCCGTTCGGCAGGGCGTAATGCTCGTACTCGCTGCGGAACTCGGCGGGTGGAGTAAAGAGGTTCTTGCTTCTGGCAAAGAGTTCTGCCAATTGGGGAAATTTTTGCCAATAGGTTCCCAGCGGCTCGCCGCCGCGGATCATGTGGCTGTCGACGAAGAAGAAGTCGATGCCGTTCTCCTTCAAGAACTCGCTGACATCTTTGCGGTCCCAGACGGTCTCGTCTGATCCTGCTGGTGCCTTCCAGGCATATCCCGGGCGGTAGGCGCACTCGGGCAGCCAGATGCCGCGCGGCTTCTTGCCGAACCTTTTCACATGCGAGGACACTGCCAATTTCACTTGAGCCTGGACGCTCTCGTCGGTGCCGAGCAAAGGGAAGTACCCGTGGGTCGCGCCGCAAGTGATCAACTCAATGCAGCCGTCTTCCTCGAAACTCCGAAAGGCCCCGCAGATGTCCCGGAACCATTGGTGCTTGAACTGGACCAGCGCCTTGGTGAACAGCCGCTGCCACATCGCCGCCAGGCCCTCCATCCAAAGCTCGCCCTTGGCGCGGAAGTCCTGTTGGTCGCGGATCGCGAACTGGATTTTTTCCTCGCAGTACTCCTCAAAGCCCGCCTTGAACGCCTCATCGTCCAACTGCTCGGCCAGGATGGGCGTCATGTTGATCGTCCATCTGGGCTTGATGCCTTGGTTGCGGAGTCGGTCCAGGGCGTCGAGGATGGGCAGGTAGCACTCGACAGCGCTCTCGTTCAGCCAGTCGGTGCCGTGCGGGCTCTTCCCGTGGCTCAGCACATAGGGCATGTGCGAGTGAAGGACGAGCATGAACCTGCCGACGGGCATGGCTGGATTATGACCCTACTTCGTGAACAACGCCGCCGTCAGGAAGTAGTTGGCGACGTAGACGAGGACCATGGTGATGACGACGGTGTTGGTGGTCGATTTGCCGACGCCCACGGCTCCACCCTTGGTCCTCAGGCCTTGCTGGCAGGCGACGACGGCGACGATGAAGCCGAAGACGACCGTCTTGATCATCCCGCCCCAGATGTCGCTGGGCTCGGTGAACTGGCGCACCGACGACCAGAAAGCGCCGTCGGCCACCTGGCCCAGCTTGACCGCGACCAGATAGCCACCTCCAATGCCCGCGTACATGCCCACCAGTGCCAGCACTGGCAGCATCGTGATCCCGGCCACCAGACGTGGCACCACGAGGTAGTTCGTCGGGTGGACGTTCAGACTACGGAGGGCGTCCACCTGCTCGGTTACCGCCATCGTGCCGATCTGCGCCGACATCGCAGAGCCACAGCGGGCGGCCACCATGATCCCGGCCAAAACCGGAGCGAGTTCCCGGGTGACCGCCAGGGCGATCGTGCCTCCTGCCAGGCTACTGGCTCCATATCGGACAAGCAACTGAGCGGAGTACAGAGCAATGACGGCACCGCTCGACATTGACGTCAGTGCCACAATCGGCACACTGCTGACGCCGACGAAGGCCATCTGGTTGAAGGTCTCGGCCACCTCCAATGGTCGGCGGAATATCCGACGTCCGGCGTCGGCCAGCAACATGGCGCACTCACCGACAAACGTCAGGCACCCGACCACAGGTGCGACCAACGGATTGACATTCGCTTTTGCCATAGGCGCACCGGCCCGACAGATTACCAGCCCTTCTGGTCCCCCTCACCAACTCCGGTTGGGGAGGAGTTATGGGTAGGGAAATTCGGCTTGCCATGCCAGTCCTCAAGGTCGCAGGCCGGATTGGCTAAACTCCCTGGCCGTGGCCCCTGCCAAAAAGCCGTTCCCTTGGCTTGCCTTGCTGCTCCTCGCGGTCTCCGTCGGCGCCTTCTGGGGACTGCCCAAGCTGTGGCCTCAAGAGGCAGTCAACGTGACATTTGAGGGGCAGGCAAAGTGAAGGTCGCAGTCATCGGATTCAGCCAGTCGGGCAAGACCTCGCTGTACCGCGCAGCCAGCCGGGGCCAGGCTAAGGGCGATGTCACCGCCGTGCCAGTTCCCGACGTCCGGTTCGACACCATCGTCGCCCAGGTGAAGCCGAAGAAGCAGACTCCGGCCACCGTCATCCTCCACGACGACCTGGAGCCGGTGCAGGGTGGGGCGCAGAAGATGTTCAGCCAGCGGTTCCTGGACGAGGCCCGCAAGGCCGACGTCTACCTGCACGTCGTCCGCGCCTTTGAGTCGCCGACGGCCCCCTACCACGACGACGTCGATCCTAAGCGTGACCTGGAGGCGGTGGACGTCGAGATGATCGTCACCGACCTTGGCGTCGTCGAGAATCGACTTGAAAGGCTCAAGAAGTCGATGAACGTCAAAACCTCTGGCCACCCGGACCAGCAGGAGCAGAACCTTTTCACACGCATCAAAGAGCCGCTGGAGAACGGCACGCCGATGCGCGACATGGAGTTCGACGAGGAAGAACTCAAGATCGTCCGGAACTACCAGTTCCTCTCAGCCAAGCCGACAGTTCTGGCCTTCAACGTCGGCGAGGACGAGGCGGCGGAGCCCGGGCCGAAAGTGGCGGCGCTGATCGCCGAGCAGAAGGCCAAAGGCACCCAGGCCTTTGCGGTCTGCGCGACGATCGAGGAAGAAATCGCCCAGCTGGATGCCGCTGACCAGCCTGAGTTTCTGGAGAGCCTGGGGCTCAAGGAGCCGGCCAGCCACCGGGTGGTGCAGGCCATCTATGACGCCTTGGGGCTCATCACCTTTTTCACGGCCGGAGAAAATGACACCCGGGCTTGGCCGCTGCGGCGCGGCTCGACGGCGCTCAAGGCGGCGGCGACAATCCACAACGACATCGCCAAAGGCTTTATTCGGGCGGAAGTCGTGCACTATGCCGACTACTTGGAGCACGGCTCCCTGGACGCTGCGTATAAAGCCAACAAGATGCACTTGGAAGGCAAAGAAGCGGTCATCCAGGACGGCGACCTGCTGCACATCCGCAACAAGAGCTAGGCCCTAGCTCATTGCAGGTGGGATAATCCGGGGGCCGATGTCGCTGTACCAGGGGCTCTTGCGCCCTCTCCTCTTCCGGTTCGACCCGGAGACCGCCCACAACCTCGCGATGCGGGCGGTGGAATCAGGCTTCGTGCGTGCTCCGCACGCCGCTAGACAACCGGTGGAGCTGTTTGGCGTCACGTTTCCCAATCCCGTCGGGCTGGCGGCAGGGTTTGACAAAGACGGCGTCGCCGTCGACCATTGGCACAAACTCGGCTTCGGATTTGTCGAAATCGGCTCGGTGACCCGCCATGCCCAGCCAGGCAATCCCAAGCCGCGGCTGTTCCGTTTTCCTGAGCAGCAGGCCTTGATCAACAAGATGGGCTTCAACAACGAGGGGGCTGACGCGATGGCCAACCGGCTGGAGCGGGCCTCACCGCAGATCCCCGTCGGCATCAACATTGGTAAGTCCAAGGTGACTCCGGCGGAGGAGGCGGCCGAGGACTATGCGTTCAGCTTTCGGCGGCTGAAGGACTTTGCCGCCTACGTGGTCGTCAATGTCAGCTCGCCCAACACGCCGGGCCTGCGGGGCTTGCAGGACAAGCAACCCTTGACCCGCATCCTTTGGCGACTGAGGGAAATCGACGGGAAGAAGCCCCTCTTTGTCAAAGTGGCTCCTGACCTGGACGACCAAGGGTTTGAAGATATCGCCGAGGTCGTCCGCGACTTCGGTTTGGCCGGACTGGTCGTCTCGAACACGACTGTTTCGCGGCCCGCGATGCCAGCTTCGGCCCCGACGGAAGGCGGCCTGAGCGGCGCGCCGCTGCGCCCGTTGGCCGACGACGCCTTGGCGCGCTTCGCCTCCTTGCTGCCTGATGTGGTGTTGATGGGTGTCGGTGGCATCACTTCGGCGGCGGACGCACGGCGCAAGATCGAGTTGGGGGCGTCGCTTGTGCAGGTCTACACCGGCTGGGTCTACGGTGGGCTCGACTTCGTGCCCGAACTCGTGGGGGCTTTGACGACGTCCTTGGCCAATTAACAAATTATCAAATTAACACGTTTCACGTCTCTGGTTTTGGCGAGTCACCGAGTGCTTGCCGATAGCCGTGTACGACAAGAGCTTCGGCGCGAAGGCACGTCAACCTGGGCGGGGGGCACTGGATCGAGCCAAGCCTTTCCAGTGCAGGGCAGCCAGGTGTCTTGGCAGTTCACCTAAACTATCCGGAGAATCCTCTCCACCGGGTGGCGGTGATGGGTGTAGCCCTCTTCGGCGGGCCGGCCCATCGCGATGATGACCGGCACAGTCGCCGACTCTGGCAAGCCCAGAAGTTCCTTGACACCTTGGGCGTCGAAGCCTTGCATCGGCGAGGTCGCGTAGCCCGCGGCTTGGCAAGCGAGCAGGAGGAAGCCGGCGAAAATGAAGCACATCTTTTCGCCCCAATGGGCGGCCTTCTCCTCGCCGACTCCGGCAAAGTGGTCGCGGATGCCCTGGGCCCGCTGGTCGCGGCGGGCCGCGTCGCCGGGGTGGACGACCTCTGCGGCGTGAGCCGTCGCGTCGGCCATGTCGGAATAGATGACGAAGACCGCTGCGGCGCCGCCGACCTGCTTCTGGTTGTTGGCGACGGCCATCAGTTCCTGCTTCTTGTCATGACCCATCACCGCGACCACGCGCCAGGGCTGCAAGTTGCTCCCGCTGGGCGCCAGCCCGGCGAGCTCGACTAGGTGCCGGACCGTTTCGACGCTGACCGGCTCGTCGGTGTAGCGCCGGATCGACCGCCGGGTGCGGATCGACTTTTCGACGGACAGGTCGGCGGTCGCGGTGTCGGGCATGATGACACTTTGATGACGCCACAAGGCGACGTCCTGTCGCACCTGTTTTCAAGATGTCGAATTGCGGTGCAGCTCGATGAGTCGGCGTATCAGCCAGTGGCCCGCTGGGTTGTTCTGGATGTTCGGAGGCTGGATCCCCAGCCCGCCCCAGGGGCGGAGGGTGGTGACGATCTGGCCGTTCGGGCGGCGGGTGATGTAGCTGCCCTCTTTGTAGGTGCGTGTGTCGATCCGGCGCAGGAGAACCTCGTCGTCCGGCGGGAGGACGTAGTCGCTGGCGACGTCGTGGAGCAGGCTCCAGTCACCAATTTCGTCCCCTGGATCAGCAGTCATTTGGATGCATTCGCGCCAGAACGGCGCGGGCATTGCGGCTGACTGGACACCAAAGGATACGGCTGCCTCAGCATGGTCTTCGTCGCCAACTGTGACCAGCTCGCCCTCGGTATCCCATGGCAGCTCGGCCAGCGGATGCCCATCACGCGGCTCGATGCGATAGCCCTGCAGGTCGTTGGCAGTCAGCCGGTCAAAGACTTGAAAAAACCACGTCCACTCCACGTCTTGGTCGGATTGGTCAAACAGTGACAGCCCGTGCCGCCCAGCCTTCATCGCCTGTTCTATCCGGAAGGCAACTACCGGGACGCCGGCAGGAGGATTGAGCGTGAAAGTCTCGTCAAGATCGGTCTCTTGATCAAAGCTGCCAAGGAAGCGTCGGTATGTGGCCTGCCCGCCCGCTTCACTCCTCACGCCGACGGTGAGCTGAACTAGGCCGCTGAAGAAGTTGTCCTGGCTGCTCCAGCCTGGTCGGTTGCCGCCACGTACCCATGGCGGGCAACGGCGTGGCACGACGAAGAACTGGTTTGACCGGTTGTAAGGGTGCCGAGGCTTCCACATCGCTCGCGGACCTCGCTTGACCCCAGAGGTCGATATCGGTGTGTCGTCCAACCCTGTGACGACCCAACCCGCGACGTCTTCTATCGCCGCCACCGACTCCATCACGCGTTTGCGGATGAACTCGGACTTCAGCTCGTCCATCTCAGCGACACCTGTGTAAGACCAGTCGGTCTGCGGCCACCGAACACCCTCTCGGGCCTCCAACATCGGCGGGAAGTCGTATTGCCAGCGGACGCCCTGCTCATTGAGCGCCGGGTCGTTGCTGGCCCAGTAGGGCATCTCGCGGGCGAGGGCGTCCAGATCCCGCACATGGTCGAAGTCGTTGAACTCGCCGAGGAGGATCGGCCGCTTCTCCCTTGGCCCGTGGGCCAGGGACTGGAGGACCTGGGGGTAGTACATCAGGTCGCAGTAGGGGTGGAAGTCGTCGAAGGTGCCGAACTCGCGGGGGTCGCCGCCATACATCTCTGCGCCACCTGAGTTGTCTTTGACAAGGGGGCAGCCCGACTCTTCCAGTACAAACTCGGTCAGACGTTGCCGGAACTCTGGCGGGGTCGACTCGCTGAGCTCGCAGCCGACCGTCCAGCAGACAATGTTGTCGTGGTGGCGGTACTGGAGGACGATCCGCTTGATCTCCTCCTCCATCTCCGATAGGCGCTGTTCGTCGCCGGTGGGCATCCAGAGCGGCAACTCGACCCAGGCGACCAGGTCGCGCTTCTTGAGCGCCTCGATGGCCTCGTGGGGCGGCAGCCAGAGGCAGAACTTAACGGTGTTGAAACCGAGCTCCTTGACCCGTTTCCATTCTTCCTCGAAAAACGCCAGCGGCGGAGCCGGGTGGCGGTAGTCGGGATACCAGCCCCAGGTGAGGACGCCGCGCATGAACCAGGGCCGGTTGTCCAGCCACAGCTTGGTGCCCTGCACACCGATCCGCTGTTTGGGTTTGGGTTCCGGTTCCAATGGGTCTGTCGCGGATTCGACGACCCGGACCGGGCGGTAAAGACCGCCGAACGTGGAGTCCACGTAGGGCAAGAATCCGCTCAAGACGTCCTTCACCGGGAACGTCGCTCCGCCGTTCTTGGTGACCTTAACCTCGACATCGACCGACTGTCCTGTCCAAGGGGAGAGGTCGATTGAGAACGCGTCCCAAATGCCACGGTGGGTCAGGACGTGATGCCCGTTGAAGCTGACGACCGCCTCGTAGGACACACCCTCAAAAACCAACCACTCTTGGGCCCGCGCCTGGACCGAAGTCCGGTAAGTAGCCGGGCCTTCCCAGCGGATGTCGATCCGGTCGTCCCAGAAGACGTGGGGGACTGACACCGCGTGCGGGCCTTGGCCGTAGTCGACCGTCCAGTTCATCTTTCCACCGTCAGTGTCCCCGGCTCGCCCTCGCGGCCGACGATGGTGACCTTGATCGGTAAGAACTGCTTGACCGTCCAGGCCATGGTAATCAAGCGCCGCGTCACATTTGGCGTGGACAGGACGGTTTTACCATCGGCAAAGACGGCTGGCAGGAGCAATTGGTCGGCCAAGAAGGCGTCCACCGAGGCGGTGGAAGAGTGCCAGTCCTGGAAGGCCTGCCAAGCCCGCAGGGCGGTCTGGGGAACCGTCAGCCCTCGTTGTAGCACAGCGGAGCCAGAACCGAACCCGGTCTCGTGCTCGGCCCAGACAGTGACCGACAGGCCGCTCTCTCGGCCCTGTACCACCGTGACTTCGACATCGGGCTTGAGGTCGGTGCTGGTGAAAAGTTGTTCCAGGGACGCCTTAGCCCGCTCAGTGGCTTCTGGAGCCATCTCTGAGACGGTGATCTCCGCGCCACAGGCGACAAGGGGGCCACGCAGCCGCCAGTCGACGCCGTTGAGGGCGCTGGGCTCGACATCGCAATACACCTCGCCCCGTCCGCCCATGCCAAAGCCAGTCGAGACGAGGGCCGGAAACGCATACAGCCCCATCCGGCGCAGGGCCGCCACTGAAGAGCGGGCAAAGGCGTCGAAGCCGAGGGTGTTGTTGTTGTGGGTCTCGCCGAAGACGGTGATCTGGCTGTAGGCACCGGACCGGGCCAATATCGGCAACAGCGAACTGAGCACGATCAGCGACGAACCAGGCACCCGCCCCTGCATGTGCGAGTGGACGTCGAACCTGCCGGTCAAAGCCTTCACAGGTCGCTTTGGGCGGAAGACGACCGCTTCTGAATCGAGGTCGTCCCCTTCGACCTCGGCGTCGCAGATACGGGCGACCGCCTGGAGGAAGGTCAGGTCCTCGGCGTTCAGGCCCTTGCGGCGCAGGGCTCCTCGTATGTTGTGGACTCTGGTCGCCTGCTGGGTCATCGCGGCCATGGTCAGGGCAGTCCGAAGGAGCGCACCGCCGCCTTCGCCGTGCGAACCGTTCAGGACTATCGGTTCGACTGCCTGTCTCACCTACGCCACCTCACGCCTTCAGCTTGAAGATCGTGAACTCGATCACGCGGACGAGGTAGGCGAGGAACACCATGGCGATCACGAAATAGAGGATCTCGTGGTACGGAATGAAGCCGTTGTTGATGCCGGTGACGTCCTCGCTGACGAGCTTGGCTTGCGCTTTGCCGGTCACTGGGTCGACCGTGGGCTTCTGCGTCCCCGGATCGCCGTTTAGGGATGTGACGCTTTTGGCCGTCTTGTCGACAAAGACCAACTTGTCCTTGATGAACGCACCGGCGGGCTCGCGGGTGACGATATAGACCCCTGCCACACCGAGGGCGGCGGCAGGGAGGGCCAACTTGTACTTGTGCTTCTGGTGCTCGTTGTAGATGACACACTGCTTGCACCGCTCGAACTTCTGTTGCGCGGTGAGCTTGTGGTTCTGCGGGATGAACTTGCTGGCGGCGACGACGTCGGCGGGGATGACTTTGCCTTCCATCGCGTTGCGGATGACCGACTCCTCGCACATGCAGCCGACCCTCTCCTTCCAGCAGGTCTTTTTGGAGTGGTAGATCGGGCAGCGCTCGCGGACGAACTTGCGGCAATAGGGGAGCTGCCAGCATTTGCCGAGGATGACGTTGCGGACGTCGGACTCTTCCTTGATGCCTTGGCCGAATTTGAGTTGCTCCGCCCTGGCACCCTGGACGGCGCGTTGGCGTACGGTGATGAAGAGGTGTCCGCCGATAAGAAGAAACCCGACGACAGCGGCCGGATATCCAGCTGAGGCCAGGGCTTCCATGGCAGCAGCGCCCTTGTCGCCTTGTTGGGCGCCCAGCATGCCGGGCAGGTAGGACGGGCTGAAGACCAAGCCGAGGCCAATGATGAGCATGATGGGGCCGGCGGTCTCCTCGCCCCACATGAGCCACGCCACACCCACCGACAGCGCCAAGACTCCAAAGAAGGCGGCCTGACGGAACATTTGGATGTTCTGGGCCACCTGGGCGGCGTTGGACGCCGTGCCCGCCTGAGTGTAGGTGTAGACCAGGAAGCCGACACCGACAACAGTTAACAGGCCGCCGACCCACAGGAGCAGTCGCGCGACACCGTCGAGAAACCCAGTGATTTGGTCGCTGAGCCCAGAGAACCTCTCGTCGCCGCCGTCTCTCGCCATGTCCGGTCTTGCTTACTAGTCTAACGTTTCACGCGTTCCAGGTATTCCCCAGATCTTGTGTCCACCTTAATAATTTCGCCTTCCTTAATATGGAAGGGGACCTGGATGATCGCGCCTGACTCCAAAGTCGCCGGCTTGGTGCTGCCACCGCTGACGGTGTCGCCCTTGTAAGCCGGGTCGGTCTGGGTCACTTCGTATTCGCCAAAGGCGGGAATTTCGTATCCCAACACTTCATCGCCGGCCACTTGGGCGACGACTTCCATATCGTCCTTCAGGAACGGGACCTGATCACCCAAGGCCGAAGCCGGGACTTGGATCTGCTCATACGAATCCATGTCCATGAGTGTCAATTCGTCGCCGGTTTTGAACAAAAATTGATAGTCTCGCTTTTCAAGAAAACACGGCTCGAACTTTTCTCCCGAGCGGAACGTGCGTTCGATGGTCGATCCGTTTTTCATGCGGCGCAGTTTGGTACGCACGAAAGCGCCGCCCTTGCCGGGCTTGACGTGTTGGAATTCGATGATCTGATAGACCTCACCGTCTATGTACATCGCGATGCCGTTTTTGAAGTCACTCGT
>JAFDWT010000013.1 GCA_018268335.1 Armatimonadota bacterium | reverse complement strand
AAGACCAACCCTGAGAATGGAGCAGTCCATTGCCACTCCCGATAGGGTGCTGTGACCGAGTCCACCGCCTTGACACTCCTAAAAGTCGCGATGCAGTGGAAAACAAACCAGATGCACAACAATATGAATTCGAACGGGTTGCTCACATCGCCAAAGACTGGACGCAAATTAACTAACAGTGCAAAAACAAGTAATCCAAGGACTGAACTACCGACAAGGGCCCTCAGAGCCTTCTCCCGAGCGTCGCTCATGTCCAGCAACTCGGTAAGCGTCGCATGAGGCAGGTTCCTGTTTCGCGGATATTCGACAAACGTCTCGATCACTTGGCCTCCAGCGTCGCTGTCCAACTCACAATCTCAACTTCGCTTAGGCCATAGAAGCCAGGTCGAAGACCGTTCTCGCGCAAGCTCCGCCCAGACCAAAGATGAACTCCCCAGGCAATGGCTGCTAATGAGCCTGGGACCACCAGGAACAGCGCCATCAAAGCCAGCCTGGGCAAGCTGAACCAACGGGAAGCGACGGCTAAAGCCGCGCGATAGACCGCTACCATGTGCGCCGTGGCCGCTGTCACGAACAACATCACGTCCAGAGCCGGCGCATACCCCGGCCCGAAGACGGCGACGATCATTGTCCCACACAACAGACCAAAGAAGAGGCACATGACCGCCACCCCCTCGGCGACCAGCGCCCCCGCGCTGCACTCCCGGTTCGCGGAGGCTGCCCACACTTCGCCAGCCAACTCATCTGGAGCCCGACCATGTGGGCGGGGATATGGGACAAAATCTGCCGCCCCGGAGTTTCCAGGTACCGCTTCGCCCATGTCTCTTTATAGTGCAATTCGCTGCAAAGCAGGTGAAACCGTGACGGCTGCCGCAGTCTTCCCTAGGACTTCGTCAACAGACACATCTCCAGCGTGTTCGACCAGCACCAGCCCGTTCGCCGACACCTCGAACACTGCCAAGTCGGTGATGATCAAGTGGACGCACGCCTTCCCGGTCAGCGGCAGAGTGCAAGAGGGCAATATCTTCGACTCGCCCGCCTTGTTCGTGTGCTCCATCACGACGACCACCCGCTTCACCCCCGCCACGAGGTCCATCGCGCCACCCATTCCTTTGACCATCTTGCCCGGGATCATCCAGTTGGCCAGGTCGCCCTTCTCGGAGACCTCCATAGCGCCCAGGATCGTTAGGTCGATGTGGCCGCCACGGATCATCGCAAAGCTGGTCGCAGAGTCGAAATACGCCGTCCCCGGAATCTCCGTGATCGTCTGCTTGCCAGCGTTGATCAGGTCCGGGTCTTCCTCGCCTTCATAGGGGAACGGCCCCATGCCCAGCATCCCGTTCTCGCTCTGCAGAACGACCTCGACCCCTGCCGGAATGTAGTTGGCCACCAGCGTCGGGATGCCGATGCCCAGGTTCACGTAATAGCCGTCGCGCAGCTCCTGGGCCGCGCGGGCCGCCATCTGGTCGCGTGTCAGTGGCATGAGGTTAGTTTAGCCTCACGAACCCCGCATGGTTCCCAGGAGGCGGCAGAGCACCACAGGAAAATTGCTGGGTTTTCTGAGTGCCTGATAACATTCACAGGCCATTGGGCCAGGCAGGTGATAGACTCCATGCACTCCAGGCCCCCTGGATGATTTAGGTGAATTCTATGTTGCGACTCACCCTACTAGCCGGTTTAGCACTCGCGGCTGCCTCCAGCTTTGCCACCGTCTTCGACGCCTATAACGACTTCTCCATCTCCAACAACCCGAACGGCGTTTGGCGATATGGCTATTCAAACACCTTAGGTGGAGCGTTTGTACCTCTCACGGTGAACACCCCCGGCAACCCAGACGCCTGGCTAGACCCGTTCATTGCTTCTCTGGGCGTCTATCACACGACCCCCGGCTTCTTGATCGGCACAGTCTCATCGCCTCCAAACCAGATGATCCTCCACCCAGGCCCTAACGCCCAGTACGCCGTGCTTCGGTTTGTGGCACCTGGGACCGGAGTCTTCAACTTCACCGCTGGCTTCTTTGGAGTGGACTTTGTAGGACCCACGACGACCGACGTCCACATCCTGCAAAACAACGCAGTCATCGGCAACGGTGCGATCAATACCTTTGCCACAAGTCCTTCGATCATCTTTGGCGGACCGGTCTCCCTGAACACGGGCGACACGCTGGATGTGGCTGTTGGATTTGGCGGCAATAGCTACCTGTTCGACAGCACGGCGGTCAACTATCGCATCGAGGGCGTGCCTGAACCCGTCACGCTGGTTGGCTTGGGCGGTCTCGCGCTATTAGCCCGCCGACGCCGAAGGTAAAGGCTCATGGCCTGGCCGCACCGATAGCTGTGCGGCCAGGTTGCCTGATGCATTTACGATGGCGAGCCCAGCGCCAGTTGCAGCACGTGGCACGGGCGAAGCTCCTCCTTTCCAAAACGTGAAGCTCACTAGTGCCTGCGCTTGTCCCAGTACAATTGCCGGAATAAGGATGAGTTGATCCCAAAAGCCCTCATCGAAGCCTCGCAAAAGTACAATGCGATTGTCGATGCAACTACATGTTGCCAGGGCACATTGCAATGAAACGCTTGGTTCTGCTTCCGCTCACTTTAACTCTTGCTAGCACGGCTTTCTCGACGGTATACGATGCCTTTACGGACTGGGCCCCAGCCAACCCGAACGGCGTTTGGAGCTATGGATACACAAACTCCTTGGGCTCGGCTTGGAACCCGTTCACGATCTACTGGTCGGGAAATCCCGACGCCTGGGCCGACCCCAGCCTCCAGTTCCTTGGCGTGTATCGAACGGTCGCCGGCTATTCCGGTGGAACAACCACATGCCCAGCGGCGATGAACGTCCTGCACCCCGGTGTGAACGGTCAATACGCCGTCGCCCGGTTCACAGCACCGACGACCGGCACATATAACTACTCGGCCGGCTTCTTCGGCATCGACTGGGGCGGGCCGACCACGACCGACGTCCACGTCTTGCTGAACGGTGTGGCCATCCAGAATGGTGCGATCAATTCGTTTGCTGCCGCTCCGACCGTCTCGTTCGGCGGCCCGATCAGCCTGACGGCCGGGGACACCCTCGACGTCGCCGCCGGCTTTGGTGGCGACGGCTACTTCAACGACAGCACAGCGTTCAAGTTCCGGATCGAGAACGTTCCGGAGCCAGCTTCGCTCCTCGTCATCGCCGGTCTAGCGGCCCTAGCCAAGCGCCGAAGAAGCTAAGCATCGCGGGGCCGGGTGGTGCGGCGCTCGATGCGCTTTTCGTAGCCCGGCCCCAGCAGGAGCCTGTCCACGGCGATCCCTGGCGTATGGATCGAGTCGGCGTCGAGGTCGCCGACCTCCACTAGCTCTTCGACCTCAGCAACACAGACTCGACCAGCCGTCGCCATCATCGGGTTGAAGTTGCGGGCGGTCTTGCGATAGACCAGGTTCCCCCAACGGTCGCCCTTCCACGCTTTGACAATCGACAGGTCGGCGCGGAGGGCAGTCTCCATGACGTACCACTCGCCGTCGAACTGGCGGGTCTCCTTCCCTTCGGCAACCATTGTCCCGTAGCCCGTCTTCACAAAGAACGCCGGGATACCGGCACCGCCAGCCCGGCACCGCTCGGCCAAGGTGCCTTGTGGGTTGAACTCTAGTTCCAGCTCGCCGGACAAATACTGCCGCTCAAACTCGGCGTTCTCGCCGACATAGCTAGAGACCATCTTGCGGATCTGGCGGGTCTGTAGCAACAGGCCGAGCCCAAACTCATCGACACCGCAGTTGTTGCTGATGACGGTGATGTCCTTGACTCCGGTCTCGCGGAGGGCGAGGATCAGGTTCTCCGGGATGCCACAAAGGCCAAAACCGCCCGCCATGACCGTCATGCCATCGAAGACCAAGCCTTCCAGAGCGGTAGCCGCGTCGCGTACCAACTTGTCCATGATCTGCCGCCAGTCTACTGAATCTGGGGCCTTGGACAAAAAAAGCGGGACGTGCTTGAAAAGTGGCACGCCCCGAGATCAGGATGACGACTTTGTTCCTCTCCAGTCGTGCCTTGGATTTTGCACCGTCTCATGTGCCAGACAAGGCATTTTTGAACCTAGTCCAGTGTAATTACTGGGACAATTCAAGGACTTTTGACAGGTGGAACGTTATCACAGAGTTGCTGACGACCTGGTCGCAGCCCAGCTCGTTCCCCAATTGGGCCAGTGGCTTCTCTTTGTGGCCCGCATGCCCGACGACATGCACGCCCTCCGCCTTGAGCCGAGGGACGAGCTCTGCGGCTGGCAGCTTGTCCGATCCCAAGTTGACGATGGCCAAGTCACCAACGGGCAGCTCGGCTTCGACTCTGTCGATGACTTGTGCCTCGTGCCCGAGCGCCACCACCGACGCACGCAGCCGCACAGACCACATCAGGTTGTCTTCGAAGATCAGAACGCGCATCCCAAAGGAACTTACGTTCAAAGAGGCTCCCTGGTACCCTCCGCCCGATGGATTTGAGGCCGATGGTGTGGGACGGCGGCGTCCTGAGGATGCTGGACCAGCGTGTTCTCCCCCGCGCCGAGCAATGGCTGGAGCTAAGAACCTGGCAGGAAGTCGCCGAAGCGATCCGCGACATGGCTGTCCGTGGTGCGCCAGCCATCGGAGTCGCGGCAGGGTACGGCATGGTTCTGGCAGCCCAGGCCGGAGCCGACCGGGCCACCGCCCGGGCCGGTCTGGCCGCCTCGCGGCCGACTGCGGTCAATCTCTTTTGGGCCCTTGACCAGACCGACTCTTCGCCGTGGGAAGCGGGGGCCATTTTGAACGTCGCCAAGAGGATCGAGGCGGACGACCTCGCCATGAACCAGGCCATCGGCCGACACGGTGCCGCATTGGTGCCACAAGGGGCGCGGGTGCTGACCGTGTGCAACACCGGCTCCTTGGCGACGGCTGGCCATGGGACTGCGCTCGGTGTCATCCGCACTGCCTACACCGAAGGCAAGGTCCAGCACGTATACGCCTGCGAGACCCGCCCGCGCCAACAGGGCTTGCGCCTGACCGCCTGGGAACTCATACACGACGGCCTTCCGTTCCAGGTCATCCCCGACGGCGCGGCGGCCTTCCTGATGTCCAAGGGCCTGGTGGACTTCGTTGTCGCCGGAGCTGACAGGATTGCCGCCAACGGTGACACTGCCAACAAAATAGGCACCTACAACCTGGCGGTCTTGGCGAGACACTTCGGCATCCCCTTCACCATCGCCGCCCCGACATCGACCCTGGACCCAGCGACCCCCACCGGGGCCGGCATCCCGATCGAAGAGCGTGACGCGAGTGAGATCACAGTCGTCGAAGGCGTCCAGGTCGGGCCGGTGGACTGCCCCGTCTGGAACCCGGCTTTCGATGTCACGCCCGGCGAATTGATCACCGCGATCATCACAGAAACCGGCGTCCATCGGGGGCCGTTTCGGTTTTAGTCCTCAGTCCTCAATACACTGGTCTCGGGTCTCGGGTCTCGGGGATCGGGTTTGATACCTCTCCCCGGGGAGAGGACTTCGAGGAGTCCGCCTTTGCTCCGGCAGAGGTGGAAGCTCGAAGGGTGAGGGGATTCCCACCGAGTGTGACCGCCGACAATCCCCTCTCCCTGTTCGCCGGAGCCCACAGCCTCTCCCCAGGGAGAGGTTCCTGAAGTGATCCTCTGTATCCCATACCCCATACCCCAGACCCCAGACCCCAGCCCCGAGCCCCCAAAATAGGACCACCTATCCACCACGGCACTTCCCGGGTCTGGAACCCTGAGAGGCGCAGAGCGGATGCCCGACGGAGACCCGATGAACGACCAGACCACGGTGACAGCCTGGGTTTTGGCCGCACAGGCGGGTGACCTGCGGGCCTTCGACGCCCTCGTGCTCCGGTTCCGACCGGCGGTGCGGGCGGTGGTGCGCTCTCTCCTTGACAGTGAGGAGATGTGCGAGGACGTCGGACAAGCAGTGTTTCTGGCTGCTTTCCGCCATATCCGAAGCCTGGACCGACCCGAAAGGTTCGCGCCCTGGCTCCACGCGATTGCCCGCAACGAGGCCCGCCGGGCCTACCGGGCCGGAAAGCCGACGCGCGCTCTCGACGAACTCGACGCCTTGGTCATCAAGGCGAGCCGGGCGATGTCGACGGCCGCGTGGGACACCGTGGACGCCAGTCTAGACGCTGGCCCAGTGGCCCGGGCGCTGGCCGAACTCGATGAGAACCATGCCACGTGCGCAAGGCTGGTCTACATCGAAGGCTGGAGCGTGGCGGACGTGGCCGGCTTTCTCGACCTTCCTGTGACGACTGTCAAGTGGCGTCTCCACGAGGCGCGCCGTGCCCTGCGCGGCCGCTTCCCCGACCTGGACGAAAACCCATGAGCGAAACCCAACTGCATATTTTCAAGAACCTTCTGCGCGAGCTGGCCGAACTGGCCGAGCACGCCAGCCTGACCGGAGCCATGTCTGGCGGCGAAAAGTCGGCCGTCCGGCGATACAACCAAGCTCTCGCGACACTCCAAGACGAAGGCGTCGTCCCACGCGGCCTCTTTGCCGAATTGCCCGCCGACACCCAGTACGGCGAGCTGGCCGTCGAATGCAAACTCCTGCTCGCCAGCATCAAAGGCGACGACGACGAAAGCGACTGGAAATCCAAGGGCAAGCGGAAGCGCCGCGGCGGAGACTTCGACTATCACGTCCTGATGGGCTTGGCACCGTTCACCCGAGGCGAAGACCTGGCCAAATTGGTCGAGGGCGAGATCAAGAAGGGTGCGCGCATTCCAGGTCATGTACTGGTCGCCCTGGCCCCATTCCTGCCCGGCGACATGATCACCAAGCTGGTCCAAGTCCGCCTGGACCACGTCTCCGACCACGACGACGAGCCCGAGGAGAACACTGCCGGCGTATCAGAAGCCGCTGAGAGCGACTTGACCCCCGAAGAGCGCGCCGCAGCGACCACCGAACTGGCCCAGTACCTGGACAGCGACGACGCCATCGACCATATCTTGGGCGACCCTGACCTACCCGCCGAAGCGAAGTTGGAGTTGATCAGGAAAGCCTTGGAAAGCAAGAAGGACTGACGGTCTCGCTCAGGGCTTGACGAACCAGTCCCAGACCCGCTTCAGTTCGGTTGCCCAGCCTGTCCCTGGTTTCTCGGCAGGCTGGGCGAACCCGTGGTCCGCCCCGGCGACCCGGTCATAAGTCACGTTGTGCCCACGTGACTTAAGCTGGGCGTAGAGGACGTCGGCGGAACTGACGTCGACCGCCTTGTCTTCGGACCCCTGCCCGATAAAGACACGACCCTTGAAACGCGCCAACTCCTCGACCGGAGACGTGGCCAAAAAGCTGGACCACCGGCGGTAGGGGTGTCCCAAGAAGAGCTTGGTGGCAGAATCCGGGTCGGCAAGGACGTCGTCCCACATCTTCAAGATCGCCTGGGCCGTCTCCTCCGGTTTCGAGTCTGGCCCGCCGAAGTAGCCCTTTCGGGCTAGCGCGACCAGGTCGTAGAGTTGGGTGACGCCACCGCCGGCAAGGGTCGCCACCGCCTTGACCTCTGGGTCGCGGGCGGCGACGCGGCAAGCGACAAGCCCTCCCTCGCTGTGTCCGACCACGAGGATCTTGCCCGGGTCGACACCGTCGATCTTCTTGGCCGCGTTCAACGCCGCACCCACGGCCTCGGCCCAGCGGTCAAACGTGTGCTCCTGCTTGAACTCGTCCGAGGCGCTCTGTGCCCCGCCCCGGTCTCCTGGGTCGAGAAACTTGACGCCTGGCTTCTCGACGATGAGGAGTCGGACCTTGCGCTCAGCGACGTCGTAGAGCGTCGTCTGTCCGTTCTGCGGCACCAGCCTTTCGCCGACCTTGATGAAGTTGGAACCGTTCCCCGACCCTTGGACGAAGACGACCAAGGGTGCTTTGCCCTCAGCCTCGGTGACGTAGAACGTGACCTCCCGTTTGAACTTGTCGGTCGTGAAATACCGCGTGTAGGGCTGCCCTGACAGACGCGTCGTGTCCCGGCGCAAGTCGGTCTTGTTTTGGCCCACGAGCAAGATGGAGGCAAGAGTAACAGCGGTCACAGACATCGCACGCAATAGTACATGGGTGCTTCGCCCGGCCGTTCCCGGCAACGATCAGGAGTCTTTGGACTTCTTCCGACCAACGACTAATCCCTCACCGGCCACCCAGAGGCATGCGGCGGCGCAGATATAGAGGAAGACTGACTTGTATGGAATCGCATCGGACTTCGCGGGAACGCCAACCTCGACACGCAGGGCCGTCGGCTCGTACGGCTTGGCCCAGGCCAAGACTCTGCCTCGGCAATCGGTCGCCATGGTCATTCCCTCCCCGCCGACGCGGAGCAAGGGCAGGCCGTTCTCGATGGAACGCCAGACCGACGACATCCAAAGCTGCTCCCACGCCGGCGTGCGGATGTACCAGTCATCGATGCTGATCTGCACAAGGGCCTGCGCGCCGTTGCGGGCGTGGGCTTCGCTCAGGTCAGGAAAGACGCCTTCAAAGCAGACCAGAGTGCCGACCTTGGTTCCTGCCACTTCCGAAGTGACGATCTTCTCGCCTGGCGAGATGTCGGCTGTCGGTAGATTGAAGTTAGCCAGCAACGGCGAGTCACGGAACGGGACGTATTCGCCAAATACGACCAGCCTGGTCTTGTCGGCCTGTTTCCAAGTCTGGTCATAAAGCCAAGCGGTCTGAAAAATCTTGTCTCCTGCTCGCCGGTGGGAGCCCAAGATCGTCGGCACCGGTGGCCTGGCGCCAACGCCACTGACTGGCGTGTCGCCGCTCGTCTCTTCGCCAAATCCTTCGGGGAAGACCACCAGTTGGCTGCCGTTCGCCTGGGCCGTCGCCATGGTGGTCCGGGCCGCCGTACCCAGCTTCTGCCACCGCTCGACTCCCTTCGTGAAGGCCATGTCCACGCCTGGCTGGCCTAAGGTGACCACCAGCTTTTTGGTCTCGGGCATGTTGGTGAGCCGCAGCATCCCCGCCAAAAGCGCCGCGACAAAGACGAGCGCCAAGCTAGACGCCTGACGGGCCGACATGGCTTTTTGGCCGTTCTTGTCTGGAAACAAGGCGTGGACGACGGCAAGGTTCACGATCACCACCCACGCCGACACCAAGAAAACCCCGCCAAATGCGGCGTGTTGGACCAGCCAAGGCTGGCGCGCCAGCGGTGTCGCCATGAGCCCCCACGGAAAAGCCAAGACCGGTACGTAAGCTCGGAAGCCCTCGCCCGCTGCCCACACGAGAGGCACCAGCCAGGGCCGCCCAATGGCGTAGCACCGGTTGACCAGCCAACCTACCGGCATCACCAAGAGCCCGCCCAAAAGTGCTGTGATGATGTACGGAATAAGGGCGACGACCGGTTTATGGATCCAGTCGGTGACAAATCCAAAGACCCAGTACATCTGGATCAGGTAGTAAGCCAGCCCGAACCAGAACCCGGAAGCGAGGGCCTGCCTACCAGTCAGGTCGCGCAACCGCGCCAGCAATGGAGCGACTCCGACAAACACAAGCAAAAAGACATTGAAGGGAGGAAACGCCGCGCCCAGCAGGACGGCGCTCAGCAGGGCCGGCCCGTGCCGTGCCAGCCAGCCTTTCACTTGGCTCCTAAATGCCGGGTGTCGTTGTAACGCAACAACTGCCAAAAGCCGTCGGGCCGACGGACCAGCTCTGTAATGGAGGCGTTTTCGAACCTAAAGCTGCGCGAGGACTCCACAGTCGCATTGACCAGCCGGGCCAGTAGCAAGGCGCATGTGCCGCCGTGGGCGATGACGACGGCGTGGTCCGAGCCGCGGTTGATCTCCCGGTCGATCGGCGTTAGCCTTTTCCAGACGTCTTTCACCGACTCCCCATTGTCCGGCCTCAGCTCAAACTCGCTGAGCCCCTGGGCCCGCGACTCGGCTTGAAACCAAAAGCGCAGGTCTGTGTAGTGCTTGCCCTCCAGCACACCGAAAGTACGTTCGCGCAACGCCTCGCGTTGAGTGATTTCCAGGTTAAGGGCCGTGGCGAGCGGCTTGGCCGTGGCCACGCACCGCTTGAGGTCGCTGGACAGGATGCGCCGGGCACCAGAGGAGACCAGCGCGTCTTTGAGAATCTCCGCTTGAGCCAGGCCGTTGTCGTCCAGGTCCACGTCGGAATGCCCCTGGGCGCGGCCGTCGGCGTTCCACGCCGTCTGACCGTGTCGCACAAGGTAAAGACGCATCATTTCGTTATACCGCCCAAGGCTTAAGGTCTTCGATCTCTTTGCCCACGGCGTCGATCCGCACCGTGCCCAGTTTCAGTATCCGCACCGGCGCCGGTGCCACTGCCAATGCCCGGATGTGGGCGACTTTGCGACCAAAGTCCAGCGAATCGACAACGCCGAGCCCAAAGTCCGAGCCGTCCTGGTGCGCCAACGAGCAGACCAACCCCACATAGGCCGAGGGCGAAACCACCTGCGAGCGATGGGCGTGCGCGAGGTCCATAGCCCGAGCCACCTCGGCGTCGCCCAGGGGCGTGTCGGTCACCATCAGCAGCGTCCCTCCACAGGCTTCGGCATAGGCACCTTCCATACCGATTGCCACCGGTACGCCGCTCCCCAATCTGGAACCGACCAAAGATGCCGAGGCCAGATCGACGCCATGCCGCTCGGCTTTCTCCAGCAGATCGATCCACTGCGCCCGCCGCTGCGCCTCTTGCACCATCGGCGGGAACGACTCGGTCAGCTCGACGGCTTCCGCCCCCACCGGCCATGGCTGGTTCTCTAGCCCAGATCCGACCGGCACCAGCACGCTGTCGAGCCCACAAGTCTGCGCCAGTTGCAATGCAATGTGCCGACCCAACGGAGACCAGCGCCAAGGGAACAGTTGGACGAGTGCGTCATCGCCGGCCAAAGCCAAGAGACGAGAAGCACCGGCGACCAAGGCAACCGGATCATGCAGCGGGTCTGGCGACCCGATGTGCGCCCATTCCGCCACCTTACCAACGCGGACCAGGAGCAGCCGCGTCGCCGGTCCAAAGTCGGTGCAAGACGGGTCGAGCACGACAAGGTCGCGGCCCGCCAGGTGCTCGCGGGTCCAGTCGCGCCAGCTCCAGCGGCGGTCACTGACAAGCAGTGTGCGGCCCATCCACCGCTATTGTGCCTGTCAGTCGGGCTGGCCGTGTTTGGCGCTGGGCCTGGCGCGCAGCTTGGCCCACTCTCGCAAGGCTTCGATGTCCTCGGACATCATCCGGCTGAGCGGCACCTGCGCCTCCGCCTCTTCCTGCAGGTACTTGTGGGTCAGCTCCTTGCCGTCGAAGAACGCGCTGTTAAGCGCACCCACGACCACCTGCTCAATTTCTGCGCCGCTGAACCCAATGGTCGCCTTGGCGAGCGATTCCAGCTTGAACTTCTTAGCATCCCGCTTGCGCTTGGTCAAATGGATTTTGAAGATGTCTGCCCTCTCTTCTTGTCCGGGCAAATCGACAAAAAAGATCTCGTCGAACCGCCCCTTGCGCAAAAGCTCAGGCGGCAGCGCGCTGACATCGTTGCCTGTCGCGATCAGGAAGACCGGCTTGGACTTCTCTTGCATCCAGGTCAAGAACGTGCTGAACACGCGGGCTGTCGTGCCGCTGTCGCTGACGCCGCCGCTGGCCCCGGCGAAACCCTTTTCCAGTTCGTCGATCCAAAGCACGCAGGGAGCCAGGCTCTCGGCGATGCGGATGGCCCGCCGCATGTTTTCTTCGCTCTGGCCCACGAGGCTGCCAAAAATGCGGCCGACATCGAGCTTGAGCATCGGCAGGTTCCAGGCGGTGCTGACCGCCTTGGCGACCAACGACTTGCCGCAGCCCTGGACGCCGATGATCAAGATGCCCTTGGGCCACGGGATGCCGAACTCGCGCGCGGCGTCACTGAAACTCTTGCTCCTAGTCGTCAGCCACTCCTTCAGCAGTTCATGCCCGCCGACGTCGGCCAAGTTGCTGGAACTGGGATAGAACTCGAGGATCCCCGTCTTGCGGACGATCTGCTTCTTTTCTTCGATGATCTGGTCGACCACCAGCTTCTTGGCCTCGACCAAGCTGCGGGCCAGGGCGCTTTCGATCTCGTCGGCGGTCAGTCCTTGGGCGCTCCGCACGAGCGCCTCGTGGTTTTCGGGTGTCAGCGAGACATCGACGGCCGGGTTGCTTTTCATCGCCGCGGCGACGTCGTCGATCTGCTTGGTGATGTCCTCTTCGGTGGGCAGGGGGAACTCCATCACCGTCAAGTCCTTTTCCAGCTCCGTGGGCAGGGTCAGGACGGGCGAGATCAAGACGAGAGTCTGACTGCGACCCCGCAGCCGGGCAGCCAGATCGCGCAGCAAACGCACGACCCGAGAGTCCTTCATGTACGGATGGAAGTCTTTGAGGATGAACAGCGTGAATTCGGGGGCCTCGTGGACTTGGGCCAGGGCTTCCAACTCCCCGGGCAGGTTGCTTGACTTGGGCACCGTTCCAGGTCGGGAGACTGTCGGCCGCATGCCCTGGGTGACGCTCCAGGTGTAGACGTCGCGACCCAGCCGCTTGGCGACTTCGTTGACCGCCGCTTCGACACGTCGCTCTTCCCAACTCACGACCGAGACGATCGGATACTTGGCTCGGACTAAGACTTCGATCTCACGGGTGGCGTCCATGCGGGTTCCCAATCTACCACGGCGCCAATCCGGCTAGGTTGCGCTCATATCGTCGGAGGGGACGATTGCTGGGCGGAGAGCCTTTCGCGGATTGCCGCGACTTCCTTCTTATTGAACCGCAAGAACCGGTACTTCAAGCCATATGCCCGTAGTCGACCGATCATGTCCTGCTGCATCACCGATAGGTAGATCAGGAACATACACGGCACAACGACCGACAAGCAGGCGAGTATTGTCGCCGTCGTCAAGTTCTTGTTGACCGCCTTGGCGTAGGTGCGTGCCCCCCAACTGGCAATGGCTGCGGCGGCTATGATTTCCAAGCCCAGCAGTGACCAAGCTAATGTCTGGTTGTTGACGACAGCCATGACGACTTGGCTGGAGATGTTGACCAACACGACATACAGAAACGAGTACCCAGTGACCTTGAACGCCCTGAGCAAGCCGTCAAATTCCTCCAGGCTTCCCCCTTGGGCCCTGGGGTAGTTGACGTAAATGGGAGGCGGCGGCGGAATCGGCTCCATCTACGACAATTCTTACATAGATGCGGCTGACAACGGATGAAAAACTGCTAAGTCACATCAAATTGCCTGATTGTGAAGGCCAGCAAAGGTGCAGAACCTTAGCTTGAATCTTGCGCTATTGCATGCGCTTCACTTCCGACCAACCGCAAACGGTGATAGTCATAGTCGAGCTTGCGATAGAAGACGCCGATCGGCTTGAGCCCGAACGGTCTCAACCGCGTTGCGATCATCCAAACACCGACGAGACATAAGGCAATCATCGAGTAAACGGGAGTCGCGAGAGTGACCACAAATCCGATCCAACTCCAAAAAGCAAAGGCTCTTTCAGTGGCGCGATTGAACTTGACCGTAGCAATCCCGGTGAGGACTGCACGAGCAACAGACATGCAAGCTGTGACTAGATTGACTATCGCTGTGAAGTGAAGTGCCGCGACAAGGTCTTCAGACTGGATCTGTCGGTAATGCAACTTGAGGATCTGAGACACGGCGACCGTCACAGCCGCGAATGCCAAGAGCCAGAGGATGAAGTTATGCGTCCGGTACAAGGAATCAAAAGCCGCTAACGGACTAAGTCTCCGGTTCGGTAGGTTGGCCCGAGGATAGTCGACATACGGCCCGTCGCCATCACCCATGGTCAGAAATCTACCTGCGACGAAAGGCAACGCGGCCTGTCCATGCATGGACAGGCCCTTGACATCGGAAAGGTCAGGCGTTGGAACGGCGGCGGCGCGCCACCAACATGGCCAGGCCACCCAGCACCACCATCGAAGCAGGCTCCGGCACCGGGTTGAGCGACGAGCCGACTGCGCCGAGGTTCTTCACCTGGTCGCCGGTCAAAGCCGTGTCCCAATACGCCACTTGGCTCAACGAGCCGGCACCATTGTCGCCGTTCTCGTCCATCATCAGCCACATGTGGTCGGCGGTCGGGTCGCCATCACCCGTTGTGTACAGTGCGAACCGTCCGTCCACACCACCTGCGATATCCACCGAGTTGGTCAGCGCCCCGTCCAGGTAGATACCCATGGTGTTGGTGTTTTTCGTCAAATCCACCGTCAAAACCACGCGGTGCCAGGAGTTAAGGAAGGCGAAGTTCGACACACCATAGTCGCCGGTGATACCGAAGTTGCCGTTGTTGCCCGACGAAACTTTGAAGAACATGTCGCCGTCGTTGTTGTTCGTCGCACTCGTCTGATAGAAACTAGCCCAACCGGCCGATGTGGCGGTCATCTTGACGTCAAACAAGATCGTGTAGATGTTGCCATAGGCCCCGCCACCGTTCGTTGGGATGCCGTGGTTCGACTTGAAACCCTCTGTCTTTCCAAACTGCGCTACCTTCTTATTGACGGCACCCACGGTGTCCGTCACGTAAGTCGGCCCGCCAGCTTGAAGGGTCGGATTAGTACCGCCTTTGTAGAACTGCAGCGCCTGGGTGTTCGCCGTCGCCGCAAAAGCGGGGTTCAACGTGTTGTTGAAGTCAAAGACGCCGATCAGGGCAGCCTGGGAAGCGGCAGCCAGCGCGGCGAGGGAAAGCAAAGCAAAAGTTCTCTTCATTGTGCTCCTCTGCAAGTCCGAATGGACTCAAGCAAGAATACTGGCACGAACGTTAACGATATGTGAAGTGCCTGGTGCGGTGGGCCGTCTGATGGGGCCAGATACAATTTCGCCGTGCCCGCCTCCACCCAGCAGCGCCTGATCGCCACGATGCGCCAAGCCGGTGGCCGCCCCGGCAGGTGGGACGTGCCGCTGATCCTGAGTGGTTGCCTTGTCATGGCCCTGGCATTCCGCTTGTTCCTGAATGGCAACGGCCTTGTCGCTGGAGGAGTCGTCGGACTCTCGACCATCTTGCAACACAAGTTCGGATGGGACCCGGCTCTGTTCCAATGGGCCGTCAACGTGCCCCTCCTAGTGCTGACTTTCTTCATCTTGGGCAAGGCCGCAGGGCTGCGCTCTGTGCTCGGATCGCTCTTCCTACCGCTGGCCATCCTTCTCACGGCTCCCGTGCCCGTTGTGACCCGAGACGCCTTTCTGGCCGCGTTGTTTGGCGGCGCGCTATACGGCCTCGGTCTGGGAATGGCGTTGCGCGGGCGTGGGTCCGTCGGCGGCTACTCGATATTCGCGCAGTTCCTCGCCAAGTGGTTGCCGGTGTCCGTTCCCGCCGTCATCCTGGTGCTCGACGCGCTGACCATCTTCGCCGGTGCTTCCGCCTTTCCAATCGACAAGGTGCTGCTTGGAGTCTTTGCGGCGTTCATCGTGCGCCAGGGAGTCGACCGCGTGTTGGTCGGACTGACCCCGTCGATGGCCGCGTTCATCGTCTGCAGCGACCCAGCGGAGTTGAAGCAACGCATTCTGGACGAGATGGACAGAGGAGTGACCTTGTTGGCTGGTGAAGGCGGATTTACAGGAGAGCAACGCCCCGTGATCATGGTGGCAGTGCTTAAAGCCGAGGTTCCCTGGCTGCGGCAGGTCATTGCCGAATCGGATCCCGACGCGTTTGTCGTCATCACCGAGGCGGCCGAAGTCAGAGGTCGTGGTTTTGCCCGCAGTTGAAGCCCGAGGCTAGCCCAAACCGTCTGGATGCGATAAGCCATGAAATCCGCATCCCTTGTTGCCGTCGTCGCCAGCATGGCGGCCCTCCTATCCGGCGGCTGTGCCCGTTTGGCCAGCTCCACCGACCTGAAAGCCGACGGGTCTTGGTCCCGTAAGGTCAAGGTTGCCCGTTCTTCCAACATCGCCGACGCCAATCCGACCGACAAGCTCGAGGACATGGTCCACTTCGACGGGTCGGGATGGAAGACGGCGAGCCGCAAGGAGAAATCGGACGAAGTCTACGAGGCGACTCGCTTCTTCGGCCCAGGCCAGGGAGGTGGCCCCGACTACACTCTGGGCACCAAAGAGAAGCCAGCAGTCGCCTGCTCGATCAAGTGGACGCCCATGGGTGACGGTCGCTACCTCTACGAGGAAACGTTCACCTGGAAGGGCGACAAGGAGGACGCGGCAAAGGAAAAGGAAAACCGTGAAAAGATGCGCCCGATCCTAGAGAAGGAGTTGGCGAGCATGAAGCCGTCAAAGGAGCAAATCGACAAAATGCTCGACCACATGATCGACCGGCTTTGGACAGAATTGATGGGGCCGAACAAGCCCAAACTCTTTGACATTGTCTTGAAGCCGGAGGAGACCGTGCGTGAGCTGAGGGCGGTCTTCTACCAGCAACTTCTGGATGACACCCGCGCCGCCAAACTCGGCGCCAGCGAGGACGAACGCAAGGCGGCGGCCCGCAGACTGGCGGTAGGCCTGGTCGAGAACAGCCCGTTCTCCGACAAAACCAGCCCCGAGCCTCCCACTCCTGGCGACGACACAAAGAAGAAGGACCTCGGCCCCGTGCAGATCACGTCAAGCCTTGGCTTCGTCGGCCATGTTCTGGAGACCAACGGCGAAGTCGACCCGGTCGACAACCGCATCTACTGGTCGATCATCAGCGAGGCTCCGCAGCGGGGCGTCGTGATTTTCCGTGCGGTGGTGGACACGAAGAGTTAGGTTGCGGTCTTCGGGTCTCGGGTCTCGGTTTCCGGAAACCGTAAGGGTTGCCCAGCATGACGTGAGCTATCTGCTGGTTGACACTCGCTGGTCTCGGCGCGCTTCAGTTGAGTCTGCCTTCTCGGGCCGAGCCAGCGAGAAAGAGTGGCAAACAATCGTTGTGAAAACTGTGAAGACTGGGAATTCAGCTTCAACACTTCCTGAAGCCCGAATCCCCAAACCCCAGACCCCGTACCCCACAACCCAGACCCCCTTTGTAGACACACGCCTACCGATTTCGGCGTATCATAGAGGAGGCCAGCCATGTCGTCCACCATCGTCCGCTACGACAACCCCTACGACCTGAGCAAGGACTTCTCGCCGAAGGGCGACCAGGCCACGGCGATCGAAGGGCTGTTGGACGGCCTGGATTCCGGCTACCGGTTCCAAACCCTGCTCGGTGCGACCGGCACCGGCAAGACCTACACGATGGCCAACGTGATCGCCCGGTCGCAGCGGCCGGCATTGGTGATGGCCCACAACAAGACCTTGGCGGCCCAGCTCTGCCAGGAGTTCCGGGCGTTCTTCCCCGAGAACTCGGTCGAGTATTTCATCAGCTACTACGACTACTACCAACCGGAGGCCTACGTCCCCCAGACCGACCTCTACATCAGCAAGGACTCGAGCACCAACGAGGAGATCGAGCGGCTGCGGCACTCGGCGACGCAGGCAATGCTGGAGCGGCGCGACGTCGTCACCGTGGCATCGGTCAGCTGTATTTATGGCATCGGCTCGCCCGACGTATACGCCGACAGCGTCATCACGTTCGAGACCGGGCAGGAGTATCCGCTGGACGAAGTGCTCCGACGGCTCGTCCGCATGCAGTTCGTCCGCAACGACATCGTCTTGGACCGCGGTGCGTTCCGGATCAAAGGCGACCTGCTAGAAATCCAGCCCAAGGACGAGGAGATCGTCACCCGCGTCGAGTTCTTTGGCGACGTCGTGGAGCGGATCCGCCTGATCGACCCGCTGACGCAAGAGGTCATCGACCAGCCGTCCAAGTGCAGCGTCTTCCCCGCCACCCACTACGTCACGCCTCTGGAGAAAATCGACACGGCTCTCGAGATGATCGAGGAGGAGCTCAAACAGCAGATCGCACTCTTCGAGTCGCAAAACAAACTCCTGGAAGCCCAACGGCTGAAGCAGCGTACCGAGTTCGACCTGGAAATGATCCGCGAGGTCGGCTACTGCAACGGCATCGAGAACTACTCCCGGTTCTTCGACGGACGCCAGGTGGGCGACCCGCCGTACACATTGCTCGACTTCTTGCCCAAAGACGCCGTCGTTTTCATCGACGAGTCGCACCAGACCCTGCCACAGATCAGGGCGATGTACAACGGCGACCGCCAGCGCAAGTCGGTGCTGGTTGACTACGGCTTCCGCCTCCCCAGCGCCTTGGACAACCGCCCCTTAAAGTTCGAGGAGTTCTTGGAGCGCGTGCCGCAAGTCATCTTCGTCTCAGCCACGCCGGGGCCTTTTGAAAACGAGAACGAGAACAACCGCGTCCAGCAGATCATCCGCCCGACTTACGTGATCGACCCCGAGGTCGACGTCCGGCCGACCAAGGGCCAGATCGACGACCTCATTAACGAGATCCAAATCCGTGTCGGAAAGAAGGAGCGCGTCCTCGTCACAACCTTGACCAAACGCATGGCCGAGGATCTGACCGGCTACCTGCAGGACCTCCACGTCAAGGTCAACTACATCCACAGCGAAGTCCACTCGCTCGACAGGCCGGAGATCCTCCGCGACCTGCGCCTCGGCGTTTACGACGTCGTCATCGGCGTCAACCTCTTGCGCGAAGGCTTGGACCTTCCCGAGGTCACCCTCGTGGCCATCCTCGACGCAGACAAGGAAGGCTTCCTCCGTTCCGAGACCTCGCTCATCCAGACCATCGGCCGCGCCGCGCGCAACGTCGACGGCAGGGTGATCATGTACGCCGACAACATGACCGGCTCGATGGAGCGGGCGATCGAGGAGACCAACCGCCGCCGCGAGGTCCAGCGCACGTACAACATCGAGCACGGCGTATCGCCTCGGACAGTCCTGAAAGAAGTGCGCGAGACCGTCCGCAGCATGGACGCCGTCGCAGAAGTCGTCGCCCAGTACAGCGTCGAAGGCGAGACCAAAGCCGGCCAAGCCGGCAGCCCGATCCGTATCGAGGACATCCCGCTGCTTATCGACAAGCTGGAAAAGGACATGAAAGACCTGGCCAGGTCCATGGAGTTTGAAAAAGCCGCCGCCGTCCGCGACGAAATCGCCGAACTCCGCAAGACCATGGGCCTCAGCGACGGCCGCATCGGCGTCGACAAGCGCAAAATGAAACGGCGCAGCCGCTTCTGAAAGCCCCCCTCTCTCTTCCGAGGGAGAGGGGAGTATCCTCTCCCAGTGAGCCAATTTCAGGTGGACGCCGACATCGCCAGCGCCTCCACTTTGCCAAGCGCTTTCTACACCGATGCAGCGATATTCGATGCGGCCAAGGAGAAGATCTTCGCCCGTACCTGGCAATGGGCGACGACTCTAGACCATGTCCGCGTCCCCGGGCAGGTCTTTCCCTTCAATCTCCTCGAAGGCTGCCTCGACGAGCCGCTCCTCATCACCCGCGACATGGACGACCAAGTCCGGTGCCTCAGCAACGTCTGCACCCATCGGGGCAACCTTGTTTGTGATGGAGCGGGAGTAGAAAAGAGCCTGCGCTGCCGCTATCACGGTCGCCGATTTGGGCTCGATGGCAACTGCTCATTCATGCCGGAGTTCGAGGGCGTCGAAGGTTTCCCAGGCGTCGCCGACAATTTGCCGCAGATTCCAGTCGGCCTCTGGCGACAGTTCTACTTTGTCAACCTCGCACTGCAAATCACCCTCGAAGACCAATTCACCGACGTGGAGAATCGGGTCGGTTGGATGCCGATCCAAGACTTCGCCTTCGCCCCGTCGCGAGCCCGTGACTACCTCGTCAAAGCGCACTGGGCACTCTATATCGACAACTATCTCGAGGGATTCCACATCCCCTATGTCCACCCGGCCCTGAACGACGCCCTGGACTACGGGTCTTACACGACCGAACTCCTCCAGCATGGCAACCTCCAACTGGGGGTCGCCGGAGAAGGTGAGCCCTCCTTCGACCTGCCCACGTCCTCCCCAGACCATGGCAGGAGGATCGGTGCCTACTACTTCTGGCTCTTCCCCAACCTCATGCTGAATTTCTATCCGTGGGGCCTTTCGGTCAACGTGGTGCGTCCTCTCGGCCCGGCCTTGACGAAGGTGTCTTTCCTGCCCTTCGTGTGGGACGAGTCCAAGCTCGACCAAGGAGCTGGCGCCGCGCTCGACCGAGTCGAGCGCGAAGACGAGGCGATCGTCGAGGCAGTCCAGAAGGGGCTACGCTCTCGCTTCTACGACCGGGGCCGCTACTCGATCAAGCGCGAATGTGGCGTCCACCAGTTCCACCGCATGGTCGCCCAGGCCATGGAGCAGGCATGAAAGAAGCCGCCGCCGTCGCCTTCTTCAATCTCGCCGCTGCTGTCGGCTTGGGAGCGTTCGGCACCCACGCCTTGCAGGCGAGGATCGAGCCGGACCAACTGGCGATTTGGAAGACCTCACAGGGCTATCACCTAGGCGTCGGTGTCGCAATCCTTGCGATCATGGCGCTACCGCTTCTGGCCGAACGCACCCGCAAAAGAGCGGCTTGGGCCATGCTGGCGGGAACAGCCTTGTTCAGCGGCAGTCTGTACGCACTGGCCGTAGGCGCACCGCGAATCGCCGGCGCCATCACGCCGTTTGGCGGAGCCACGTGGATCGTGACCCTCGTAATTCTAGGGGTTTCGGTGTACCGATCCAAGCAGGCCGCATGACCCTTTGTGGGAACTTGACCGACAATTAGGGTATTCACACCCGTTAGGAAACAAAGAACGATGCGCAAACTCCTGACCGCCGCCGCCATCCTCGCCGTCGCCTCCTTCGCGATGGCCGCCGAGACCTGGACCTCCGACTACGCCAAGGCGGTCGAGCTGTCCAAGAAGTCGGGCAAGCCGATCATGGCGTTCTTCACCGGCAGCGACTGGTGCGGCTGGTGCAAAAAGCTGAAGTCCGAGGTCTTGGACACGAACGACTTCATGGCCTGGGCCAAGAAAAACGTCATCTTGCTCGAGCTCGACTACCCGCATGCCAAGGCGCAGAGCAGTGCGCTCAAAAAGCAAAACCAAGCTCTGCAAAGCAAATATAGGATCGAGGGCTTTCCTACGGTTCTCTTCCTTAAGTCAGACGGCAAGGTACTCGGTTCCTACGGCTACGACGATGGCGGCCCGAAGAAGTGGACCGCCAATGCGGACAAGTTCATTAAAAAGAGCTGAACGGCCAGATCATCTGACAGACCGCCCCGAAGCCATCGCTTCGGGGCGGTCTGTCTTATTTGCCCCACACTTGTTGGGCCGCCTGGACGGCCAGTTGGATCTCCTCGTCCGTAGTCAGCAGATCGGGGCCGAACCTGACGAAAAAGCCACGGGCGTCGGTATTGACGCCAAGTTCCTTGAGCCTGGCCGAAGCCTGCGCAGCACTCGGATGTCCGACACAAACAAAGGCGCCGAACTGATCGGCTCCGTCATTACCTAACACCGGAAGCCCTGCTGCGAGAAATCCGCCACGGATTCGGCGAGAGAGTCCAAGACCATATGGACGCAACCGCTCCACGCCCACCGCCCGGGCGAAGGCCAGACCAGCCCGGGCTTGGTAGAACGGGAGCACGGCGGGAGTCGATTCCAGCCAAGCGTCCCCACCTGCTTTCCGATGCGTCGAATCGGGCCGGCCGTAACCAAAGGTGTCCTCTTTGGCAAACCAACCAGTGTCCACCGTTTTCGGCCCGTCCGCGCCTAGGTGGCGGGGATGAACCGCCAGCCAGCAGCACCCTGGCCCGCCCCGCAGATACTTGTAGGAACCGCCCATGGCAAAGTCCGATTCGCCTAGTGAGAACGGCAGGACACCGACCGCATGGTAGGCGTCGACCATGACTTTCGCACCTTTGGAATGACAGGCACGGACCAATTCATCGAGTTCTTGCACGATCTGTCCGGTCATGAAGACGACCGCGCTGACCACGGCCAAATCGGTCTCCGGGGTGACCGCCTCGGCCAGTGCCCCGGCATCGACCCACGGAGCACCATCCCGCGTGCCCGAAGTTACGAACCGGACCTCAGCCCGCCCAGCCTCGTGATAGGAGCGCAGGACAAAGTCGATGCTGTCGAACTCGACGTCGGTTGTCACGACCCGGACGGGGCGGTCGGCTGGAAATGAGTTGAGCACTGCCCGCAGGGCCTGTCCGCAGCTCGCCCGTGGCACCACGGCGTCGGGCTGATGGAGCCCAAGCAAATCTGTGATGCCCGCCCGCCACGAGGTCGTCTCGGTCATCCAGGCGTCCCAAGCCTCGTCCATATCTCGGTACCACAGGGACAGCCCCGCGTCGACGTCAAGCCGGGTTTGGTCGAGCGGACGGCCCAGCGAGTGGTTCGCCATATAGACTTCGTCGCGGGCCAGCACTTCGCTGAACAGCGGGCGGATGTTCTGGCGGACGCCCTCCTCGGTCAGGGCGCCAGGCGGGAAAGTCACCGACCGATCTCCGTCCGGACATCCCACAGTTCGGGGAACAGCCGGATCTTGAGCGCCTGCTCTAGGAACCGAGCCCCGGAGCTACCGCCAGTTCCCATCTTGAAGCCAATGATCCGCTCGACCGTCTTGAGGTGCCGGTAGCGCCAGAAGAGGAAGTACTCCTCGACATCGACCAGCTTCTCGGCCATCTCATAGGCGTCCCAGTGTTCGGCGGGTTGGTCATAGACTTGCTTGAACGCGGCGACTACCGAGTAGTGCGAGGCGTACGGCTGGCTCCAGTCACGCTCCGTCACTTCGGCGGGCAGCGCGAAGCCGCGCCGCGCCAAGAGGCGCAAAAACTCGTCGTAGATACTGGGGCTGTTCAATTCCTCCTCCAACTCGGCGAAGACCGCCTCGCGATGCCGAAAGACGCGGACGGCGTCTTGGTCTTTGTTGCCGAGCAGGAACTCGACCAACCGGTACTGGTGCGACTGGAACCCGCTGGCCCGACCCAAGACGCTCCGGAACTGGGCGTACTCGGAAGGAGTCAGCGTCTCGAGTACCGCCCACTGCTCGAAGAGCATCCGCTGTACTTGCTTCACCCGCGCCAGGATCTTGAAGCACGGCCCCAGTTCGTCGTGACGGACAAACTCGCGCGCCGCGCGCAACTCGTGGACGACGAGCTTCATCCAGAGCTCGCTGGTCTGGTGCTGGATGATGAAGAGCTGCTCGTCGTGGTGCGGCGGGTCGCTCAGCGGCTTTTGCGCGGAGAGAAGGGTGTCCAGACACAGATAGCCGCTGTAATCCAGCCGCTCGGTGAAGTCCGTCTCGATCGAAGGTTCAAAGGGGCGCGAGCCCATGTCAGTAGGGACGGCTCCGTGGCCTGTGTAGCCTCCCGGATACGCAAGCCACAGTGTGGAGCGCGGGGGCTACGACCCCGCTTTTCCCCGGCGGACTCTGGCCGCCTCCGGTTCCCCCTCTTGCCGCTGCGGCGGGAGGAGGGGGTTAGGGGGCGGTTCCGGCCTCCGGCGCACACGGGCAAAAGACTAGAATCCTGCGTCGGCTTGTCCTTCGAGCATCGGAAAGTTCCAAACCGACTGCCCGCGTCTGTCAGCTCGGGCCCGCGCTCGCCGTACAAGGTCGATCAAGCCCGGCACCGTATGCGGAGCCTTGGCCGGCCTTGCGAAGACCTTCGCAAAGACCGGCCAAAAATCGTTGATCCCGTGAGAAACATCGAACACCATGACCCCTTCGCTGTTCGCTGCCGCCGCACGTAGTGCAGACTCCAGAGCCTCTGGGCGCCCCTTGTAGTCGGTCAACATCACCCCGGCATAGGTCCAGGTGGAATCGTACGCAGCTGCCGAACTGACCAGTGCGCCAGCTTCTACCGTGAACCCTTCCTTCCTGTCAGATGCCAGGGTGTCGGCCATGGTCGGTGTCGGATAGTAGCAGCCCGTGACCAACAAATCGAGCAAAGGGGCAAAGCCAGCACGACGGTAAGCGGGGGTCATGAACGGGAAGCCTGCACGGTTGTCAGGCGAGCCGTAGTTGCTGCCGAACTTGTAGTAGTGCCCATAGCTCGAACCTGCGTACACCCCAAAGGCGGCCGACGGCCGGGCCCGCTTGAGCACCTGGCGGCTCCTCTGGACAAACGCGCTGATCGTCTCGGCTCGAAAGGCGAGCCACTGGTTAAAGTACTTACCCGGCCGGATGTAGTTGGTCAAATCCGGCCGATACACCACAGAGTAGATGTCGTCGAACCACTTGACCGGCCCCCCGACCCACTTTTCAAACGCTTGGCAAGTACTCTCGCTGAAATCACCCTCTAGGCCAGCGAAGCGCAGGCGGTCGTCGAACAACAGGCCGTCGATCGGGTAGTGGCGGGCAACCTCGTCGACCATCACCAAAATGTGATCCTGCACGAGCCTGTCGTGTGGGTTCATCATCAGCGGGATCTGGTTTTGGCCGTCCGCACTGGGCGCCACCTGATGGGCTGTGCTGATCTTCCCTCCTGTCGCATCTTCTAGGAGTCCCGTGTCGCCAAAGAGGTAGCCAGCCGGATTGAGTTCCTCTGCCCCCGCGACAACTCCGTCTTGCCGGATTGTCCGGTACTCCGTCGACGGCTTCACTGGTAGGAACGACAAGTGATTCGTCGGCGGCTTACCGATCAGTATCGTCCCGCCGTCTTTTGTCTCCACACACGGCATGAAGCGAAGAGTCATGGACTGTCGCTCAGGCCACCGGTAACCTGGCCCTGGGTTACCATAGGGAGTCACCGCGCTATCGGCGGCGGCCTTGGCATACTGATGGCCCTCACTGAAGGCGTTCATCGACACGCAGACCTTCAGCCCTGCCGCGTGCCCCGCCTGGAGGACCTCCGCGAGAGGGTTGTAGCCCGGCGGAAACGCCTGCCCCCGCCACGATGTGAGCGGTGCGGCGAACTGTGACGGGTATAGGGTGCGCCCGACGATCGGCTTGACATCGTAGACGACCGTGTTGAACCCGACTTCCCGGGCCTTGGCCATAAAAGTAGCTAGCCGAGCACGGTCGGCGACCAATCCAATGTTCGCCGTGCCGTCGATCCACAGGAGCCTGCCTTGAAGCCCGCGGTCTCTAGCGTATCGGTACGCAAAGCTGGGTTCGATGTACTGGGGCAGGCTCCGAGTGGCTTGTGCCAAAGCCAACACCGTTGCCGCGGCAAGCATGTCGTCCGGTTTACCAGACCAGCACCTTAGACCAGGATCTGTCCCAGTCGACGAACAATCTGCTTCGGCATCACGATAGGTCTTTAGACCTATACAAGATCAATACAAACGATTGAGTTCCTGGGCAGAAGCGGCGGGTATCTGCGAATTTCGTGTCGAAAATGTCTTCGAAGCCACATCTCAGCAAAGAAACTCTTGTGGTGAACCGGTTCAGCGGCTAAAATCATCGGACGAAGATGCATTGCGACGTGGCGATCATCGGAGGCGGCCCCGCTGGCAGCACCCTTGGCACATTCCTTCGCCGGTATGGGCCAGATATGGACGTGCGCATTTTTGAGCGGGACGAATTCCCACGCGACCACGTCGGCGAGAGCCAACTACCTCTGATTTCCCACTTCCTAGACGAGATGGGCTGCTGGCACAAGATCGAAGCGGCCAACTTCCCCGTTAAGGTAGGTGCCACCTATAAGTGGGGCAAGACCAAGGAACTCTGGGACTTCGACTTTATCCCTCCAGCACGGCTCGCCGACATGCAACGCCCTGGCGAATTCAAAGGGCCGAGGCAGTTCACTGCGTTCCAGGTTGATCGGGCGATTTACGACAAGATTCTCCTTGACCACGCCGCCGAGTTCGGCTGCAAAGTCCACGAAAAGACTAAGGTCAGCCACATCGCCGTCGATGGCGACCGTGTCGAGCATCTGGAGCTAGAGACTGGCGAAAAGGTCACCGCCAAGTACTACATCGACGCCACCGGCCATGTGGGAGTGCTGCGCCGCGCCATGGGAGTCTCGGTCGAATATCCGACGGGCCTCCAGAACATCGCCGTCTGGGATTACTGGCAGAACGCCGACTGGGCTGAGACCGTCGGAGTCGGCGGCACGCGCGTCCAGGTCATGAGCGTCGGCTACGGCTGGATTTGGTTCATCCCGCTGGGCCCGACCCGGACAAGCATCGGCTTGGTGATGCCGGCTGACTACTACAAGTCATCTGGCAAGCGCCCCGAAGAGTTGTATCGCGAAGCCCTAGCCACAGACGACCGCATCCAAGCCCTGATGCGCAACGCGGTTTGCGAAGACAAACTCGGCACCACGAAGGACTGGTCGTTCCTGGCCTCTCGGATGTTCGGCGAAAACTGGTTCCTGGTAGGCGAGTCCTCTGGTTTTGCCGACCCGATCCTCGCCGCAGGCCTGACGATCACCCACGCCGCCGGTCGTGAAGCCGCGTTCACCATCCTCGAACTCGAAAGGCAACGCCAAGACCCGCAGTGGCTCAAGGAGCAGTACCAACAGCTCCAAGTCAACCGAGTCCGCAACCACATCCGTTTTGCCGACTACTGGTACTCGGCCAACGAGCAGTTTAAGGACCTACAGGAATTCACTAAGAAGATCGCCGAGGCCAACGGACTAGACCTGGCACCGGACAAAGCTTGGGCTTGGCTTGCGCAAGGTGGATTCATCGACGACGACCTGACGGCAGGTCGCGCCACCTACTCGGTCACAGCGATCAAAGGCCTTGGCAACCACCTTTCACCGCTCGAAGTTGGCGACCCGCTCAGCACGAACAATGTGTTCACATTGGACGTCGAAGGTGCGACGATGGTCGACCGAGCAAGGTACGTGGAGGGTGAAGTCAGGCGCTATCAAGCCTTCTATCGTGACGGCAGGATGTTCCCTTTGGAAGGTGCCTACCAACTCCTGTACAACGTGCTGAAGGAGTATTCCGACCTGCCTTCATTTGGGCGCGAAGTGACGAGGATCGCCGGGCTCAACAAAGACAACCATCACTTCCAGACCTTCATCCTGGGTCAGGTGCCAGTAGCCCTCGAAGCGCTCATCCACTCAGGCTGGGTCGTGCCTTCCTACGACCCAAGGTTGCCGCTCTTCCCTCGCACAGCCGAGTTCAAAAACATGCACTGGCATGTTGATCTCGATAACGCTGTCCAGCCCATGGCTGGCTCGGGGCGGCCCAACTAAGACTTCAATTTCCGTATGACTTTTCCAACGGTGGGACTATATATGAAACGAACGAAACGAGCATTTACCTTGATCGAATTGCTTGTCGTCATCGCGATCATCGCGATTCTGGCGGCGATTCTCTTCCCTGTCTTCGCACAAGCCAAGATGTCGGCCAAAACGGCTGCTGGCTTGTCCAACGTCAAGCAACTGGCTGTCAGCAACCAGCTGTACTACGCCGACTACGACGACACCCGCATGGGCCGTCAGCAAGTCGACGATGGAAGCTGCTTGAGCTATCGCCAGCTGACCGACCCGTATGCCAAGAGCGCTGAAATCTTCACCGACTCGGTCAACCCGTTGGCCAAGTACTACGAAGGATTCTCCGACCAAGCCATCCGCAACATCATCTGCCCGGTCAACGCGGCACCTCTCGGCACCACCAAGCGCTATCGCCGTGGTTACGACTGGGTGAACCTCTTTGGCCAGCGCGGTGGCGGCGGATACTGGGACGGCCATGGCCTGAACCTGAGCCAAGTCGACGCACCTGCGACCATCGGCGACATCGCCGAAGCCAGCAACCTGTTCGCCGACCTCGGTCCGTTCCTGTGGTGGTGGGACAAAGTCGACGAAGACACCAACTGGCTGGGCGCTGCTGCTCCCGTCACCGGCGGTGGCTGGAACGGCGGCAACGGTGGCAAATATGGCGGCAAGGCCATGAACGTCGCCTACCTGGACGGCCACGCCAAGCGCACGAGCTACTCCTCGATCTGCGGCCCGTGGATGACAGTCGACGCCCCGGGTGGAACGGTCACCGTCACCAACTCGGCGTACAAGACCTTCTGGAACTTCTCGATCGACGACATCAACGCCACCGGCCAAGGCTGGATGGCCGGCGCCGTCGAGCAGTACTGCCAATCGTTGCCTGCACAGTTCAAGTAAGGCAGGGTGTGCCGTGGCTCCTCGCAAGATCGGGGAGCCACGGCACCAGTCCACAAACTAACATGAATAACATTTCGAAAAGAGTCTTGGTTGCCATTGGCGCCATTGTGTTGTGCTGGCCGCTTTCAGGATGCGGTGACGAAAACCAGCAAGCCGAGCCGAAAGAAAAGGAAGCCGCGCGGGCTGCTAAAGGTGCCGAAATGCGCACCTATTTCGACAAATCGAACGGTAATTACGACGCCCTCTCTCAAGAGGACAAAGACGCTATCAACAAGATCACAGGTAGCGAGGCGAACACCAAAAAGGCGTTCGGCTATATGGTGCCTAACCGTGGAGCCGGTGGCACAGGAGGCGGCCTACCGCCTAGCGGACCTGGCGGGCCACCAAACCGCTAGACAGCCTCGCAAAGCTAGATTTAGATCCCCGGTCATTTGGAAACAACCGGGGACGTTCTTCGTCCAACGTGTATGGACAAGAACCTCGTCTATTCGGGCATGAAGATGCTCGTATTGGGAAGCTGCGCCTTCATGGGCGGGTATGTCGCCAACCTGGGCCCGCGGCCAGCCCACGCTCAGATTCGTACACTCCCTCCCCAAGGCAACCCGCGTATCCAGCAGGGCGTCACTGACACGTTCATTGTCCCGAACAGCGGTGTGCGGTTCGTCAGCGTCGACGGCAAGCCGGTGATGGTGGTCGCCACCCGCGGCAATGACTCCATCCTCGCCCTCTTCGACAGCGGCGGCCAGCCGACTATCACGCTGACCGCCGGCTCGAACGGCACCGTCAACATCAGCACCAGCGGATCGGGCGCGCAGATCTCCGCCGTCTCGGCCAGCCGGTCGAACCAAGTCGGTCTCTTAGCTAACGACCAAGGCACTCAACTGGCGATGTCCAGAAGCGGCCACAATGGCGTCCTCGTCAAGGACGACGTGGCCAACGGCTCCCGGCTCACCCTAGCCAGCCGTGCCGGCAAGACCGCCCTGGACGTGTTCTTCGGCAACAACCGGGGTTCCCTGAGCATGTACGACGACAACGGCCAGTCCCTGGCCGCGATCGGCTACCAGGGAACTAGCGGGTCGCTGGAGCTAAAGGACTCCAAAAAGAAATCGACCAGCCAGGTGACCGGCGAGGGCAAGGTGACCCTGACCGAAGGCGAGAAGACCCTGTGGTCTGCTCCTCCCGTGGACAAGTGAGATTGGAGGCTGGGATTCAGGGCACCTCTCCTCGCGCTGATAGCACTTTGGACACAGCACGTCGTGCGCGCGAGGGGAGGTCGGTGAGTCCGCGAACCGGGTGGGGAGCCAATCTGAACCATGCCCTCTAGATTCCCCCCACCCGGTGCAATACGCTTACCGACCTCCCCATCTTGCGAAAATGCCAAGTGATCCAAATGCCTCCCTCGATGGAGAGGTACCTCCAGCCTCTAGCCCTTAGCCTCGAGCCTCTAGCCCCTAGCCCCTAACCTCCACCGGATCCAACGACAAGCGGCACATGATCTCGACCGACCTCGGCAGCACCGCGTCGTTGAAGTCGAACCTTGGCGTGTGCACACTGGCCGGATTCTCGTCGCCGTCTCGCTTGAGCCCGACCAAGAAAAATGATGCCGGAGCATAGGCGCCGTAATAGCTAAAGTCCTCTCCGCCCATCACGGGCGCCTCCTTCTCGGCCAGGTTGCCCTCGCCGACCACATCAAGGCAGATCTGCCGGAACCTGTCGGTCGCCCAGGGGTCGTTGGCCGTCACGGGGTAGCCGACGTTCCAGTCGATCTCGATCTGGCAACCAAAGGCCGCCGCGACACCCTCGACCAACTCATAGAACCTCTTGCGGCCCAGCACCCGCGTCTCGGGCTTCAAAGTGCGCATCGTGCCGACAAACTTCATCGTCTCGGGGATCACGTTGTGCGCCGTGCCGCCGTTGACCGCGCCGATCGTGAAGACGATCGAATCAAGAGGGTCGACATTGCGCGAGCAGATCGTCTGGATCGCCGTGATGATGTGGGCGGTCGCGATGACCGGGTCGCAAGTCGTGTGCGGGGCGGCGGCGTGGCCGCCCTTGCCCTTGACCCAGACACGGTAATCGTCGGTGGCCGCCAAGAGCGGCCCGTTGCGCGTCAGAATCTCGCCCGCAGGATATTCGGGCCAGCCGTGCAGGCCGTAGACGACGTCGGCCTTGGAGCCCAGAACCTCGCCGCTCAGCGCTCCTTCCTGGCACATCCTGTCGCCACCTGCACCGCCCTCCTCGGCAGGCTGGAAGACAAAGAGCACGCTGTTGCGCCGGTTCTCTTCGCTCACGAGCGCCCGAGCGACACCGATCAGGTTGGCGGTATGCCCGTCATGGCCGCAAGCGTGCATCTTGCCATCGGTCTGGCTGGCATAAGCCAGGCCGGTCTCCTCATGGATCGGCAGCGCGTCCATGTCGGCCCGTAGGGCGACTGTTTTGGCCCCCTCTGTTTGAGTCGCCGGCAAGAAGCCCAGGACGCCGGTGCCCTGGGCCATGCCGGCCTTGAACTGCAGCCCGATCTTTTCCAACTCCCGTTGGACGACGCCACTGGTCCGGTGCTCTTCGTACATCAGCTCCGGATGCTGGTGCAGGTCATGGCGGATGGCGGTGATGTAACCGTGGTCGGCGGCGATGCGCTCGCGAAGGCTGGGCATGGAGCTACTTTACCGGCCACAATCCGCTTATGGCAGACCATAGCGCGGTCGA
>JAFDWT010000012.1 GCA_018268335.1 Armatimonadota bacterium | reverse complement strand
GCCAAGAGCCTGACCGAGAACGCGACCGGCCGCCTGCAGGCCCTGGCTGAGTTCAGTCACCTCGGCAGCGGCTACTCGTTGGCCTACCGCGACCTCCAAATCCGGGGCGCTGGCGACCTCCTTGGCGCCAAGCAGAGCGGCCAGATGATGGCGGTCGGCTATGACCTCTACACCCAGCTGATCGAGAGCGAGGTGCAGTTCTTGAAGACCTACGCCGACGGCGACCCCGCCGACGCCCTGCTCGACCCGCTGGCAGGCCTGGAACCATTGCCGAGCTTTGACCTGCCGGTGCGCGCCCTGATACCCGAGGCCTATATCGACGACCAGGGGCAACGGCTCTTCTACTATCGCCAGCTCATGTCCTGCCGCGACGGTGTTCAGTTGGAGGCGACGAGAGAGGAGATGGAGGACCGTTACGGCCACATGCCGCCCGAGGTCTTTACCGCCGTCCGCATCATGCGGCTGCGGCTGGAGGCTCGCCCGCTGAAGATCGACAAAGTCGACGGTAACCAAGGCCGCATCGCCGTCACCTTCCGCGGCGGCCCGCCGCATCCGCGACAAGTCTCCTTGGTCCAGCAGGGCAGGCGCGAAGCCTATCTCAGTCAAGACCGGCTGATCTGGCCCTTCGAAGGGGATCCCGTCGTCGCTGCCGAGGCAATGATGTCCGCCTGGCGCGAGGCTGGTGAGAAGCTGGAAGAACAGCGAGCAGCTCTAGGCGTTCGAGCCTGAAGTTCCCCTCCTCAACTCCGGTTGGGGAGGGGTTAGGGGCGGGGAAATCCGGAAACCCTCACCCCCAACCCCCTCTCCCTCGGAAGAAAGAGGGGGCTTTCGGAGACAAATCGGCGTAGGCGCTTGTGAGCCGCCGGGCCATATGGGCTGGGGTGTACGAGGCGTAGAACTTTTCGCGGGCCGCGGCTCCCAGACTTGCGGACAGTTCGGCGTTGTCGGCCAGCGACCGGACTGCTGCCGCCATGGCCACCGGTTGCCCTGGGGGGACGAGCAGGGCCTCGACCCGATCGCTCACCGCTTCCGGGACGCCGCCGACTGCCGACGCGACAATTGGCTTGCCCAGCGACATCGCTTCCAGCAGAGCCACGCTGAACGCCTCGGCCCAGAGGCTGGGGAGGATGACGGCGTCGACCGCGGCCATGGCGTCGGCCACTTGGTCGATCTTGCCGTGGACTTGGATGTGAGGCATGGACTGCAGCTCGCCCAATAGGGGCCCGTCGCCAAAGACGTGCAGGTGCACCCCCGGGAGAGAACGGAAGGCCTCGGCCGCAGTCATTATCCCCTTCTCTTCGACCAACCGGCCAAAGAAGCCGACGGTAAATCCATCCATGCCGTATTCCCTGCGCACCTCGCTGCGATCTCGGCGAGAGACTAGCGGAACGCAGCCGCCGTGGACGGCCAGCACTCGGGACGCGTCTATGCCCGATGCGACTAGCGAATCCGCCGCGGCCTGGCTGACGCCAATGAACCCGTCGGCGAGCCGGGCCAGCGAGCGTGCTCGGGCCGGGCGCAGAGGCACGGCCAAGTGGCGGGTGACGACAACCCCACACTGCCCACACATTCGCGCCGCGATCAGAGGAACGTCGTAGTCCGGCGAAAAGTGCGGCACGACGACGTCGTAGCGGCGCGAGGAAAACAGGCGCAGATAGTCGGGAAGGCCAGCCCAACGGAACTTGCGCGGTACGCGGGCGGCCACTTGAGGGACGCTCAGCCGCTGAGATAACGGCGAGCCAGGCCATGCCGCCACCTCGACATCGACTCCCATCGCCACTTGCGCGGCGGAGAGGGTGGCCACATAGCGTTCGATGCCGCCCCAGTCGTCGGGCATCGACGAGGCGATGTGGAGGACTCTCATACGGCCAGGTGCCGGTCGAGCCAATCGAGGTTGCGGTCGACCATCGAGGGGTGCCAATCGTGGCCCCAGTCCATCTTGACAAGTTCCTTGGTGCCGGGCAGAGCGTCGAACACCGCTTCAGCCTGGAACGGCTTGACGGCCGGGTCTTTCAGGCCCAATGTGATGAGTGTCGGCACGTGGCAGAAAGCGGCTTGGGACGACGTGTCGTAGTACGAAAGCGTCCGCTCCAGCCGAGCCGGGCCGTCTGCGTTCGCTTCGCGCCAGTCGACAAGCTCCTTCATGGGGTAGCGGAACGCCCGGTCTTCGGCGAGGACCTTGTTGATCTCGCTCAGGAACGGCATATCAGCGACGACAGCCCCGACCAAGCCCGACCAAGCGCCGAGCCAGACCGAAATCCCGCCGCCCTGGCTCATGCCCATCGATCCTGTCTTCTCGGAATCGAATCCAGACAGAGCCTGCAAGGCGCGCAGGGCAAGCAGGGAGTCTTGGTAGAGCCGCTTGAGGATATACGTGTTGGGCGACCCCACGCCTTCGGCAAAGTAGCCGCGGGCCGGTGTGTAGACTTCGTCGTGAAAGGCGTCCTCTCCCAAGAGGTTGGGCGACAGCGACACGTAGCCTTCGCGCGTCCCGTATTCGTTGGGCTTCATCGACCAGCGACTGTAGGGCGGCACCCAAAGAAACGCGCCTTGCTCAACCTCTGGCCAAGCGACCCAAGCGTGGCGTTCGCAGCCGCCCATGCCGCGATAGGTGAGGACTTCGACCCGATGGGTCGCGCTGTCACGGCTACTCGGATACGGGCCGGACACGTCCAGCGGGGCCGACCGGGCCTCTTCGGTCGTCTCGTGCCAAAAGCTCTCGAAGCCAGCCGGCAGCTGCATGTTAGGCCGGCTCAGGCGGTGACAGAGCGTTGCAGGGTGTCGACGTGCATGCCGGTCGTCATGAGCCAGGCAGTGGCGCGCTGGATTTCTTCGACCGGGCCTTCCAGTCGCAGCTGCATCGTCCCAAAGTCGCTGTCGACGTTCGCCTTTTGGATGTGCACGCGCACATCGAACTCCTTGCAGAGACGCCACACCCACGGCTCGTTGACCTGGGCGTCGCGGGCGGTCAGTCTTACTTCGACGGATTGCATGTCAGCCCCATTCTACCGGCCTCACTTGAGAAAGTCGAAGGCCTCCAGTTTGGCTTTCACCGCTTGCAGGAACCGGCCGGCGGTCATGCCGTCGACCAGGCGATGGTCGTAGGTCAACACGGCGTTCATCATGCTGCGGATGCCGATCATGCCGTTGACGACCTGGACCTTCTCTTGGATGCCATAGACTCCCGCGATACCGGCTTGTGGGGCGTTGATCATCGGCGTGCCGAGGACGGCGCCGTAGGAGCCTGGGTTGGTCAGGGTGAAGGTGCCGCCCTGGATGTCGGGGACGCCCAGCTGGCTGGCGCGGGCCTTGACGGCGATCTCGTCCAGGTCGCGGGCGATTTCGACGATGCTCTTGCTGTCGCAGTCGCGGATGACCGGGACGATCAGTCCGCCTGAGCCGTCTTTGCCGAGCGACACGGCGACGCCCATGTGGACCTTGTGGTGCGTCGTCACCATGTTGTCGGTGAGGCTGGAATTCAGCATCGGGAACTGCAGCAAGACCTCGGCGAGAGTCTTGATGAAGAACGGTGTGTAGGTGAGCTTGACGCCGTGCTGCTCCAGGAAGGCGTCCTTGTTGCGGGCCCTGTAGCTGACCATGTTGGTCACATCGACTTCGATCAGCGTGCTGACGACCGGCACCTGGCTGTTGCGGACCATGGCGTCGGCGATCATCTTGCGCAGGCCGGTGAGCGGTGCCGTGGTGGAATCGGCACCACTGGCCGGGCGCGGGGCCGAGGTGGCCGCTGGAGCCTGGCCCCTGTTGGAGAGGTAGCCCTGCAAGTCTTTCTTGGTGACGCGCCCTCCTTCGCCGGTGCCGGACAACGCTGCCAGTTCGTCCAGGCTGACGCCGTGGTCCTTGGCCATGGTCTTCACCAATGGCGTGAAGAAGCGGCGGCCGCTGAACGGGAGCGGAACCTCTTTGCCTGGCTTGGTGTCAGGAGCTGGCTTCGCCTCGGCGGCTGGTGCGGCCGGTGTCGGAGCTGCGGCGGCAGGGGAACCACCGTCGGCAATCGCTGCTTTTGCGGCAGCCTCGTCCGGCTCGATGACGCCCATGGCGTGGAAGACTTCGACCTCGTCGCCTTCGGGAATGTTGATCTTGACGAGGATCCCGCTCGCGGGCGAGGGCAGTTCGGTGTTGACCTTGTCGGTCATGATCTCGACGACCGGCTCGTCTTCCTTGACGAATTCACCCACTTTTTTGAGCCAGCGGCTGACGGTGCCGGAGTGCACCGACTCACCGAGTTCCGGCATCAAGATCTCGACAGGCATAGGGTGATTATGGCTGATGGACTTGCCAGGTGGATGGTCCCGGCGGCGGGCTTACAGCCTTGACGGCAGTTCGCCCGCACCCAAGTCGTGCGGACTGGTCTCCGGTATGCATTACGGCGGAGCAAAAGGAAGGGCGAACTGCCGTCAAGGCTGTGAGCCCGCTGCGGCGACTCGGTCTTCGAGCAGGCGCTTCACCTCCGGCCATTCCTCAGCGATGACGCTATACATGGCGGTGTCGCGGACGTAGCCGTCGGGGCGAATGCCGTGTTTGCGCAGGGTGCCTTCGAACTTGGCACCCGCCTTGAGGATGGCGGCTCGAGACTGGAGATTTCGCATGTCCGTCTTGAGCTGGACGCGAACGCAACCCAAGTCCTCAAAGGCGTGCCTCATCATCTCTAGCTTCATCTCCGGGTTGACGTAGGTGCCTCGCATTGGGGCGGCGATCCAGGTCATGCCGATCTCCAAGCCGTCGTGAACGGCGCGGATGTCCATGAAAGAGCTCTTGGCCACCAGCTTGCCACTCGCCTTGTCGCGAGCCACGACGCTGACGGTGTTCGGGTAGGCCAGAGTTTGCCCGATGTAGTGGCGAAAGTCGGCAGGCGACAAGGTGGCGGGCATGATGCCCATGTAGAACTGAAACGTGTTTTCGTCGACAGTTTCCAGCAACTCGTCGCTGTGGTCTAGCGACAACGGCTCCAAAACGAGACTCCGCGTCTCCAGCCGGACCGGTCGGACGTCGATCAAACTTGCGCCTCGATAAAGCTGGTGATGTCGGCTTCGCTCATGAGCGGTTCGCCAGGTGCGACGTTATCAAGCTTTCCTTCCTTCATCCAATTCTCCAATTGGCCGACCAGGCTGAAGAGGTGGTCGAAAGAATCGACGACGAACAGTAGCGGCTGGTAGTGGTCGATTTCAAAGTACTGGTTGACGACCCATTCCAATTGCACCGGGTACCGCTGGACCATGGGCGACTCGATGCTATGGGCGATCTCGCCGTGGCTGCTGAGCAGCCCGCTTCCGTATACCTTGAGCCCGTTGGGACCACGCATCAAACCGAATTCGACCGTGAACCAGAAGAAGCGGGCCATCGCCTTGAGCACGCTGGTCAGCTTGCGGACCTGCTCTTCTTTGTCCTTCGTTTCCTGGGCGATCAGCGCCGCCGTGTGGGCACAGTCGCCGAAGCGGACGAGGGTGTCGGCAAAGGCCTTGTCGGTGTGCATCGGCACGTGCCCGGCGATGTCGTGGAAGATGTCGGGCTCGGGCAGGTAGTCCAGGTTGTCGTGCTTGCGAATGGTGATCGTGGTCGGAAACTCGCGGTTGCGCAGACAATCGAAGAAGAGGAAGGCTGGCACGTAGCCGGCGACGGGCTTTGCTTTGAAGCCGGTGAGAGGGTTGAGGAAGGTGTTGACGTCTTCGAGCCTCGGCACCATCTCTGGGTCCAGGCAAAGGTTACTGATCCCACGCAAAAAGTGCTCATTGGCGTACTTCTCCCAGCTCGGGAGCATGCGGGCATAGAGATCACGCCAGGTCTGGTGGTTTTCCCGCGAATAGAGGCCATACGGCTGTGTTATGTACAGCCTTCCCTCGGATACCGCCTGTTCGATAAACGGCGCCTCGGTGGTGGTCATTCCTACGCCGTCAGGAAAATCAGGGTTGAGAGCGTGCGCCATTGCCTTCTCGTCCCCCTATTGTGGACTTGTGGCTTGACGGAGCCTGGCATTTGACCCTGGACAGCGACAATCCCACGCCTCGGGCCGCAGGTACGCAGGAGCGTCCGGGGTGCACAAGGCATCACCCCGGCAACAAATCCGATAGCGTAGATTGGGACTCGTTAGACCTAAGCCTAGCGGCCAGCCCGAGGATCACCAGGAAAGCTGGCGCCGTTGGACGGGCCTGATTCAGGCAGGTTGTATTTCTTCCGGATCTCGGCAATCTTTTTCGCCTTCTCAGCCGCTGGAGCCGGAGAGGCTTCCCACATCTTGATCTGGTCTTCCGGCTTCTGCTGGTCGACGTAGGCTTTCATCTCGTCGGCCGACTTGCCCGAAGGAGCGTTGCCGATGTTGTCGCATGCAGCTAACCCCCAAGCAGCCATAGCCAACACCGCACAGGACAGGAACTTGTTGATCATTTGATTCTTCTTGTTTTGCCGAAGGCGGCCCGCTGACGAGCCGCCTTCATGTGTCGTTGCCTTACTGGTTCGCAGCGTTGGCGTAGTTGGTACCCCACCAGATAAAGCACTCGCCAGCGTGGGCGTCGCCGCTCCAGGCGTTGGCAGGCGGGCAGGTGTCCCAGTCACCGAAGCTACCGTTCCATCGCTTGCCGTAGGTGCCCATCATTTGGCTGGTTTTGTGGAATTTGGCATGGCTATCGACGAAAGCAATGTTGTTGCCGTCGCCGTGCATGCCCTTGTAGCCGGTGCCCCAGAAGGCAGGTCCGGGCCAGTCGGTGTTGTCCGGCTCGAAGGTGTAGAACACGACCGCCTTGGCGACCGACGTGAACAACTTGGCCGGCGAAGGGCCGATGCCCTCGTTGCCCTCAGCCGAGACCGAGCCCGTCGTCAAGTTGAAGCCCGGCTGGGTGTAGTTGCTCGTGCGGGCGGAAGTGCACAGGCGGCTGTCGTAGCCGAACTGGCGGATGTTCACATCATAGTCCGAGGCCGGATAGATGTCCTCGAAGTAGTGGCTGTTGGCATTGTCGTCACCCGAACCGTATTTCGAGGTGCCGACACCGATGCAGCCGTCGTCCGGAGGTGTCATGTAGTAGCCAAATCCGTTGTCGTGCTGTTTGCGCTGCAGCATGCCCTGCTTGGCCGGGGAGGCCGGGTCTTGGAACATCTGCTTGCTCTTCACGAAGGGCAGGAGGCGGGCATGGAAGACATAACCTTCGTAGATCTTCGTGTGCGGCGACATGTCGTCATAGTCACCACCATAGATCTGCAAGGCTGTGCCCAACTGCTTGATGTTGGACAAAGACGAGGTCTTCTTTGCAGCCGCTTTGGCTTGGGCGAAGACTGGGAAGAGAATAGCCGCGAGAATCGCGATGATCGCGATCACGACGAGCAATTCGATCAACGTGAATGCTTTGTTAGTTTGCTTCATTGCGTTATCACCTAACGGTTCGCCATCAGTGCGAACGAATTTATGCGGAGCTTCGGAGCCGCCCTTTGGCCGGGACCAGAATGGCGCCAGACATCGGGGCAAGGGTCAGGTTTAGCTTTCCGTCTGGAGAGACCTGGATAGGTTTACCTGACAGAGCTTCAACACATTTACGGGTCAAGGCCGGGCGCAAAGCTTGGGGCAGGGAGACCTGCACCGTCTGCTCGCGGTCCGAGCGGTTCAGCGTGACGAGGGCGGCGTCATCACGATAAACGCGCCCGTATGCGACGAAATTGCGTTGGTCGTCGGCCTGCACCCGCACAGGGTCACCGACCATCAGGGCCTCCGATCCGAGCCGGACGCGAGCCAACTTTTTGTAGAAACTGAGATTGGGGTTTTCCACGGTGGCGAGGTCCCATCGCATGCCCCGCCGGTTCTCCGGATCCTTGCCGCCCGACATGCCGAGCTCTTCGCCGTAGTACACACACGGCGCGCCGACCCAGGTGAACTGGACCAATGCCCCAAGCCGGGCCCGCCGGCCGTCCTCGCCGCACTCGGTCAGGAACCGCGGCGTGTCATGGCTGCTCAGCAGGTTCATCATGTTGCGGCTGACCTGGGGGACGTAGCTGGTGTAGACCCGCATCAGGTTGTCCATGAACGCGGTCGGTGAGGACGTGCCCTTGGCGACAAAATCGAGCACGGCACCACGGAAACGGTAGTTCATGACGCTGTCGAACTGGTCGCCTTGGAGCCAAGGCGAGCCGTCGCCCCAGATTTCGCCGACGATCCACTTGTCTTTGCCGTGGCTCTTGACCTTGGGCCGGAAGCGACGCCAGAAGCGCTGGTCCACCTCGTTGGCCACGTCGAGCCGCCAACCGTCGATCTTGGCCTCACGGTCCCAGAAGTCGATGGTGTCGAGGACATAGGCGCTGGGGCCAGGCGCGTTGGTGTTGAGCTTGGGCAGCGAGGGGAATCCAAACCAAGCCTCATACGGCGGGTTTTCTTTCACCGCGACGGGATACGATTTGATAAAGTACCAATCCGTGTACTTGCTGTTTTTGCCCTTCTCGATGATGTCTTTGAACGGCGCGAAGTCGACGGCGGTGTGGTTGAAGACTCCGTCCAGCACCACCCTCATGCCTTCCTTGTGCATGTTGGCGACCAGGGACTTGAACTCGGCGTTGGTGCCAAAGCGGTGGTCGACTTTGCGATAGTCCGTGGTCTCGTACCGATGGTTGCTCGGGCCTTCGAAGACTGGTGTGAAGTAGACGGCGTTCGCGCCCAGGCCCCTAATGTGGGAGAGGTGCGACTGGACGCCGGCGACGTCGCCGCCGAACCAGTTGTAGTACGTCGGATCGCCATCCCAAGGCATCGAGCCGACCGGATCATTGGACTTGTCGCCGTTGGCAAACCGGTCGGGAAAGATCTGGTAAATGACGCTGCGCTCGACCCACTGGGGGACTTCGAACGGCTCGAAATTGCCTGGTTTCAGTTCGAAATTGCCTTGCTTGCCTGCACCCTTTGGGCCATACACCAACTTGGTCTTCCCATCGACCACTTCGAAGTGGAACCGCAGCCTGCTCTTGCCGGCCCAGGGCAGACTGGCCTGCCATTCGGTCGTAAACTCGTCGCCCGCTACCGGCCTCGCGGTGTAGGTCTGGCCCCCAGCCACGACTCGGACAGTGGCGACATCGTCTTTGCGGGTGTCAATGTGGAGCGACAGTCGGCCTCGGTCCAGGTTCAGTCTCGGCACCGTTGGCGTGAAGTAGACCGCCGACGCCGTGATTTTGCCATCGCCGACTTTGGCAAGTGTGGCGTTGTATCCCTCGGGCGCGATGGTCAGGACGGAGTTGGTGTTGCCGTTGCCGTCGTCGACGTTTTTGGCGGCGCGAGGGTCGGTGATCCACTTGTCGCCGTCCAGGACGAACTTATATTGGTAGTTGCCCGGCCGCAGCGCCAGTTTGAGCTTCCATGTGGTGCCGCCCGGTTCAGGCGACATGGGGTTCTTCTCTTTGTTCCAGTCGTTGAAGGTGCCAGCAACGCAGACTGAATGATAATTCTCGTCAGCTACGAATACGAATTCATGCTGCACAACTTGCAGCATTGCTGCCGCCGCCATTGTGGTCGCAATCATCGGGCCACCCCCAGAGGTCGGCGGGACGAGCCCCGGGACATCAAGGCGCAAGGGATGACCAGCCGACTCGGCACTGGCGGAACCTTGCTTTCGATGATTTGAATCAGTTTTCGGCAGCTTTCTTGCACTAATTGCTCAAAGTTCATGTTGACACTGGTGATGCCTCCATCGACCAGTTCGCACAGGCTGCTGTCGTTGAAGCTGACGAGGCCAAGGTCACCAGGGAGAGCCAGCCCAAGCTGGCGGGCGGTGCGGGCCACGCCCATCGCCATAAAGTCGTCGAGCACCACCAGAGCGTCGGGCCTGTCGGCGCTGTCAAGAACCGGCCGTGAAGCTGCAGAAGCGGAGGCAAAGCCAAAGTCGCTGGTCCAGACGCGCGGTGTCAATCCGTGCTCGGCCATGACCATGCGGTAGCCGGTCACCCGGTCCTCGCTCACGGCGACCCCCGCGGGGCCGCCGAGGAACCCGATCCTCCGGTAGCCGTTCTCGACCAAATGTTGGGTGGCTATGCGCGCAGCCAGGACGTTGTCGTTGTCGACGCTGTGCATCACCGAGGTCCGCGGATTGCCGATCACGACGAACGGGAAGCGGTCGTCTTGAAGCTTGTGCAGCCGTTGGTCCTCGGTTTCGGGCTCGACAAGGATGAGTCCATCGACGCGGCGGGTGCGCAGGAGCTCGTCGTAAACGCCGGTCTGGGAACTGCTGTCGGCGGCGACGTCGAGGCAGAGGTGGTAGTGCGACTTGCTGAGGACGGCGGTGATCTCGGAGATCAGGGCACTGTAAAACGGGTCGTCTTTCAGCCCTCCGTCGGGGCGCTTAAGGACCAGTCCGACCAAGCTCGTGCGGCGACGGCGGAGCGCTTGCGCGCGGACGTCGGGGCGGTAGTTGGACTGCTTGATGACGCGCAGAACCCGGTCACGCTTGTCGTCCTCGACCCGCGCGTCTCCAGCCAAAACTCGGCTGACGGTCGCTTGCGACACGTCGGCCAGCCTGGCAATGTCCTGTTGCGTGACCCTCATTGGCCTGCTAGTCCCCGTTGACGAATACGTGCATACGTATTCACGGACGACGAGACTATATCACAGGTTCGGGGGTATCACAAGGATTTTTGGGAAAAATCCCGGGACGCGTCCTCAGTAGTTGACGCGGCGGCCGCCTTGGCCGAACTTGTTCCAGAGGAGCAAGGCGACAGCGGCCACAAGGGGAAGAACCCACATGACAACGAACATCATCGAAGCCTTGCGGCCGAAGTCGCCGAAATCCTTGACTCCTGGCTGGTTAGAATCAAACCAGCAGATCAGGCCGAAGACGACGCCACAGACCAACGGGACTAAGGCATAGTTCTTGAGACCGGGCTTTGTGCGCAGAAAGGCGAAATAGAGTGCGGCGGCGATGGCCGTCGGCACGATTGCCGCCAGGTTGATCGCGGGCATCTCCCAATTCTCGACAAATCCCAGGGGCATCCGAGCCAGCGCGGAAATGAACATCGTGTCCATGGCTTCGTGCTTATTATCGGCAATTCATGTGCCAATCACCGACGACAAAAACAAGATACCCCGGGAGCCACGTCTGCTCCCGGGGTATCCAGCCAGTTTTGAACCTCTCTTAAAGGTCGTATTTCTTGGGTCCGCCGCCGCTGTCGTCGCCGCCCTGGGTGATGCGCTTGACAAAGGCAACCAGTTCCATGGGGTTGAACGGCTTGGTCAAGTACATGTCGGCGCCATAGTGGTAGCCCTCGAACACGTCCTTGTCCTGCGCCTTGGCCGTCAACATGATGACCGGCAGGGTCTCGGTGGCGGCGTCGCGACGGAGCGCCTTGAGAACCTCGAACCCGTCCATGTACGGCATCATGACGTCGAGCACCATGAGGTCGGGTTTCTCGGACTGCACTTTCTCAAGGCCTTCCTTGCCGTCGTAGGCGGTCACAACCTGGTACCCCTGCTTCTCCAGGTTCACCTGGATCAGGCGCACAATGTGCCTTTCATCATCACAGACCAAAATCTTTAGCGGAGGCATCGATGGATTCCCCGCCCAGAGCATGGAGCCCTGGACACCTGCGGATGCTACCTCAAGCCTTGTGGGAAGTGACAGGGGACCGTGGGGAATAGGGGGTCTGGGGTCTGGGGTCTGGGCCTCAGTCCTCAGCACCCCGTACCCCGTACCCCGAACCCGAGACCCCAGACCCGATCCGCTGAGGACCGAAGACTGAAGCCTGAAGACCACTCCCCGGTACCCTTGTCCGCCATGAAACTCGTCCGCTTTGAACTCATTGAACAGCCAGGACTGGCGCGGTCCGGCATTTTCCATGACAACAGGGTGTACGAGACGGACGGCGACAAGGCGGTCGGCATCCACGAGCCGAGTGCGTTCCACCTCTTGTCGCCCTTGGGTCAAGCAACCGCAGTCCGCGTCTTTGAGACTGTGGCCGACGGGGCCGGTGAGCGATACCTGACCTACGGCTACCGGCACCCTGGATTGGTCAAGGGGCCAATTTCTGAGATCGAAATGGCTCCCGACGTCGACGGTCTCGATTTCGACGTCCACGTGGCGGCAGTCGTCTCGGCGTCGGGGATGTCTGTCGAGGAGCAAGAGGCTGCCGGGTTTCTGCTCGGCTATACGCTGGTTATCGCCTTCAACGTCCCAGCGGTCGTCGAAGACGACCAAATGCGCGGTGGCTCTGGCGCGCCCGGCCGCGACGCTGGCATGGTGATGGGCCCGTTCATTGTCACGCCCGAGGAGATTTCTGACTATCTGGTCGCGGGAGAGACAGACGTCTATGCCTGGCCCTTCCAGGTTCGCGTCGGCGAGGAAGTCGTTGCGGGAGGCATCGTTGAGGCATGGCCGGGCTTTTCGACCTTGGTCGCGCAGTCGACTCTGGTCGGCGCCGTAGCGGCTGGCGAAGTCTTGGTCTGGCCAGCCCTGCCGAAACCGTCTCTGGACACGTCGGCACTTGGTCGGCTGCTGCTGCCTTCAGACCGGGTCACGTTCATGGTCGAGGGGTTGGGCACGTTGGTGGCCAAAGTCGGCTAAAAGAGACCCGACCCGAAAGGGATCGAGCCACCCAATTGTCAATCTACCGAACGCTAACCAACTGCCGCAAATCCTCGTCGTCGACCTCGCTCTTTTGGTCGGCTACCTTGAGGAACGCCTCATAGATGGTCTCGAACCGCTCCGATGGGAACTCGTAGCCGAGTTGGAACAGCCGGTGCTTGAGCCCGTGTCGACCAGACCGAGCGGTGAGCACGATCTCCGACCGAAGAGCCCCGACCAGGGTCGGGTCGATGATCTCGTAGGTCGAGCGCTCCTTGAGGACGCCGTCCTGGTGGATGCCGGAGCTGTGGGCGTAGGCGTTGGCGCCGACGACCGCCTTGTTGCGCTGGACGACCATGCCGGTCATCTCGCTCACCATCCGCGAAACTTCGAGCAGCTTTTGCGTCTGGATCCGAGTCGTGCAAGCGTAGTAGTCCTGGCGGACGTTCAGGGCCATCACGACCTCTTCGAGGGCGGTGTTCCCTGCCCGTTCGCCGATGCCGTTGATGGTGACTTCGACCTGGCGCGCGCCGCCGCGGACGCCTGCGAGGCAGTTCGCCGTCGCCATGCCCAGGTCGTTGTGGCAGTGGCAACTAAAAACCGCTTTGTCGGAGTTCGGGACGTTTTCGATGATCCCTTGGATCAGGTCGCGGTATTCCTGGGGCGTCGAGAAGCCGGTGGTGTCGGGCACGTTGATGACCGTCGCGCCAGCGGCGATGACCGCCTCCACCACGCGGTACACATAGTCGCGCTCCGCGCGGCCCGAGTCTTCCATGAAGTACTCGACATCGTTGACCAAGGAGCGGGCGAGCTTGACCGCCTTGACACCGGTCTCCAGGCCTTCGTCCTCGGTCATGCGGAGTTTGTGCTCCAGGTGGTTCTTGCTGACGCCCAGGCCGGTGTGGATGCGCGGCCGTTCGGCAGGTTGGAGCGCCTCAGCGGCGACCTCAATGTCCTTGGCCCGCGCCCGTGTCAGGCCACAAATGGTGACGCCCTTCAACTCCTTCGAGAGGGTGTTGACCGACTCAAAGTCGCCGGGAGACGAAATGGGAAAACCAGCCTCGAGAATATCGACGCCAAGGTCGACGAGCGCATGGCCAATCGTAAGCTTCTGAGCCATGTCCAAATGCACACCAGGGCTCTGCTCACCGTCTCGCAGAGTCGTGTCGAAGACATAGACTCGGTCGCTCATTTTCGATCTCCGGGCCCGGGGCCCCGCCAGCATTATACGGTGCTGCTCAGTCGACGACTACGACTTCGACTGGCGGTACGATGCCAGCCTCGGCACCTTTCTGCAGCAGCAGCTTGATCGCGGCCACGCCAGGTTCGCCCATGTCGCGGGTCCGTTCGTTAACGTACATGCCAACGAACTCGTCGCTTGTCTCGGGATCCATGTCGCGGGCGAACTGCAGAGCGTATTCCAGGGCCTTCGGCCGGTTGTTCAGTCCGGCGTCGATGCTGGCCCTCATGCAGCGGCTGACTTCGGTGCAGACCTCTTCGCCCAGATCTTTGCGGACGACGTTGACGCCCAGCGGCAATGGCAGGCCGGTCTTGGCGTGCCACCACTTGCCCATGTTGGCCAGCTCGACCAGGCCGTCCTTTTCGTAGGTCAGTTGCCCTTCGTGGATGATCAGGCCGACTTTGTACTTGCCCTGTTGGACTGCGGGGACGATCTCGTCGAACGGCACGACCTCAGCCTTCGGGCGGACACCCTTGCCGAACTGGTCCTCGAACCACAAGTTGAGCTGCAGATAGGCGCTGGTCAGTAGGCCGGGGACGGCGATGGTCGTCTCTTTGATCTCTTCCAGCGGGACGTCGGCCAAGGCCACGAGCATGGGGCCGTATTGCTCGCCGAACGAGCCGCCATGGCGGAGCAAGGCGTACTTGTCGGCCACATGCGCAAAGGCATGGACGCTGACCGCGCTGCTCTCGAGCTTCCCTTCCTTAGCCCATTCATTGAGCGTCTGGATATCGCGCAGGATGTGCTCGTATTCGTACGGGCTCTCCACGGTGCCGGAGGCCAGCCCCCAAAACATAAAGGCGTCGTCAGAGTCGGGCGAGTGGCCGATCCGGATTTTCATCGCTAAGGGCTAAGTTACCCATGCCACCCGGAATCGCAAAGGCCCTGGAGGGGCACTGGGCCCCTCACAGTCCTGGAAGGGTTTAGGCGGTGACGCTGAACGTGGCGGGCGTGCCAGTACTCGGGTCGACCGCGGGCCGGTCGGTCGGCTTCTGCGGCCGATCGGCTTGTAGCTTGGTCCAGGCTTGCTGGGCGGCGGCCAAGTCGTTGTTTTGCAGAGCGGTGGCCAAGGCCTTGAAGTCGGCTCCAAACGCACTCTTGGACGAGTTGACCTTCTTGTCATCACCGTCGTGGTCGTTGCCCCGGCCGCCGGCAGCTGTAGCCCCGCCGTGGTGGTGATGACCCTTGTGCGCAGCCTGCAGGTTCGCGAAGGCCGTCTGGGCTCCCGACAGATCACCGCTTTGCAAGGCGGATCCCAGGGCGTCGAGCGACGCTTTGCCGCTGCTCCTGAACTGGCCGTCGACCTGCATACCCGTGCCGCCAGACTTGAAGACGCCATCAATCGGTAGCGGGTTGTTGTAGTTGCTGTTGATGCTCATTGCTCACTCCAGGACGCGGAATCCTTGTCAGGTCCTTCTACTGGTGTCATCGGTACAAGTTCTGTCGAACTCTCGGCACCTGATAGAATCTTGTGATCCGCAAGCCGACCCTGAGCCCGAGCAAGATCACGACTTACCTGGCCTGTCCGACCAAGTACGCGCTCACCTATGTCGACCCCCGGGGCCGGTGGTATCTCAAGTCCAAGAGCTACTACAGCTTCGGGACGACGCTCCACGCCGTGCTCCAGCGCTTCCACGATGCCGGAGACACGGGTGTGACGACCAGCCACGAGGCGGTGGCCGCGCTAGAAGAGAGCTGGATCGACGCTGGATATTCCAGCCAAGAGGAGATGATGGAGGCCCAAGCCGAGGGCAAGGCCATCGTCGCCGACTATATCGAGGCGGTCCAGCGCGAACCGGTGACGGCGAAGACGCTGTTTGTGGAGAAGTCAATGCGGCTCGACATGGGCGAATTCGACCTCATCGGCCGCATCGACCGGGTGGACGAGCGCGAGGACGGGACACTGGAGATCATCGACTACAAGAGCGGCCGGCAAGCGGTGTCCGAGTCGGACGTGGCCGACGACCTCGCCATGGCCTGCTATCAACTGATGCTGCGGGCTGCCTACCCGGGTCGAGAGGTGGTGGCCACCATCATTGCCCTACGCTCGCGGTCCAAGGCTACGGCGTCGTTAGAAGACGCCGATGCATTGACCGAAGACCTCCAGGCGATAGGCAAGGAAATCCTGCATCGCGACTACGAGAACCTGGCACCGACGCCCAAGCCGCTGTGCCACGACTGCGACTTCCTCGCCTTCTGCCGCAAGAACCAAGACTTCGCGGAGGCCTATCGCCCCCGCGAAGCCAGTGATGCATGAGCCTCAGTCAAACCAATGCATCTCGCCGTCGCCGCGGTACGACTGCAAGAAGTTCAGCTGGCCGTCGTGGTACATGATGTGGCTCATGCCGATGAGGACGAGGGTGAAGAGCGACATCGGTGCCTTCCAGGGCGCCATGGTCTCTTTGGCTAAGTTCTCTGGGTGATCGACGACGGCTTGGGCAAGTTCGTCCGCGCTGACAATGACGGCCGCCTTGCCTTCGGCACGGTCGCTCAGTTTGGCCGACCGCTCGGCCTTTTGCTCGTCGGTCAATGGCGTCGCTTCGATGCCGCGGAGTTGATTGGCGATGTGGCGGTTGAAGCCGACGATCTCGACAGTGAACTCATGCGCCGAGCGGCAGACGCCGCCCATGGGTTTCGTATAGTCCTCATCGGAAATCGCGTCCAGGTCGCGCCCATAGAGGCCGGCTGAGTTGCGAATGAAAGCGGCCACTTCGGCCGGTGCGTTAAGTTCGGTGGTCACCATTGTTCCCCTCTTCTTCCCCGTCAAAATACCTTTACATCTGTGTGATTGTCTGCCGGAAGCTGACTTTGCCGCCCTTGGCCGGGTCGTTGATCTGATAGGTCATCGACAAGGGGACGCCCGTTTTCGCATCGACAGTGAACACCATTGTCTGCGTCTGCTTGCCGGCAAAGAGGGCGATCTTGTCGACGGTGTAGGTCGCCAACTTTTTGCCCGACTTATCATCGACGCCCTTAAACGTGTAGGCGCCGGTCGTGCATCCGCCACTGGCTGTTGTCGAAGCCGTGTAGGTCGCGCCCGGCGCGATTGGCTTGCGGGCGAACTCGCAGAGGTAGACACCGGCTTCGCCGATGATCGGCGCCAACGCCGGTGGCATGTGCTTGATCTGTAGCTGGGTCATGGAGCCAGCCCGCTGGGCCAGGTCGTTCCAACCCATGCTGACTCGTGGTGACTTTAGCGACGACCGGAGCAGGGCGGACATGTCCTTGCCATCGACCACCGCACCGACCAGGTCGAGGTCCATCGTGTACAGGCCGTCGCCGGTTCGCCGCGCCTGCATGACCATCTTCAGCGTCGAGGTGCTGTGCTTGGCTTCCCAATAGACCTTGAGGTCAATGGCATAGGACTTTCCAGGTTCAGGCAGAAACCGATAGGTCGCCGGGCCCGCGACAAGTGCGGCGATCAAGAAGGACATGCCAATCCATACCGGTGTAAGCAGGCAGAAGATTTCCGATCAGGAATTTCTTTCGTCAGCGCCAGCCAGATCCGATCCTCAGGAACCAGCCGAGGCCGATGACCACGAAGGTGCTGATCGTTGCGATGAGGGCAAACGTGCCGTACTTGCTGCCCGCCGCCTTGAGTTGGAAGGCATAAAACACGGCATACCCGGCCACGACCAGGCCGATGCCGTGGAGCACAAAGAAGAGCACCAGCGCCAAAGCGCAGCGACCCAAGACGGCGGCAATCATTCAGCCTTCACTCGTGTTCGAAGCGGGGGTCTGGTAGGTGGTCGGTCGCCGATAGTCGGCGTATTGGTTGCCGAAGCCTGTGGGCTGCACCGGTTGGACAGGCTGGGAAAGCACTGGTGGAGGCGCCATGGGAGCCAACACCTGGCCGACCGTGCTCATGGCACCGGTGGCAAAGTCCTTCGTCTCGCTGGCGTCATTAACGCGCCCCTCGGCACGCCACTGCGAAAGAGCCATCGTGTCCACCGGGCCATAAAACTGGCCGTCTGACCCTTTGACCATCACCTGCATTCCGACCATTGTCGCACGGACGATCGGCAGAAGTCTCGAAATACGAAACTCCAAATCACGGCAATGTTAAGAACGCAACAATTTTGTGGCGACTTCCCAGTATGCGTCGCCAATGCCGCCGAACAACGACACGCCGACGGCACCCCGATGGAGGGCGGCCTTGATGCCAGTCTCGAACGCCTCCGGGCTGGCGAACGCGGGCATGTAAAGGCCAGCGACGATCGGGAACCGGGCGGCATGGACGTTTTCGCGCACCGCGTCACCGATCCAGTGCTCGTCTTTATTGTAGAAACTGTGATAGACCATGGGTGTCGCAAAGTCGAGCGGCCACTTGTCCCAGTCTTGGCGGCAGATTTTGCGGGCGAGCGAGGGGGTGGGAAAGACAGCGGCGGTCAGCACTTTCTTGTGCGGCTTGACGGTCGCGTGCACTTTTTTGACAAGCGCGGTGATGGCGTCGTACCGGAAGTGGAGCCACTCTTGGTCAGTCGCTGGGTCTTTGATGGCTCGCGGGTCACGGCCCGTCGCTTTTTTGAAGGCAGCCACCGCTGCGTCGCCGTAGTCGAAGTCGTAGTCGGCCAGTTCGTCAGTCTGGTCGAGCTTATAGTCCTTCCACAGTGCGTCGGGCAGAATCACATCGGGGTAGCGGACGTAGTCGAGGTGGACACCCTGGACGGCGGCGTGCCGGGCGATCTCCTCGGCCCGGTCGCAGATGTATTGCACGGCGCCGGGGATATGGGGCGAGATCCAGCGGTAGTAATCCACGTAGGGCGGCTTGTCGAAACATGATTTGCCGCTGCGGCTGACTTGGTACCACTCCGGATGGTTTTTGCGCACCCAGTCGTCGCCGCGGTTGGTCGTCCACATCCAGACATGGAGCTCCAATCCCGCTTCGCGGACCGCCTCGTACTCCTGGTCCACCGGGCCGCCGCCAAGAAAGACGCCCGCCAGCCCCTTGGCCTTGAGGCCTCGGTACTTCTTCTTGCTCGCAGCCGCCGTTGATTTCGGGTCAGAGTGATCCCAGACGTAGAGTTTCTTGCCAGTCGCCGACGGTGTGCTGTCCATTTCACCAACCAGACCGATTGTGGCCCGTGCGGCGGCCGGAGCGGCGGCGGCGGCGGCCAAAAATTGTCTTCTGTCCATCATGTCCCCAAGAATTTGGCCAGCGCGTCCGGGTGGATAGACCATCCCAGAAACCCGGCCAGCCCCATGATGACTCCAAACGTTGTCGGAGCGAGAGCCAGGAAGAAAAGCCACCACTTCTTGGTGAGCGCTGTGACCGCCAGGAGGGCAATGGCGACGGCGATCGCCCCGTCGGCGAGGTCGAACTGGTCGTCGTGCACGTTCCAGTCGTTGTAGGCCTTCTCGGCATCCTCGGCCTTCTTCTTGGTTTCGTCTTGTTCTGCTTTCTGCTTTTCGACCGTCCCCTGCCACTTGGCCAGACCGGCGTCCCTGGCGGGTGAAGCGGGCATGACTTGGAACTCAGCGACGACTCCTTCTGCCACTTCGAGCCTGGTCTTGTGGGCTTGGTACCAGCCCCAGTTGTCGATCCGGTCGGCCTGAGCCTGCTGCATGGCCTGGACAATGTTGTCGTCCTTGACTTTGCAGAGGCCCATAAACGTCGCCACAAGGGCGATCGTCACGGCCACGACCGTGTCGATCCTGCCGCTCCTCTTGTCCTCGGTGACATTGGCCGACTCGAGGATCTCTTGCGGCTCCATCAGGCCACCGCCTCAGACTGAGTAGGTGTAGTCGCCGTTGTGCGCGTCTTCGATATAGGCGGCAAGCAAGTCGATACTGGCTTGGACATCAAGCTTATGTACGGTCTCGTTGACCGTGTGGACGTACCGGCAGGGTATGGAAAGTGTAAAGGCCGGCACGCCGCCGTTCTGGCGCTGGATGCCGCCCGCGTCGGTGCCGCCAAAAGGCAGCACCTCGATTTGATGCTTGATGCCCTTGGATTCGGCCAGGTCTCGGAAGTGAGCGACCATCTTGGGGTGGCAGATCAGCGAGGAGTCCATGAACTTGATCGCAGTGCCCTGGCCCAGGCGTGTGACGCTGGCCTCTTCAGGAATACCCGGGAAGTCGTTAGCCAACGTGATGTCGAGGGCGACGACAGCGTCGGGCTTGATGGACGAGCCCGCGGCGGTGGCGCCTCGGAGCCCGATCTCTTCCTGGACGGTTGCTACTGCGTAGACATCAACATTGTGCGAAGCTGCTTTCTTGATTGCTTCGATCATCACAAAAACGGCGACACGGTCGTCCATCGCTTTACAGGTGCACAGGTCGCCCATGGTCTGGAACTTGCGGTCCATCGAAACGCCGTCGCCGACGCGCACCTTGCTCTTGGCCTCGTCGCCCGTCATGCCCAGGTCGATGAAGTAGTCCTCGATCTTCATGGCCCTGCCCGCTTCCTCAGCTGAAAGAAGGTGCTTGGGTTTGACACCCAGCATCAGAAGGCCGGGAATCAGGCCTGTGGCGGTGTTGACTTGGACTCTCTGCGCCGCCATCATGCGTGGATCCCATCCACCGACGGGGACGATTCGCAGGAACCCTTTGTCGGAGATATGGCTGACGATGAAGCCGATCTCGTCCATATGGGCTGCCAGCATCAGCTTCTTGCCGGACTTGTTTCCAGTGGCTTGCTTGTGGGCGATCAGGTTGCCCATCGTGTCGGTGGAGAGGTCCGCGTAGGGCTTCAACTCTCGGGCGACGATCTCGCGGACACGGTCTTCCTGGCCCGGCACGCCATGGGCCTCGGTCAGTTCTTGCAGAAGGTTGAGGTTCATTTGGAGGACTTATACCTCCGAATCGTAAATGAAGTTCCTTCTCGATCAGACGGTCATTTTGCCGGTTTGACTCTATCGGACTAGCCTGACTTTGCCGTTTTCGACCCGTCCTGTTTCTGTGGCTCGCCAAAGATGGTCGATCGGTTCCTGCCTTGTTCCTTGGAGGTGTAGAGTGCCTTGTCCGAGCGCTCGATCACCTTCTGGGGCTTGTCGTCCGAATCCATCAGCATGGAGACGCCAAAGCTCGCTGTCACCTGACGATACGTCCATTCGTTGCCCTCGATCTCCTTCCTGATCTTCTCTGCAAGGAACCAGGCCTGCTCTTGATCAAGGCCAACAGCAACTACAACAAATTCTTCTCCGCCGTAGCGTGCTACAAGGTGCGGCGCCTCGACAACCTCTGAGAGGCATTTAGCGACTCCAATGAGCACCGTGTCTCCTGCTTGGTGCCCAAACTCGTCGTTAAAGCTCTTGAACTTGTCTACGTCCATCAGGATGACCGACAAGTTAGTCCCCTCCGCACGGCACGACTCGATGTGCTCTGCCAGAAAATCTTGGAAGTATCGGTGGTTATGGATGCCGGTGAGGCCATCTGTTGTGGCAAGCGCCTGCAAGTTGGCATTCGCTGACCGCAATTCAAGCTGCGAAACCTCTAGTGCGCAGTTCGCATCGTTCATCTCGATGAGCAGCTTGTATACCTGACGTTCGATCCTCTTCCTTTCGCTGATGTCTTGGAAGAAGATGCTAATACCACTACCTGATGGATAAACGCGAAACTCAAGCCAGGCCCCAGCGAATTCAAAGTCGCAATCCTGACGCAACCCTGTCTGCCTCGCTTGAACACAGAAGGGCCAGATTTTGTCATAAACTTCTGGTGGGCACGACTCCTTCAACGAGCCGTTGATGGAAACAGACTTACGCATGTCCAAGGCCTGACATGCGGAGTGGTTGATATACACGATCAGGTCATCGTTGTCGATGGACATGAACGAATCGTTGATACTCTCCAAAATCGAAGACACTTGCTCGTGAGCATCAAAAAGTTGCTCTAGTACTGTGTGTCGCTCAGTCACATTTTCTGTGATCACTGCGACGCCGCCAATGACACCCTCTTGCTGATACCAGGGGCAGCACTCCCATTTTGTCCATTGTGTCGTACCGTCATGGAGTTGGAACCTGTCTTCCGCACTAGAGACTTGTGTCCCTTCCAGGGCATGACCAAAAGCTGTCTTCCAAAGCTCAGGTGATTCTTCGAAGACGTCTTCATAGACCTTGCCGATTAGGTCATCCTGTTTCAAACCGTGAGTCTGACACCAAGCACGGCTGACCGCCTGGTATCGCATCTCCATATCAAATATCGCGAACGGAACAGGAGCGTGGTCAATAAAGGCGCGCAGTTTTGCCTCACTGGTCGCTATCTCCCTTGCCGCAATCGTAGCTGCCGTGATGTCAGCCGCACAGATGATCGCCCCAGCGGTTTCGCCGTTGCTATGCCGCAACGGAAAGATGCTGATCTGCACGAACATCTGCGGCCCTTCGACTCGCTTCCATTCTGACTCGAACTTTGCCGCCTCGCCATGCTGGAAAACAGACTCCAGGGCGTTCGACAACAAATCTCCGTCAATACCACTTAATACAACTTTGACCGGTCGGAGCAACACATCATGGGCCGGACACTTCGCTAGCAAGCCCATAGTCGCGTTCCACTCCATGACGTCATGGTTCGCGTCGATCGTGGCGCAGCCGACTGGAAGACCATTGAAGAGTGATTCGAAGCGCTTTGATGCGTGTGCATAGAGTGCAGTTTGCAGCTCGGAATCTTCCAAAGCTTTGTGCAGTTCGTTTTGTCGTTCTTGAAGCAAACCCGTCGACTGCTCCAATTCGTCTGCTTGGGCTTTGTACTCTTCGTTGATACTCTCCAACTCGCCGACCATCTTCGACAGCGCCTCAGTTTGTTCGGCCACTTGCCGGTGCAGGTCCTCCTTCGTCTGTAGCTGCTTCTTACGCCAACTGGACTCAATGATGGCCGCAGCGATCATGCATAGCCCGAGTATCGCAGCAATAGCAGCTCGCATCGCAAACTGCGAGTTTAGTGATGTCAACTCGGAGCTGATATCTAAATGCGTGTCAAATGCGGTCGAGACCCGCCACTTTCCAGATAGGTCCTTAAACGGCAAATCTGCCGCTACGGAGAGAGCTGGCACATCAGCCTCAGAAGACAAGTTAGACACATCACTTGGGGTGCTAGCAATCTTGACGCCTGTACCGCCGTTGGTCAGAGCCAGACCATCTTCGGCAAGCAGGTCCGCTAAAGCCGAACTCAGGATCACCGAAGTCATCAGGCCTTTGAACTTTCCTTCGGGAGTGAAAATCGGAACAGAAAGCACGAGCCCAGACCTGCTCCTATCATTGGGATGATCCGGGTCGAACTTCATATTATCACAAGTGACAACTTCCGGGCTGGACAAGAACGGTATATCTAGGCTTTCCTGTTGAGTTTTGTCGCCATAGAGTGAAGCCAGTACTTGCGCCTGCCGCCGCATCTCGCGGTACTCATATATCTCGACTTCCTCGACTTTTTCGGTCGATTCCTTCTTCCCAGCTGTCTTACCGACGATCAACTCGTCGAATGTGGTGATCGGTTCCCTTCTTGACTCATCAGCACTGTCTGGGTCGATGTCTTTGGGGACGATGTATATCTCAGAGACGTGCAGCGTGTCAGCTAGGTCATTGTAAAGTTCTTGGATCGTCGTTCTGCCGACCAAGTCTAATGACTTTCCATCACTGCTTATCGACCGGACACCCGGCAACCTGGACAGCGTACGTAGCGACTTGTACATGTCGGTCAGCTTGCCGTTGACCTTGACGGACGCCTTCTCGATCCGCTTTTGCAGATCGGAGTTGGACTTCGCCCGGATTCTCTGGGACTCAGAGTCACGCCAAGAGACAGCTTGGACAACGAGGACGATGGTGGCCACCAAAGCAAGGGCGACAGTCGCACTCGTTCTGAGGTCTGTCCAGTTCTTTCGCACCATTGCTGCCCCGATCACGTCATCAACAGGCGATACTGTGCTCACACAGTCATGCACGGATGCGACAAACCGGCATCGGCGCCCGCCTACCATCCATTTATCGGGTGGAGTCACCGGCACCAACAGGGCGTGGATGGAAATCACGGGACATCCCATTGACGAAAGAATCAACATGGAAAAAGTCATCATCGTCGGCTCAGGCCCGGCCGGTTACACCGCTGCACTCTATGCCGGCCGCGCCGGTTTGGAGCCGCTTTTGTTCGCTGGCCCAGAGCCTGGTGGGCAACTCATGATCACCACCGACGTGGAGAACTACCCGGGCTTTCCAGACGGGATCATGGGGCCTGATGTGATGGACCTTTTCCGCAAGCAAGCCGAGAAGTTTGGTGCGCGAATAAGACAAGAGACAGTCGAATCGGCCGACCTGTCGTCAGGGACGTTTTCGGTCATGGCCAATGGCGTGAAGCACGAATCCCGCACCGTCATCGTGTCGACCGGAGCGAGCGCGAAATGGATCGGCCTGGAGTCGGAGGTCACATTTGGCGGCTACGGTGTCAGCGCCTGCGCCACGTGTGACGGGTTCTTCTTCCGCGGCAAGACGGTAGCGGTCGTCGGTGGCGGGGACACCGCGATGGAGGAAGCGAACTACCTGACCCGGCACGCCGACAAGGTCTATCTGATCCACCGCCGCGACCAATTCCGGGCCAGCAAGATCATGCAGGAGCGTGTTCTTGCCAACCCAAAGGTCGAGGTCTTTTGGAACAGCCGAATCGACGAAATCACTGGCGAAATGGAACCCAGGAAGAAAGTGACGGGAGTCCGTTTGGCGAGCACGATCGACGACACCAAATCTGACTTGCCGCTCGACGGCGTCTTTGTGGCCATCGGCCACCACCCGAACAGCGACATCTTCAAGAACAGTCTCGAAACAGACGAGAACGGCTACATCAAAGTCAAACCGTTTTCGACTGAGACCAATGTTTCCGGGGTCTTCGCCTGCGGCGACGTCACCGACCACAAGTATCGCCAAGCGATCACGGCGGCCGGGTCGGGTTGTATGGCGGCGATCGACGCCGAACGCCACCTGGAGAGCTTGGGCGCGTAGAATAGTCGGGTCGTAGAGGGAGATGGTGACTGCCGCGCTGATCACTCTGGCGCTCCTGTATCCGCAACCGGTGCAGGACCCCAACAAGCCGCCGCCTGGCACGGCGCCTTCCTACGCGACCTCGGACCTCCCGAGCGTCGAAGACCCGCGCCTTGTCCACACGCTGTGGATCAGGCTGGCCGCGTCCGAAGAGCCGCAGAAATGCCCGCGCAAACCCTGGCTGTTCCCGTTCGTTACCGCTGGCTATGGCCGGACCGACACGACGCAGTCGGGTTCAAAAGTGCGGTTCCGTGTCTTTTCGCAGTATCGCAATGAGACACTCGACAACGACCCCGCCGTTTGGGCAACCCGGCTTCTGCTGCGGCTCTGGGACATGAACTACCAGCGCCTGGGGATCGACAACCCAGAGAAATACCGCCGCGCAGTCGATGTCTTTCTGTGCGCCGAAGGCGAGCCGGGGGGCGAGCAAATGTTCGTCAACGCTGACTTGGGTACTCCGGACAAGCCGGCCATGACCGACATGAACGCGGTCTTCATCTACCAAGTCCAGACCATCACCGAGCCGCGCGAGTTTGTCCGCGAGGTCGCCCATGAGTTCGGCCACGCCAGCCTGCCCCAGATCGGGCCGTTCAAGGGGCCGGAGTCGTGGGCCAACGGCGATGTCGGCGAGCGGATTTACATCAAGTGGCTGGTCGACGCCATGCATGCCAAGAAGCTCGTGCCCGCCGACGTCGCCAAAGCGAACGTCACCGAACTCGAACACTACTTGGTTGACAGAGTCGATCCATTGGTGAAGTCAACAGCGGCCAGTGGCCCTGACTTGGCCTTGCTGGCCAAAGATTCTGAGTCTGCCTACAACGCATATGTCGCCCTGGCGACTTACGCCCACACAGTTCTTCCTCCCGCAGTTATGGGGCGGGCGTTCCGCATCACTGCTGGCAACCGAGGCACGGACTTCGCCGCCGCCATCGTCGACGCCTGCGCAGAGAGGCAGGAGTTGCAGTTCACCGTCCCCGCCGTCGTCGGCAAGAAGCCACTTTGGCTGCCACTAGGCAAGGGGACGCTTGTCACTGGCTCGGTCATTGAACGCAAAGGGGGCTGGGCCAAGGTCGCACCGACTGGCGCGATCGTGAAAGTCAAGAACCCGCAGCCAAAAACCTAACAAAGCACTCCAGTTCCTGGCAAATACACCGATACCAAACTGAAGCCCACGAGTGGACCTCGTCGGGCTGCAAGGCGGAAACGTGTCGGACATCCTGTCGCAGTCGGAAATTGAAGCGCTTTTGAGTTCGCTTGTCGAACCACAGGCGGCCGACGCGGCTGCCGGCGGATCTCTTTCTTCGGCCGCGACCCCTGCCGCGTCGGCGAGCTTCAAGGCCTCAGGCATCGGATCGCACCGCGCCGCGGTCGCTTACGAAGTCTACGACTTCCGACGTCCGGACAAGTTCTCCAAAGAGCAGCTCCGCACGTTACAGATGCTGCACGAGACGTTCGCCCGCTTCGCCAGCACTGCGTTGAGCGCTTACCTCCGCAGCACCATCAGTATCGACCTCATCTCGTTGGAGCAGGTGCCTTACGAGGAGTACCTCCGCAGTATCAACCAGTCAGTTTTCACCATCATGTCGCTGCCGCCGTTGAACGGCCAAGCAGCGCTGGAGCTTGAGTTCGGTCTTGTCTTCACCATGATCGACAAGCTTCTGGGCGGACCTGGCCGGTCGCTGGAACGCACCGTCCTCACCGACATCGAGCAGCCGCTGTTCCGCCAGATCGTCGAGCGGATGTTCATGGCGCTCAAGTCGGCTTGGGAAGGCGTCGTCATCGTCAACCCGTCGCTGGAGGCCATCGAGACCAGCGCCCAGTTCGTCCAGATCGCTCCGCCGACCGACATCGTCGTCAGCATCCTTTTCGAGGTCCGCGTCGGCGACGCCCATGGCGCTATGAGCCTGTGCGTGCCGTACATGGTCCTCAAGCCGATCACCGCTAAGCTCAGCGCGCAAAAGTGGTTCGCCGCTGCCAGCAACCGCAAGCAGACCGTCGCCAACCGTCGCGCCCTGGTCGGCCAGCTTAACGCCACGCAAGTCGACTGCGCCGTCCAACTCGGCCAGTGCCGGTTGAGCGTGCACGACTTTCTCCGCCTCCGAGTCGGCGACACGCTCCGCCTCAACCAGAAGTCCGAACAGGACCTCCACCTTCTCGTCAAGGACGCCGCCAAGTTTTACGTGCGGCCAGGCCTAGACGGCAAGAAACTCGCTTTCGAAGTGACCGCCCCGATCCGCAACAACGAGTGACCCCACATGTCGAAGATCACAGACGAACTCATCAATAAGTTCAACAACGCGCAGAGCCAAGTCTGGCAGACGGTGTCGAACACGACAAGCGAGTCGGTCGAGACCGCCCTGCAGTTCCATGACGCCAAGGTCAACTCCGTCCCGCTGACGGACATCTATGCGGAGATGGCTTCACCGAAGTTGGTCATTCAGTTCTGCTTTGCGGACTCGCCCGACAGCATCCAGGCCGTCTTACTGCCGACCGAAGCCCTGCTAGCTGTCTACGAGCTGGTCACCGGCGAGACGAAGTCGATCGCCGACGACCAGATGGCAGGCAAGCTCCGACCTTTCGTCGAGGGACTAGTCCAGGGTATCTGCCAGGCTACAGGAACGATCCGGAACGAGCCGATCGTCGCGAGCGGTCTGTCGAACCGCTACCAGATCTTTAACCTGCCGAACAACCTCCAACGGTCTCCGGAGCTCATCAAGGTCGATGTCGACTTGAGCGGAGACGGCATAGAAACTACTGCCACTTGGCTGGTCGACGCCAGCACGGCGCGCCACATCACCAACACGCCCGCCAACGGCGACGAGGAGATGGCCGTCAGCGTACTGGGTGCCCAGTCGGCAGAGATCGGCATCAGCGGCCCCGCCTTGACGGTGGACGATTCGGCCCTGGAGATGATCATGGACATCCCGCTGGAAATCAGCGTGGAACTCGGCCGCATGAAGATGCTGGTCAAGGATGTGGTCGAGCTGGGCTCGGGCTCCATCGTCCAGATCGACAAGGCGGCCGGCGAGCCCGTCGACGTCATGGTCAATGGACGACTGGTCGCTCGAGGCGAGGTCGTCGTCATCGAAGACAACTTCGGCGTCCGCATCACCGAAATCCTGAGCCTGCAAGAACGACTTTCGAAACTGAACGAGGTGGCCTAATGAGGAAAACCGCACTGCTTGGACTTGCTTTCACTCTGACATCCTTCGCCTGGGCAGGCGAGACACTGGGAACCAAAAAGGACTTGACCACAGCGCCGGCGACGTCGGTCGGGCCAGCGGTAAGCGGTATGGAGGTCTTCCAGATGGTCGCAGCACTTGCTGTTGTCTTTGGGCTCCTCAAGTGGGGGCTTCCCTTCGTTATGTCGAAGTTCACCAAACGGCTCGACACGAGCATCGACAATCCAATCCGCAGCATGGAGTCAGCCAATTTTGGTGGCGGCACGCTGCAGGTCGTCGAGGTGCGCGACCGCACGCTGCTTCTCAGCGTCACAGCGAGCGGTGCAAGCCTGGTCTGCGACCTGACCACGACTCCTTCCGCCGAGGCAGTGAAGCCCAAAGCCTTCTTCGAGCTTTTGGACGAGAAGCGAGCTGAAGAAAAGCCCGTCGCTCCCACCCATGCTGTCGTCGATTTCGGTGGGTTGGACGATGAAGACGAACCAGTTCGCAGCCGCGACTTCGAGGCGGCCAAGGAACTGCTGACGGCCACCAAGGCCCGACTGGAGACGCCCAAGGCGGCGGCCCCGGCCGACGAGCGGCAAGACAGGGTCCGCGAGGCCCTGGAACGCTTGTCTCGCCTCACGGGCTAACCGTCCAACAGATTCCCAAGCTGACGACAATGATCAACGGACTCTTCGCATGGTTCTGGCAGAGGCGCAGGGGCGTCCTCGTCTGGGCGAGCGTCCTGTCGCTCCTAGCCATGGCCGGTCTGGCTTACTGCCAGCAGCAAGTGCCCGTGCCCAGCGTCAACATTGGCATCGGGAACGGTAGCGACCGCGAGCAACTGGGTGCTCAGTTCAAGATCCTGGCACTGCTGACTGTGCTCAGCGTGGCTCCTGCATTGCTGATTCTGACGACGGCGTTCACGCGGATTATCATCATTCTCAGCTTCACTCGCCAGGCGCTGGGCGCGCAGAACATCCCGCCCAACCAAGTCTTGGTCGGCCTGAGTTTGTTTCTGACGTTCTTCATCATGACGCCGACCTACAACGAGATCAACAAGGCGGCGATCGAGCCGTTCTTCTCGCAAGGTTCGGTGGTGCCGATGGATGTCGCGCTCAAGAACGCGGAAGAGCCTCTGAAGAAGTTCATGCTCAAGAACACCTACGAGTCGGACCTCAAGATGTTCCTGGACTTCCGCAAACAGAAGCCCAAGACGAGGGCTGAGATCGACTTCATGTCGGTCGTACCGGCCTTTGTCGTCAGTGAGCTCAAGACCGCTTTCGTCATCGGCTTCTACATCTTTGTGCCGTTCGTCGTCATCGACCTCGTCGTTGCCAGCCTGCTGATGGGCATGGGCATGATGATGATGCCGCCGGTGGTCATCTCCTTGCCTGCCAAGCTCTTGGTCTTTGTTCTGGCCGACGGCTGGTCCGTCCTCATCCGGGCGATCTTGGCGGGGTACGGCACATGAACCACGGCATCGTCCTTGACCTGACCCGCCAAGGGATCATCGTCAGCATGATGGTGACCCTGCCGATCCTGGCGGTGGCGCTCTTCGTCGGCCTGGCCGTCAGCATTTTCCAGGCGGTGACGCAGGTCCAGGAAATGACCCTGACCTACCTGCCGAAGCTGCTTGGCTGCGCGGCCGTGCTGACCGGCATGGGCTCGTGGATGCTCACGATCCTGGTCAAGTTCATGGTCCTCTGCTTCGACCAGATCACCAAGGTCACGCAATGAACTTGGACGCTGCCTGGATGGTGGCGTTTCTCGCCGTCTTGTGCCGCATGACCGCGATGATCATGACAGCCCCCATCTACGGCCAGGTCGTGCCGCTCCAGATTCGGGCGATGTTCTGCATGGTCGTCTCCGTCGCTTTGACGCCGGCCTTGATGCCGTTTATGCCTCCAGTTCCTCAGGGCCTTGGCGACTTTGCCGCATTGTTTTTCCGCGAGTGCACCATGGGCCTGGCGCTTGGCTGGGGAGTGCAGCTCCTGGTCAACTGCCTGCAGATGGCCGGCGCGATCACAGACCTACAGATCGGCATGGCCAGCGCCCAGGTATTCAACCCCGCCGTCGGTGGCACCGCTTCGCCCATCGCCAACCTCAAGGTGATGCTGGGCACGGTTCTGATCCTCCTGCTGGGCGGCCACCACATGATGTTCCAGGCGTTCATGGAGAGCTACCGCTATCCGTCAGCAGGCCTGACGCCGAGCCAAGGCATGCTCACCCTGCTGCTGCAACTCTTGTTCCGCCTACTGATCGCATCCGTGCAGATCGCCGCGCCGGTCGTCGGCGTCACCATCGTCATCGACGCTGCGGCGTCTCTGGTGAACAAGGCTGTCCCCCAAACGCAGCCGTTCCTGATCTCGATGCCAGTCAAGATCTGCCTCGGCTTATTGGCCCTCATGCTCGGCTTGCCGACCTTGGTGGTGGCCGTCCAGCGCGGCATGGACGCTGTCTTCACCCAAATCCCACGCCTGATCGGAGGCGGATAGGTGGCAGAGGAACAATCCGGCCAAGAAAGAACGGAAGAGGCCACGCCCAGACGCAAACAGGAAGCGCGCAAGAAGGGCACAGTTGCCCGGTCGGTTGACCTGAACGGTGCCATCGGCCTTTTGGTCGTGGCGATGATGGGGCCGCAAGTGGCTGCCGGAATAGCCCAAGCCCTGTTGCAAGCGGTCGGGACGAACATCGCCAAGATGCCCCGCGACATCTCGCCCGCGACCGTCATCGGTCAGGCCCAGATGATGGCGTCGCCTGCTGCCATGGCAGCACTGCCACTGGCTCTGTGCCTCTGCGCCGTCGGGCTAGCCAGCAACTTCGGCCAAGTCGGGTTCGTGCTCAGCGGCGAGCCGCTCAAGCCTTCGTTCGAAAAGGTCAACCCGTTCACAGGTCTCAAGCGCATGTTCTCGCGCCGTGCGGTGGTGGAGGGCCTGAAGGCGACGGCCAAGCTCGCTCTCTTCTCATGGATCGCCATTAATGCACTGCAACAAGATTGGGACAAATTGATTGGCATCGGCGCCCTACCTCCCCAAGCTGCCGCCGGCGTTTTGGGAGGTGTCATCCATAACATTCTCCTGCGTATCGCAATCGTGTGGCTCGTCATTTCTGCCGGCGACTACTTCTTCCAACGCAAGGAGGTGGACAAGCAGATCAAGATGACCAAGGCCGAGCTGAAGCGCGAAATGCGCGAACAGGAGGGCTCACCGGAAATCAAGATGGCCCAGCACCAGCGCCGGCGGCGGCTGCTGAAGGGCGGCATGGTCAACAAGATCAAAGAGGCCGACGTGCTAGTCACCAACCCGACCCACTTCGCCGTCGCCCTGAAATACGACCGCTCGAAGATGCATGCCCCCATCGTCCTGGCCAAGGGCCAAGACATGCTGGCCTTGAAGATGAGGGAAATCGCCGCCGACAACCGGGTGCCGACGGTGGAGAACAAGCCGCTTGCCCGCGCCCTCTACGCCCAATGTGAAGCTGGCGACTACGTGCCACGCGACCTCTTCGGACCCGTCGCCGAAGTCCTTGCCTACGTTATGAAGAGCACGCAACGCACACGCCAACGCTGACAACCGGTAAGATCAAGGCCACTCGAAGCGGAGCTGGCCCATGGACGATTTCACCCGACGCACACTACTCAAGAACACATTGACCGGAGTAACGGTCGCGACCGTGCCCACTTGGTTTGCCGAACGGGCCGAAGCCGAGACCGCCGAAATCCAAGCGGACCGTCCCAAAAAGACCGGAGCCAACGACACCATCCATGTCGCCGTCATCGGCCCGGGTGGCCGTCGCGGCGGTTTTCAGCAGGGCTTCGGCGTCTCGCGTTATGTGCACAGCCAACCGGGTGCCAAAGTTATCGCTGTCTGCGACGTGGACGAGCTTCACCGCAACGAAGCCGCCGCCTACTTCGGGCCCAACACCTTCAAGACCGGCGACTTCCGCGAGATCCTTGCGCGCAAGGACATCGACGCCGTCGTCATCGGTACGCCTGACCATTGGCACGCCACCATCAGCGTCGCGGCGATGAAAGCGGGCAAAGACGTTTATTGCGAGAAGCCGATGACCTTGACGATCAGCGAAGGCCGCATGGTCGCCGATGCCGCCGCTCGGTACAAGAGGATTTTCCAGACCGGCAGCCAGCAGCGCAGCGACGGCAGGTTCCGCTTAGCCTGTGAGTTGGTCCGCAACGGTCGCCTGGGCAAGCTGAAAAAGGTGACCACCCACCTTCCGACCGGCCCGACTGGCGGACCGTTCTCGGCCGAGCCGGTGCCCGCAGGCTTAGACTGGAACATGTGGCAGGGCCCGACGCAGTCGGTGACTTACTGCCATGAGCGCACCCACGGCACCTTCCGCTGGTGGCTGGACTACAGCGGTGGCATGCTCACCGACTGGGGCGCCCACCACAACGACATCGCCCAATGGGGACTTGGGGCTGACGGCTCCGGACCACTCTCGGTGGAGGGACACGCCAAGGGACAGCCGGTCGTCGATATGATGGCGTACACCACGTTCCCCGAGTTCGACATCTTCTACACCTACCCGCACGACGTGATGCTGCACTGCACCAACAAGGGTGAAAACGGCGTGACGTTTGAGGGTGAGGACGGTTGGATTTTCGTCAGCCGCGAGCGCATCGGCGCCTCTGAGGAGCGGCTCTTGAAAGAGCCACTGCCGTCCAACGCAGTCAAGCTCTACGCCAGCGACGGCCACGCGAAGAACTGGCTCGATTGCATCCGCACCCGCAAGGCAGCCATCTGCGAGCCCGAGATCGGCCACCGGTCGGTGTCGGTCTGCCATATGGCGAACATTTCGCTGCGGCTGGGCGGTCGCAAACTCGACTGGGACGCCAAAAAAGAGCGGTTCAACGACGACGACGCCAACGCGATGCTCAGCCGCCCGCAGCGGAAGTGGAGCTAGGCTGACTCATGCACTTGAGGCTGGTCATCAGAGCGCCAGCCTCAAGTGTTCAAAAGTGGGTCTTGATCGTGCCAGGTGGTGAAGTCAACGACGTTACAGTGCTAACTTGATCTCCGTCTTAGCTGAGCGTCGACAGCATCAGTTTCAAGGGCCCGTCAAAGGCCAAAAGCCTGTCCAAGTCTTCGTCGCTAGCCGCATGCAGTGCCACGCGGTTCGCCTCGTTTTCCTTCAACCGCTCCTGCCGCACTTCGCGCCGCAGCCGGCCCTCCAAAAACCGCAGCTTCTCATCCCGAGTCTCGCAGATCAGTCGCGGCACTTCCTTTGGTCGGCCGTCCCGGATAGCCACCATCGTCACGCGCGCCGTGTTGACGTGCCGCCGCTCGTCGTGGATCAGGTTGGTCGCGTGGACGTCCACGATCACTTCCATGCTCGTCCGACCGACAAAGCTGATGTAGCCTTCCAACTCAACCAAATCGCCGATCTCGACAGGCTTCAAGAAGTCGACTCGGTCAAAGGAAGCGGTGACGCACGTCTCGCGGGCAAATCGGGTGCTCACGCTAGCAGCGGCAAGGTCGATTAGCGCCAAGATCGCCCCGCCAAAAACGTTGCCCAAGTAGTTGGCGTCGTTGGGCGTCATGCGCTGGGCCATGACCAGCCGCGTGTCGGATACGCGCTTCGACTCCATCACGCGCTCATGATGATGGCGGCAAAGCCAGCCGCGTCCAGGCTCGCTCCGCCGACCAGGCCGCCGTCGATATTCGGCTTGGAAAACAGCTCTTTGGCGTTGTCCGCCTTAACCGAACCGCCATACAAGATGCGCACGTGGATGGCGACCTCGTTGTCGGCCAAAGCCTCGACCACCGACCGGATGAACCGGCAGATCCGCTCCGCCTCGTCGGCGGCACAGGTCTGACCGGTGCCGATGGCCCACACGGGCTCATATGCGATCACCAAGCCATAGAGCTCGCTGGCGTCGCGGCCCGCCAACGCGGCCCGCAACTGCCCTTCGATGATCTGGTCGGTCGTGCCAGCTTCCCTTTCCGCCAGCGTCTCGCCCACGCACAGGATCGGCGTGATGCCGTGAAAAAGCAGCCGCTCGATCTTGAGGTTGACCGTCTCATCGGTCTCGGCGAAGAACGGGACGGTCGACTCCGGCGTCTCCAGCTTGCCAAAGCGTCCGCGTGTCTCCGAGTGGCCAACGATACAGAAGGCCACGCTCTGCTCAGCCAGCTGCTTGGCGCTGACCTGGCCGGTGAAGGCCCCCTCGTCCTTCCAAAACACGTCTTGCGCTCCGATCAGGATCCCTTGGTGGCGGACCGTGTCGCGGACTTTGGGGATGGACAAGAACGACGGACAGACGACGACGTCGACGTCGTACCGCACGGCCACTTGTTTGGCGAAGCTTTCCACCAATGCCGCCCCCTGGGCAGCCGTCAGGTTCATCTTCCAGTTGCCCGCCACGAGCTTTGTTCGCATAGACACCTTTACGTCCGGACAATTACCGGTTCCACCACCACTTGTACCTTTTCGCGGACCGCGTTTGTGATGATGCAGTAAGCGTCGGCCTTGTGGGCCATGTCTTCGGCCACCTTGGCCTGGGCGTCGTCGGCTCCGGTGAGGACGACTCGGGGCCGGATCGTCAGCTTGGTGTAAGTGAACGAAGGGCCGTTCTCCAACACTTCGCCGACCACGTCGGCCTGGATGTCGGCGAAGGGGACCTTGCGGTTGGTCAGGACGATGCCGAGGGTGATGGTGTAGCACGCGGCCACGGACATCGCCAGCAACTGCTCGGGGTTGGTGCCGGCTCCGGTGCCGCCGAACTCCGGTGGTGTCGTCAGGGGGACAGTGATGTTGCCGCGCTGGTCGGTCACGTCGCCAGACCCGTCTCGCCCTCCCTTCCAAGTGACCCGGACCGGATACTCATGCGTCTTTGCCATGCGGGGGATTGTACGCTTTGTGCATGTGACCGCCCCGGCCCGCCGCATGAGTCGCGTTACTCCCAAACGTTAGCGCCATGAGGCAAGTTCTGCCCGGAATTCGTGCTCTGTCGTCTTGTGATAGCGCTTGACCCCCATACCATTGTCGTCGTACCACCAAACAGTGTAGACGCCATCACGAGCAGAGAGCGGCCTCTCATGGACACGATGGAGCACGACCTCGCGCCCCTGCACTTTCATCTTGTCGTCGCCCTCGTAAGTGAACTTGATCTTAAACGTTGCGATCGTGTTCTGTGCCAGAAAGTCAACAGTCACGCTCGTGCCCACTTTGGGATGGGTCTGCCAAAACCATAGTACTGTCGGATTGACAAACTGCTTAGCCCCATGCTTTGACTTGGTGACCTCGCCGTTGATCGTCTGGACAGTGCCACCCGTCCCGTATGCGGTCTCAAAGACGTTCCAGCGCTCGTTCCAAGAACCTTCCTGGCTCGACGAGACTGGGACGCCTTGCAGTGTGAACTCTTGCGTGCCAAACGTGACATCGCCTTCCGGGCTGATCGTCTTGGTTATGAGTGTGAAGCCCTTGTCGGAGACGATTCGCTCGAACATCAAGTGGCCTCCTCTCTTTCCGCCGCCCAGATCTTCGAAGAGAGTCCTGGTCTCGATGGCCACATGGCTCTTGAGCAGCACCGCGGTTAGGAACGCTATGTTCATTTGGATACAGTACCCATTTAGATTCAGTCATGTAAAGGGGGTAGAGTCAAGAACGTGGCGCAAAGCGAATTGTTGCGGCTGGAAGGCGTTGCCGCTGAGATCCTCAAGAACGTGCCACTTCAGGTCATCGGTGCCCGGATACGACGCGAACGACAGGCTCAGGGGCTCTCGATTCGGGTCCTGGCTAAGCAAGCGAACCTGGGAATCAACTCCGTCGTGCGCCTGGAGTCTGGAGTCGGCTTCCGGCACACGACTCTGGTCAAAGTCTGCGAAGCCCTTGGCCTGCACCTTGAACGACTTGCCTCAGCCAGCCACGAGGTGGTCGCTGTCCATCGTCGGACCGACGACCGCTGGCATGAGTTGGACTCCTATGACGCCGGCGAGTTGCCACTTGGAAGCACCTCCGAGGCAGCAGGCGGCCAAGGCATCAACCCGTTGATGTTGTTGCAGAGCCGCCTTGCGTCGGGCAAATTGCTTCCGACCTTGATCGAAGTGCACAGCCCGACAAAGGCTCGATCCCACCCTGGTGAGGAGTTTGTTTATGTTTTGCGCGGCCCGATATGCGTCACCGTCTCCGGCGACGATTACGTATTGGAGACGGGAGAGAGCATAGATTTCTGGGGTGCCGAACTCCACGCCTATGCGCCAGTCGGCGATGCCGCCGGACTTGTGCTTTCAGTGCGTGTCAGCTCATAAATCTGTCAGGGCACCAAGCGAGCCAGTGACCTGTAACTACTTTATTGTCTTCTGTTCGTTCAGTTTCTCGACCGTCTTGAAGTTCTTCCACTCGCCTTTCACCTTCTTCCACGAGTCGATGGCGATGGAATGCAAGAGCGCCTTCTGCCCCGGCCCGTTGTCCAGGGTCATCTGCGAGTCAAAAGTGACGTCGACCGCCTGCCCCTTGGCCTCCACCTTCGTCACTTTCTGGGTGCACGTGATCTTCTTGATCTTGGCAAAATCGCCAAAGCCCGCCACGATCGTCTTGCGGTCGATCTTCTTGCCCGCCTTGCTGACATAAACGAAATCGTCTGTCAAATAAGACGCCAGCGTCTTCGTGTCCTTCGAAGAGTACAGCTTGTCGATCTTCGCATACCGCGCCTGCCATTCCTTCATGTCGGTGTCTGAGGGGCCGGCGAGGGTGACCACGACGGCGAGCGTGCACAGGAGGTTGCTCATCTGTGCAAGTTGTACCAGCCTCGAACCACCAAGGTTCCCCTGCTTGCGGCGGGCACCGGCATTTCGGCCCTGAGACCCTGGCCGCCCGTCGGGGGTATCATCGTGAGCCTTGGCGCCGTGCCCAAGTGGTTAAGGGGAAGGTCTGCAAAACCTTTATCCAGCGGTTCGAATCCGCTCGGCGCCTCCAACGTTTTCCCCAGCCCGACCGGGACGACCCCGCCTCTGGACCGGCATAATGGGGACGCGAGACCATGGCTAAGAAGTCGGAATTGGCGGCCGAGCGAGCCGTGGTCGGCCCTCTGGGCGTCACTTCCCCGCCAGAAATCCACATCGAATGTGAGGCGTTCCAAGGCTCACTGGGCGCCCTGTTCCTGTGCGTCCACGACCACAAGATCGACTTGCTGGACGTGCCCATGGCCCCGATCTGCGAGGCGTATTTCCACTACGTCTTGGCTACCACCGACACGGACCTGGAGCAGGCCGCCGTCGCCCTGGCCGCCTTGGCCTACCTGCTGGAGCGCAAGGCGTGGGCCCTGATCCCGACCGAACAAGAAGAGCCAGAGGACGACGCTCTCTCCATCGCCGCCGAGCCGTATGCCCACCTGTTCGAGCCGGCCGTGCGGAACCTGCTGGAACGCCGAGAGGAGCGTGACCTCCTCTTTTTCCGGTGGTCCGAGAACGTCCGCCACCCTTACGAGCTGCCTTTCGACACCAGCGACGTCCAGATCGGCGACCTGGCCGGCGTCTTGGAGCGACTGCTGGCCCGGGCCGTCCCCGACACAATGGAACCCTTGGGCAAGCCGCGCCGCTCGCTGGCCGAGCAGATGCTCGTCGTGCTCCGCGCCTTACCGTTGGAATTCTCTTCGCTCGACTCGATTGTCGTGGGCGAGTTCACGCGGAGCGAGGTGGTCTGGTGGTTTTTGGCGCTCTTGGAGTTGATCCGCCTTGGGCAAGCTCGTGTGCGCGTGTCGGAATACGACGTCCTCTTTGCCCGGGGTGCCGAGTCGTGAGCGTCCTCAAGGCCCTGGAGGCTCTCCTCTTCGTCGCCGAGACCCCGGCGACCGCCGAAGAGTTGGCCACTGCCATCGGGGTGCCAATCTTCGAAGTGGAGGACTCGCTGGAAAAACTGGGTGGCCGGTTGACCCACACCAGCTCTCTGCAGCTCGTCCGCATCGCCGGCGGCTACCAGATATGTACAAAGCCTGAGTATGCCGACATAGTCACAAAATTTCTGCAACCACAGAAGCACAAGCTCAGCCGGAGCCTCATGGAAGTCCTGGCCATCGTCGCCTACAAACAGCCGGTGACCATGTCCGAGATCGACGAGGTGCGCGGCGTGCAGAGCGACTACGGTTTGAAACAATTGGTCGAGAAGCGCCTCGTCTGCGAGCTGGGCCGCAAAGCGGCTCCGGGTCGCCCTGTCCTTTACGGCACCACCCAGCAGTTTCTGCACGTCTTTAACCTGGAAAGCTTGGCCGACCTGCCCGACCTGGGCTTTGGCCGGGCCGCCCTGGACGCGGTCGGCACGCACCTGCCTCCCGACCAGCCGACACTGCCCTTGCCAGAGGAGACCACCGTTTGAAGCCCGCCAGCCTCGTCCTGACCATCCTCCTGTCAGCGGCGGCTATGGCCGGAGAGGACATCAGGGCGAAGACACTGGCCCCCGACGACATCGGATCGCTTTCCGCGGTCATCATGGACCAGAAAACCCGCCGCGTCCTGTGGGCCAAGGCCGCGCACACGCGTCGCTTTCCGGCGAGCACAACGAAGATCATGACCGGCCTTTTGGTGGCCGAAAAGACGAGCCCGCACCTGATCGTCACCGCTCCCGAGGGTATCGAGGAAGTCGGCGAAAGCAGCCTGCACCTCAAGTCGGGCGAGCAGCTCGAGGCGCAAGACATGCTCTACGCGATCATGCTGCGCAGCGCCAACGACGCCTGCGCGACCATGGCCTTCCAGATCGCCGGCTCCACCGAGGGCTTTGCCAAGCTGATGAACCAGCGCGCCAAGGAGCTCGGCTGCAAGGAGACGCAGTTCACCAACCCGCACGGCCTGCATGATCCCGAGCACTACACGACGGCCTACGACCTGGGCTTGATCGCCAGCGCCGCCCTGGAAAACCAACGCTTCGCGGAAGTGGTCCAGACCTGGAGGCACAAGGTGACGCGGTCGTCGGACTCCAAAGACCTGACCCTGACCAACCACAACAAGCTGCTCAAGGAGGACAAGGAGTGTTTGGGTGTCAAGACGGGGTGGACTGTCCCGGCCGGCAAGTGCTTCGTCGGTGCGTTCACTGTCAACGGGCACACGATTGTGACGGTGGTCATGGGGGGCAAAGACTGGATGACCGACACCACCACCCTGGAGGGCTGGGCGGAGGCGAACCTGGTCGACAAGGTGGTCGCGGGGGCCGGGCAGGCATTGGGCAGTGCCCCAGTGGTGGACGGCCAATCCGGTGAGGTCGCTGTGCGGGCCACGAAAGGGCTCGTCGTGCCCTGGATAGCAGGGACGCCGTTTTCCGCCACGCCGTCATCAACGCCCAAGTCCGTCAACGCCCCGGTACAGGAAGGTCAGGCCATGGGGACTGTGATGATGAAACTCTCTGACGGCAGCATGGTGCCCGTTGAGGTCGAAGCGGCAGCGGCGGTCGCCATCAAACCGCCAGCACAACGCCTGCCGCAACCCAGTACGCTGCTCATCGGCGGCGCGTTGGTCGGCGGCTGGGCCTGGATGCGGCGCGGCCGGTACCAACGCAGGAGGAACAGAATTGTCAGCTGGTGAGATGCGCCTGCACCGCTACCTGGCCCATGCCGGAGTCGCCAGCCGCCGCAAGTCGGAGGAGATCATCCTTGCCGGACAGGTCACCGTCAACGGGGTTCCGGTGATCGAGCTCGGCACCAAAGTCGGCCCCGACGACGTCGTCGCCGTCGACGGCGAAGTGGTGCGGCCAGCGGGGCACGTCTACCTGCTGATGAACAAACCGGCCGGCTATGTCACCACCCTATCCGATGAACGTGGGCGGCGGACAGTGATGCACTTGATTCCCGACGTCGGCGCGCCCGTCAAGCCTGTCGGACGGCTGGACATGGACACCGCGGGCCTGCTTCTGCTCACCAACGACGGCGACCTCGCCGCCCGTCTCAGCCACGCCAAGTACGGCGTCGAGAAGGAGTACTTGGCGACTGTCTTGGGACAGCCGGACGAGCACGGCATGGACCGGTTGCGCCGTGGCATCTTCATCGAAGGGCAGAAGACGGCCCCCGCAGAAGCGCACTTAGTAGCCCCGCTCAATTCAGCGGGGACTTCCCTGGTGTCGCTCGTCATCCACGAAGGCCGCAAGCGGCAGGTGCGATTGATGCTGGCCGCTGTCGGCTGTCCAGTGGTGAAGCTGGTGCGGACTCGCATCGCCCACCTGGTGCAGAAGGGCATGAAGCCAGGAGAGTGCCGGACGCTGCACATGAAGGACGTGCAACGGCTCCGGGCCCTGGTCGGGCTCGAACGGTAACCTCTCGGGCGATGCCCAACCGACTGGCGGACGCCGCCTCGCTCTATCTGCGCCAGCACGCCGACAACCCGGTGGACTGGTACGAATGGGGCGACGAGGCCCTGGCGAAAGCCAAGGCCGAGGACAAGCCTCTGTTCGTCAGCGTCGGCTATAGCGCCTGCCACTGGTGCCACGTGATGGCCCACGAGTCGTTTGAAGACCCCTCTGTTGCCCTTGCCCTCAACGCTAGCTTTGTCAGCGTGAAGGTCGACCGCGAGGAGAGACCCGACATCGACGAAGTTTTGATGGCTGCGGTGCAGATGGCCAACGGCCACGGCGGCTGGCCGATGACCGTGTTCCTGACCCCGGACCTGGAGCCGTTCTTCACCGGCACTTACTTTCCTGCCCACTCACGCGACGGGATGCCGAGCTTTTTGAGCATCGTGACCAACCTGGCACAGGCCTGGCGGGAGCAGCGCAGTGAGGTTGTGACAGCTGCGAGCGAGTTCGCCGAGTCGATCCGTCAGGTCGGCGGGCGCAGCCTGGCGGGCTCGACGTCGAAGCCTGGGGTGGAGATGTTGGATGCGGCGGTTTCGGCGCTGTGGTCGACATTTGACCGCGACTTCGGTGGGTTTGGTAGCGCGCCCAAGTTTCCTCCACATACGGCGATTACCTTCTTGTTGGACTACGCGGCGCTGCGGCATAACTTGGGAGAAGCGGAAGAGCTGGTCGCCCAGGCCTCCACCATGGCGGTGGCGACTCTGTTGGCGATGTGCCGCGGTGGCATGTTCGACCACGTCGGCGGCGGGTTTCACAGGTACTCGACCGATCGCGAATGGCTGTTGCCGCACTTTGAGAAGATGCTCTCGGACAACGCCCTGATGGTCGGAAACCTGTCGCGGGTGGTCGAGATCATGGATCCGGGTGATGTACGGGAGGAGTTGTCGGTCGCCCTCTCGTCGACTTTGGCCTGGATGCGGCGTGAGATGTCGGCTCCCGACGGCACGCTCTACTCAGCCCAGGACGCGGACTCGGATGGCGAGGAGGGCGCCTACTTCACCTGGCGGTGGGACGAAGTGCAGGATCTGCTGGGCGACCGGGCCGAGGAGTTTTGCCGGGTCTTTTCCATCCAGCCCGAGGGCAACTTCCTGGAGGAGGCCACTCAACATCCCACTGGTGCCAATGTCCTCTATCGCTCGGACACCTTGCCGATGGGCGAGGAGTTGGAAGTGCTGGCGTCTGCCCGACAAGCCCGGAACAAACCTCATACGGATACCAAACGACTTGTCTCCTGGAACGCCTTGGCTGTCAGTGCCTTGGTCCAATGCGGCTTGACCGAGCGCGCCGAGCTAATCACCAAGAATCTGCTCGATGAGATGACCAGCGATCTGCCTCACCAATTGGTCGCAGGCGGAGCAAACGGACTGGGCTTTCTTGACGACTATGCCTACTTAGCAGATGCTTGCCTGGATCTCTACGAGACGAACGAAAAATCCTTTTGGTTGGACGCTGCCACCAAACTGTGCGATGCGGCACTTGATGAATTCAGCGATCCGAAAGGAGGATTCTGGAACTCTTCCCTCCGCCATCACGCACCGATCAGTCGCATGAAGTCGGTGCTCGATTCTGCCTGCCCCAGCGCGACGTCGGTGATGTTGCGCGTTCTGCGCCGGTTGGGCAGAGGAGATGCTTTTAGGTTCCATTTGCAACAGGTCGCCGGATGGGCCGAGCGGGCTCCGACCGCATGTGAGTCCCTGCTACGGGAAGTCCTCTATGACCTCTTGTCGGTCGATGACTCGGCGCCAACTGTCGACTTTGCGCCGCCTGGTCAGGCTCTTGTTTACTTGACGATTTTTGAGCTAGAAGCTGAGGAGTCGAAAAGTGCCGAGACATCCATCGTCATCGACCTGCCGGACGGACACCACATCAACACTCATCAACCACCCACCAAATGGCTGGTTCCGACGACCGTTTCGGTCTCGGGCGTCCTGGGAGAAGTCGGCTTTCCAGATGAGCCGTCCGGCCAATACACCGGACGTGTCGAGCTGCCTATGCGTCTCTTCGCCAGCCCCGGAAGGCACGAGTTCGTTATTTCGGTCACCTATCAATTGTGCGACGACAGCAAGTGCATGGCACCGGTGACCAAGTCGCTAGAAGGACTGTTGATCGTCTCACCCAAGAGCCCCCAGTAAACTGGCGGCACTATGAAAGTCCTCGTCGCCGACAAACTGGAGAAATCTGGCCTCGACGGCCTTAAGGCCATCGGCTGCGAGGTGGTGTCCCAACCTGACCTCAGCGGTGACACGCTGGTCGAGGTGGTCGCCAAGACCGACTTCGACGTCCTGATCGTGCGGTCAACCAAGGTGCCCGCCAGTGTTATCGAGGCCGGCAAGCTGAGTTTGATCGTGCGGGCCGGCGCTGGATACAACACGATCGACGTCGATGCCGCGAGTCGCAAAGGCGTCTATGTCGCCAACTGCCCGGGCAAGAACAGCATTGCCGTCGCCGAGCTTGCGTTTGGCATGATCATCGCCGCTGACCGCCAGATTCCAGACAATGTCGCAGAGCTGCGCGCCGGACATTGGGACAAGAAGAGGTTCAGCAAGGCCCGCGGGCTGTATGGCCAGACACTTGGCCTCGTGGGTATGGGGCAAATCGCCCAGGAGATGATCCCTCGCGCCAGAGCCTTCGGCATGACCGTCATCGCGTATAGCCGGTGGATGACTCCGGTGGCGGCGGCTGCCCTCGGCATCGCGCGCGCGAGTAACCTCATCGACTTGGCCAAGCAAGCCGACGTCGTCTCGTTGCACACCGCGCTTAGCCCCGAGACAAAGGGGATGGTGAACGAAGAGTTTCTCTCGGCACTCAAGGACGGCTCGATCGTTGTCAACACCAGCCGCGCAGAAGTGATCGACCAAGCGGCGCTGTTGCGGCACACGGAGTCCGGTCGACTCCGAGCCTGCCTCGACGTCTTCGAGGGCGAGCCGTCGGATGCGACGGCGTCATATGAAGGGCCGCTGACAACCGCCAAGGGCGTTTACTGCACCCACCACATCGGTGCCAGCACTGAGCAGGCCCAAGAAGCTGTTGCGGCCGAGACCGTGCGGATTGTGGCCGAGTACAAGACCACCGGCATCGTGCCAAACGTCGTCAATGTCAGCAAAGGGGAGGTCGCGACCCATCTCTTGGTCGTCCGGCACCAAGACCGTGTCGGCGTCCTGGCCCATGTCTTGGGAGTTCTGAAAGACGAAGGCGTCAACGTGCAGGAGATGGAGAACATCGTCCTGGGTGGCGCCCAGGCGGCCATCGCGCAAATCGGCCTGGACAAATCGCCCAGCCCTCACGGCATCGCGGCGATCAAAACCCACCCTTGGGTGTTCGACGCTAGCGTATTGCCGATGAAGTCGTGACCTTGGTCACATATCGGGGTAGACGTAGCGCCGGGGCACTCGCGCCGTCACGTTGGTGAGAATCTCGTGGGCGTTGGTGCCAGCGAGCTTCGCTAATTCGGTCGCCGAAACATTGGGGCCGATCAATTCGACTACCGTACCAATTCCCACATCAGTGATGCCCGTGACGTCGATGAGCATCTGGTCCATACAGACAAGGCCGATGACAGCGGCCTTTTGGCCGTTGACGGCGGTGAACCCCTTGTTGCTCAGTGCCCGGGTGTAGCCGTCGCCATAGCCGACGCCGACCGTCGCCACGACCGTTTGACGGCTGGTCGTGTAGGTGCCAGCATAGCCAAGTTTTGCTCCCGCAGGCACCATTCGTAGACTCAAAACACGCCCGAACCAGCTGGACACCGGGCGTACCGAGCCCGCGGTCAGGCCAAAGGGATCGACGCCATAAGCCAGCACACCGACCCGCACCATCGTCCCTCTGCTCGCCGGGTACTTGATGGCGGCACCGCTGTTGGCCATGTGCACCTGCTCGAACTTCACCGACCGAGCCCGGCACTCTTTGAGCGCTTGCTCAAAAATCCAAAGTTGTTTGGCAGTCGAAGCTTCGTCTGCCGAACTGTCGCTGAAGTGCTGGCAGAGTCCAACCAACTTCGTGTTGGAATAGCCATCGATATCGTGGGCGATGGTCGAGGCGTCCTTGGGCGGGCATCCATAGCGGTGCAGGCCCGTGTCAACCTTCAGGTGCAGCCGCGCAGTCCGCGACTGCTTGGCCGCAGCTGAGTCCATGGCCTTGGCCAGTGTCGCGTTCTCGACAAAGACTTCCAGGTTGTAGAAGACGGCTTGATCGCATTCAGCCGGCAGGATCGGCGACATCACCATGACCGGCACTTCGACGCCGGCCTCGCGCAGCGAGACGCCTTCTTGGACGGTGGCCACGGCGATGGCGTCCGCGCCGTTGGTTGCTGCGAACCTGCAGACGGGCAACAAGCCATGCCCATAGGCGTCCGCCTTAGCCACCAGTGCAATCTGGACCGGGCTTGTCCCCATCTGCGCGCGGACATACGCCAAGTTGTCGCGCAAGCAACGGAGGTCGACGACCGCCCAGGTTCGCGGATAGGGATCCACACTTCTATTCTGGCGACTTTTCGCTGGATTTTTCTGGTCCGACCTGACGGATTGCCCACCACCCGGTTAATATAGAATTATGAAGACACGACGGCCCGATATTCTCAAAGCCGCCTATGACCTGATGGGCGTGCAAGGGTTGGAGTCTCTGACCGCCAGGAACGTGGCCGCCGAGCTAGGCATCAACCACGCGACTGTGCACTACTACTTCCCGCACCGCTCTGACCTTTTGGCGGGGATCGCTGAGTTCACCGTCGACCAACTGCGCCGTGACCGAACCAGATTCCAGGCGGGCGCGGAAAAGCCGATTGACAAGATTGAAGCCGAATTGGCCCTGGCCGAAGCCTATTGCCGCAAGGGCAGTCGGTTCGTGAAGGTGCTTGCTGGACTCTATGTGGCCAGTGTCGCAGAGGCTGCCTTGCGTAAGAAGTTGTCCGTCATTTGGTCAGAGTGGTCTGGCCTTTTGGTTGAACTGACAGCAAGCGCCAAGACAAAGAAAGACACGCCGTTCGCCGACGGCGAACTACTCTGCGCGACATTCCTCGGCCTGATG
>JAFDWT010000126.1 GCA_018268335.1 Armatimonadota bacterium | reverse complement strand
GCCCCCGAGTTCGCCAAGATCGCTGGCGACTCGAAGATGCTGGACAAATTCGCCGACATCACCGTGCGGCTCCACACCGCCCAGCAGGCGGAAACCAACCTCCTCTCCCCCGGCGCAGTCGTCGAGCGGTACGCCAAGGCTTACAAGGAGCGCGGCATGCGCTGGCTCCTCCTGCGCCCGACCACCTTAGCCGCAGAGAAGCCGCTGCACGAGGCCGCGGTGATGCTCAACGACATCAAGAAGGCGATTGCCAAAGAAGGTGGCTGGGTCAAGTCGCCGCGCCCGTTCAACGAGCCGAAGACCAACCGTATCGCCTTTGTCCTCATCGGCCTTTTTGCAGCCCCGTTCGTCGCCTACACCGGCGCCCGGCTCCTATCGCCCAAGCTCTTGATGCCGTTCTTGGTCTTGGCGGCGCTGGCTGGAGCCGCCTGTTACGTTGAAGCCGCCCGGCCCTACGTCGCCCTGGCTGCGGCGACGGCGGCACCTCTCCTCGGCTTCCAGTGGCTGACTAAGGAGTCTGGCCCCTGGTGGCGACTGTATCTGGTCGTCTCTCTGGTCAGCATCGTCGGTGGCCTCGTGGTGGCCGGACAGCTTGTCGGCCTCAAGTACATGGTCCAGGCTGAGCAGTTCAGCGGCATCAAGGTGGCGGTGTTCTTGCCCATCATCATCGTCGGTGCCTTGTTGGCCGACCAGGTGTTCGGCATCAAGAACCTCTTTGGCCAACCGGTCAAGTGGGGCACCCTGGTCACCGGGATCGTCTTCCTCGCCGCCATGGCGTTCATGATTTCGAGGACCGGCAACGACAACCCAGCCGGCGTCTCGGGCCTGGAACTGAAGCTGCGGTCGATGCTGGACTTCATCTTCTCCACTCGCCCACGGACCAAAGAGTTTGCCGTCGGCCATCCAGCCATGGTGTTCGGGCTGATGCTGTGGGCCAAGCGACAGGAGCTTCCCGACCTCCAAGGCTGGGCGGCCATGTTGGTGACCGTCGGTGCGGTCGGCCAGACCAGCGTCGTCAACACGCTCTGCCACGCCCACTCGCCTGTCCAACTGAGCCTACAGCGCATCGTGACCGGGCACGTCGTGGGGTGTATAATCGGCCTCTGTTTGTGGGGGGTGGCCGGACGGTTCTTCAAGGTCAAAGAAGACACGGCCTGAATCCATGCCAAGACTCTTACTGGCCGGATATTTTGGATCAGGAAACCTCGGCGACGACGCCATCATGATGGGGTTTGTCGAGGCTTTGCGCGACAAACCTTATGAAATGCGTGTGATCGCCGGTAGCCCTGAGCGACTCATGCGCAACAACGGCATCGTCGGCGTCCCCAAAACCGACATGGGCGCGATCAAAAACGCGCTCGAAGACTGTGACGCCCTGGTCTTTCCCGGCGGCAGCATCTTCCAGGACGTCACCAGCACGCGCAGCGTGATGTACTACGCCAATCTGGTCGATATGGCCAAGAAGGCTGGCAAAAAGGTGATCTTATTGGGCCAGGGCATCGGCCCTCTCACCCACTTTCTCGGCAAGCGTTTTGCCGTCGCGGCGTTCAACAAAGCCGACGTCATCGCCGTTCGCGACCCGGCCAGCGTCGCAACGCTCAAAGCCCTGGGATACAAAGGCACGCCGCGCGTGACCGCCGACATGGCGTTTCTTTTGCCCAAACCGACGATGCCCGCCGAGGGGTCGTCGTTCGGCGTCGCGAACATGAAGACCGTAGGCGTGAGCTGCCGGCCCGTCTCCGGAGACAAGAACATTGTGAAAGTCTTCGGCGACCTCGTCCGTCTGCTTTATCAAGCCAACTACGTACCGGTGATGCTCCCCATGGACGAGGTCGAAGACCGCAAGCTCCTGGATGAGATCGCCAAAGCGCACGGTGGCAAGGTGCCGGAGCTGAAAGGGATCTCGACACCGAAGCAGATGCAGGAGCGGATCATGCGCATGGAGGGCGTGATCGGCATGCGGTTGCACGCTGGAATCTTGGCGGCGACGGTGGACGTGCCGGCCTACATGGTCAGCTATGACCCCAAAGTCAACGCCTTTGCGAACCTGATGGGCTTCCCCGCCCCTCTAAGCGTGCAGGGGGTCACGGCCCAGAGGATCTTTGATGGTTTCCAAGCCTTCATCAAGGACAGGGACAAAGTCGCCGCTTCTTTGGAGCGGCGGCGGGCCGAGCTGTCGACGGCGGCCATGGCCAACATCCAACTGCTGGACGCGTGCTTTGGGAAGTAAAGGCTGGCTCGTGCTGGCGGCGGTGTGCTGTGCCGCACATGCTAGCGCGCAAACCCTGGGCAAGTTCGAGAAGTGGTACCGCGACCAGATCGCCAGCAAAATCCGCCTCTCTGGCTTCCGCGACGTCGGCTATCACCTGGAGAATGTCACCGGCGACGGCGAAGCCTATGACCAGACCAACTACGGTGGCCAGGGTAGCCAGCGCTTCACCGACCGTGGGTTCGTCCGCGCCGAAGGCAAGAAAGTCCTTGGCCTCTTTGACTTTGATGTGAACCTACAGGACAGCCGGTTCCAGGATCCCCAGAGCGAGAAGTTCACCGTCAACTACGAGAGGGGCCTTTGGAGCTTGAGCGCGGGCGACATCCAGGGGCGGCTGCTCAACACCAACCGGTTCGCCCGGTTCAACAAGACCCTGCGTGGCTTTTCGGCGGGCTACAAATCAGGGCCGTTGCAGGTCAAGGCCCTGCGGTCGCAAGCCAGAGGCGAGGCCCGGACGGTCAGTATTCAGGGCAACAACACGGCGGGCCCTTACTACCTGCAGAGCAGCCAGGTGATCCGTGGCTCCGAGTCCATCTCGGTCGACGGCGTCACGATGGTGTTCGGCACTGACTATTGGATCGACTACGACCTGGGCGCTGTCACTTTTGAAAACCGGGTGACAGGGGCGAGCCGGGTGATTTCCCCCAGCAGCACGATCGTGGCAACCTACGAGTCGTTTGGGTTCGGCGGACCGGCCGGCACCATCGAAGGGGCCGGCCTTGCCTACACGTTTGGCCGCTCGGGCACCCTGGGCATCACGGCCATGCGGCAAGTCACAGGGGCGAAGGGGCAACTGTCCACTCGCTTGGAAAAGTTCCAAGGCTTTGGGGCGCCGGGCATTCCCTACACTCTCCAGTTCACGCCACTACCCGGTCAGCCGATCAGCGTCCGCGTGGACGGCGTGTTGCAGGCCGAAGGGTTGGACTACAACTTCGACACCGTCAACCGCGCCGTGTTCTATATGACCCGGTTCGTTCCGGCCAGCAGCACGATCGACGTCGTCTATACGCCGACTCCAACCACCAACGTCCAAGGCGACCGAGAGGTATGGGGTCTGGACTACCGGGTGCCCCTTGGCAAGAAGGGGGACGTCACCTTTACGCACGCACTGGGCCGGCTGACCAACACGACGAACCCGACCAGTGGGGTCGCCAGGGGCGTCGAGGGGCGCTACAACTGGGGCAAGTTCACCGTGAACGCCGCCTGGCGCGACGTCGGCGACGACTTTGTCAGTATCGAGTCGACCGGCTTCAACCGCAATGAGAAGACGCACGAAGCCGACTTGGAATACAAGCCGGACTCCTCGCGCTTGTTCCGCCTGTCCACGAGCAATTCGAGTATCGCGACACGGGTGGTCTCGGGTTCGACCACCAACATCCAACGCACCAGGTTCACCCGTAACGAATTCAGCCATACGCTCAATGCCGACCAGACCAAGGCATGGCCGCTGACCTTCTCGGTCGTCGACACCCGCAGCGAATCGGTGGGCAAAGAGACCGACGTGTTGACGAGCTCGCTTAGCACCCGTCGGACGTTTGGCAAACTGGAGTCGCGGTTTGGGCTGGACTCTAGCCGGGTCAGCGGGGCGTCGTCGGGACAGATCGACAGCTTCAACCTGCGCAACACCTACCTGGCCAGCCAGACGTTCCAGATGGCGATGGACTTGACACTGTCGAACGTCCGATCGGGCGACGAAAGCGGGACAGGACGCAGCGTCAACTTCCGTGCCCGGTACTTCCCGTCGCAGAACTTCACGGGGACACTCTCCTACACAGACTCCGACAACGGCGGCGTGTCGTCCTTGCCAGGGTTTTCTGGTGGCTATGGGTATGGCTATGGGGGCAACGGGTTCAGCAACGGTGCAGACACCAGCATTGTCGGCGCCAGTTCGGGCCGGCGCGTGGCCCTGAGCCTTGACGCCAGGCCGTCGGAGCGGCTGTCCGTCTCCGGCACCGCCAGCTACATTCGCACGGCAGGTTCGGTCAGCAGCAATTCGGAGACCAACCAGGTCGGCGGCCTGGTCTC
>JAFDWT010000125.1 GCA_018268335.1 Armatimonadota bacterium | reverse complement strand
CGGTCTCGTCGTTATAGAGAGACAATGTGGCGCTCAGTGGCACCTTGGCCAGCAAGTCGGCGAACTTGGTGTCGCCGTAGGCGGAGTAGACCGGGTTGCCGCCGAGAACCAGGAGCGTTTTGGCTTCGCCGGTTCCCATGGCTTGGAGAAGTGCCGCAAATTCGGCGCCTTGGTTGGTGGGCTTGGCGAGCACCGGTTCGAGGACGTGGACGGTCGTGCCCACGTTGCCCAGGTGCTCATTGATGGCGGCGGCGAGGGCGTGCGCCTCGGGCGGCTGGTGGTCACCGACGATGACCGCCGACTTGCCGCGACTGGCATTCAAGTCCTTGACCAGTGCATCGATCAGCTTGGCGTCGACACCGGCGACTTCGCCACCAGTGGCCCCAGCGACGCCGAGCCGTGAGGCGAGCAGTCCGGCCAGACGGGCGATGCCCGAAGCCTTGACCCGAGCGCGGTGGTCAGCGACGACACCGGCGGTCGTCCGGTTGGATTCGAAGGCGTAGATGCGGTTGTAGCCGTCGGGATGTCCGGGCTTGCGGCGGGCCATAGTGTCCCGCGCATAGCGGACGGCGCCGGGGCCGGAGTAGAGGAAGTCGGAGTCCAGGCTGACAATGACGTCGGCTTTGGCCAGGTCATAAGCGACGTGGACGTCTTGGCCGAAGGCTGTCTTCAGGCCTTCACGGGCGTTGTCCCGGTTGGCCGGCTCCCATTGCACCCAGGTTGCCGCAGGGTAGACCTTGAGGAAGTCTTGGACTTGCTTGGCGAGTGTCGGCGATCCGACGGTCTCGGTGAGCAGATAGAACCCGGCGCCGTTCTTGCTTTCGGACAAGGCACCGCGCAGGGCGGCCAGGGCATCGGACCAGGAGGTCGGCTCGCCCTTGAACTTGGGCAGCTGCAGCCGGTCGGGGTCGTACAGCGAGACGACCTGCGCCATGGTCTGGGCGTCCAGTCCGCCGAGGCTCGACGGGTGGTTGGGGTTGCCTTCCAGTTTGGTCGGACGCGAATCATGGGCTGTGGCCAGGACGCCGATGCCGAAACCGTTGAGGTTGTAGACGGTAGCGTACTGCGTCGTCTTGCCGCTGACGGCGTCTTCGGGTTGCTTGACAAACGGGACGACCTTTTTCTGCGGCAGGATCAGGGAGCGGCAGCCACCGAGGCCCGCGAGGGCCGAAGCGGCGCCCATGAGCTTGAGGACGCTGCGGCGGTCGACTTCCAGGAGCGACTTGCGGTGGGGGAACTCGTCGCCGGCCAACTCGGCGAATTCCGCCTTGTTCTCCAGCTCTTCAAGACCGCGGATAAACACGGGCTTGCTTTTGCGCTTGTCGGGTGTGCCGTTCATGGGGTGGGACATCAGTGGTGGCAGATATAGCAGTCCGATAGCTGCTGGACGTTGATCTTGCGGTCTTTGACGAGTTTCTTGCCGAGTTCCAGGTGGGTGTCGTCCTGTGGGATCTGGCTGGGCAAGCCTTCGGCCAGCGCCTGCTCCGCTTCATTGAGCGGCCTGCCTTCGGCGACCTTGCGGTAAAGCATGAACACCTGCTCCTTGGGCGTCTTTTTGTCGCCGCCGACGGGCTCGACCAGGAACTTCTCGGGGTTGCGGTGGCAGTCCAGGCACCAGGACATGCGGAACGCCTGGCCTTTCCAGGTAATGGGCATGTCTTGGACGGGGCCGTGGCAGGTGTTGCAGTTCACGCCGCGAGTGATGTGCATGCCGTGGTCAAAGTAGACGAAGTCGGGAACCGAGTTGACCTTGTTCCACTGGATCGGTGTGCCGGTCTCCCAGCTTTGGCGGACCGGGTCGAGCATCGGGCTGTTCGTCCAGATCTGACTGTGGCAGGTCATGCAGACCTCGGTGCTGGGCACGGAAGCCTGGGCGTTGTCCTCCACGTTGCTGTGGCAGAACCGGCAGTCGATGCCCAGCTCGCGGTTGTGGTGTTTGTGGCTGAAGGGCACCGGCTGGTCCAGCGGGTTGTCGACCTTGGTGTTCGCCGGCGAGCTGGTGACCTGGGTGCCACCGACCAGCAAGACGAACGGCACGCCGGCCGCCACAAAAAGGCTAGCCGTCGCGATCGTGTTCGCGTAAGGGGGGAAGAGTTGGGCCATCGCTACTTTCGCCTGGGGAAATATGTCACATGTCGCCCGCGCTTCGCTGGCACAGTTGCCAGCACCCGGACCAAGAGACTCACGCCATCACCGCCCGATCGACGGCGATGACGATGAAAATCAGGGCCAAATAGGCCATGGAGAACTTAAAAAGCCGCCGAGCGTGGATTTTGTCCGGTGTGCGGAAAAGTCGGAGACTATGGCTGACGAGGGCGATGTTGAGCAGCCCCGACCCTAAGAAGTAGACCATGCCGACGGACTTTTCGAAAAGCGGCATGGCGCAGACGAGGGCGGTGATGACCGCGTAGAGGACGATCTGGGTCACGGTGACCTTGTCGCCTTTGACGACCGGCAGCATCGGGACGCCGGCTTTGGCGTAGTCGTCTTTGATGAGGATCGCGAGCGCCCAGAAGTGGACGGGAGTCCAGGCGAAGATAATCGCGAAGAGGAACCAGGCGAATGCGTTGAGGTGGCCAGCTTGGGCGGCATAGCCGACCAGTGGCGGGAAGGCGCCGGCAGCACCGCCGATGACGATGTTCTGCCAGGTGCGCCGCTTGAGCCAGAGGGTGTAGACGAAGACGTAGGTCAGCAGGCCGCAAAGGGCCATCGTGGCGGCCAGGACGTTGGCCGACCAGCTAAGGAGTGCGAAGGATCCGGCCGCCATCGCGTAGGCGAACCAGAGGGCCTCGGATTTGGAGACGGTCTTGGTCACCGTCGGCCGGTGGGAGGTGCGCTCCATGGCGACGTCGAGGTCGCGCTCGATGACCATGTTAAAGGTGTTCGCCGCGCCCGCGGACATGTAGCCGCCGACCATGACCGCCAGGGCCAGCCGCCAGTCGGGCCAGCCGCCCTTGGCGATGATCATCGCGGCGTAAGTTGTGAAGAGCAAGAGCGAAATGACTCGCGGTTTGGTCAGGGCGACGTAGGCTTTGACGGTCTCGGCGAACGTCTTGGGCTCGGTTTTGGCCTCTTGGGTCTCGTCAGCGGCTGACCAGCTGACTCCCAAGGCGTTAGCGCAGAGGAGGACCAGGGCGACCCAGCTGGCGACTGCGAGCGCCAGGTGGACGAGCTGCATCCAGACGGGCGCCGAGACGATCAGGTTGACGATGCCGAAGACGAACTGGCCGATGTAGAGGCCGACCGTCCACTTACTCCACTTTTGGACGCCAGGGACTGGACGGCGGTCGGTCACGTAGCCGGAGAGCCAGAGCACGACGACGCCGACGGAGGTCGCCACCAGCGGGTGGAGGACTCCGCCGCGCAGGATAGCGGGGGCGTTCTCGCCCAGGTGCTGGGCCCAGCGCTCGGCGACGGACTTGGCGGAGGCGAGTTCCAGGGCGAAGGCGGTTTTGCCAAGGGCGCTGATCGCGCCCGTCATGCCGAGGACGGCGAGACCGGCGACCATTGCTTTGAGGGCGGTGCCGACGCCACCTTGACCGCGCCAGCGGAGACGCTCTCCGCCTCTAGCATAGTGCCAAGCGAGGGTCAGCGAACCTGTGAGCGCGTAAGTGCTCATCAAGTGGAAAGGCATCGTGACGGCGCGGGCCATCGACTTGTCGACGGTGACCCATCCGAACTTCACGAGGACGGCGCCGATCAGGCCTTCGAATATCGTCAGGCCGACCGACCAGGCGGTTGCCCGGCGGACTGGTGAGCCTTTGGGGAACGCGAGCAGACTGGCGACGTACAGCCCGATGATGGGCAGGAAAAGCAGTGCGCCCGAAATACGGTGGGAGAACTCGACGACAGTCTTCTGTTGTGACAGGTCGGGAATGATCGAGTTGCTGCCGCCACAGAGCGGCCAAGAGTTGCCGCAGCCGTCTCCGCTGAGCGAAGCCCGGACAAACGCGCCCCAGAGGATGACGACGACAGTGAAGACCAGCACGCCAGCGGCGGCGTTGGCAAACTTGACGTTGATGTAGGGATTGGATGCTGGGGCTATGAAATCCTGGGCCGCGGGGTTCGTGTCTTCGGCCGGTAAGTGGACTTCGTCCCTCAGGGCGCCATCGGCATCCTTGAGCATCTGCGGGAACTATTGTAGCCATTCGCCTGGTTGCAGAGTCAACCGCAGGTCCTTGTTTGGCCCAGCCGGTAGAATCCTTGCGCCTTGCCTGTCCGCCTCGCCATCATCGTGCCCGCTTACGACGAGTCAGCCCGCTTGCGGCCGACTCTCGAGACACTGTCGAACTTTATGGCGGGTATCCCCTACACAGCGCAGGTGATTGTCGTCAGCGACGGCAGCAAAGACGGCACGGAGAAGGTCGTCGAGGAATTTGCGGCGACTCACTCTGGGTTGAGTGTCGTGCACTATCCGGTGAACCGTGGCAAGGGCTACGCCGTTCGCCAGGGCGTTTTTGCCGCCGATGCCGAGTACATCTTGATCTCTGACGCGGACTTGGCCACTCCAATCGAAGAAGTCGACAAGCTGTGGGCGGCTGTCGAAGGTGGCGCGGAGATCGCTATCGGCAGCCGACCTCTGCGCGAAAGCCAGTTGGAAATCCGGCAACCGCTCTATCGGGAACTGGCGGGCCGCGCCTTCAACCTGGCCGTCCAGCTCCTGGCCGTGCGCGGCATCAAGGACACGCAGTGCGGGTTCAAACTTTTTCGCACAGACGTGGCCAAGGAAGTGTTCCGCCGCGCGACCGTCGACCGGTTCGGGTTCGACTTTGAGGCCCTGATGGTCGCCCACGACCTGGGCTACACGATCGCGGAAGTGCCGGTGCGTTGGCGGCACCAAGAGGGTTCGAAGGTCGTCTTGCTGCGGGACGGCCCAGAGATGCTCGGCCAGCTACTGAAGCTGCGTCTGAAAGGGAAGACCAAGCGGTTGGCGCTGCCTCGCGAGGCAGGCCGTGCAGACTGACGAATACGCCAAGATGCGGGCGTCGGAAGACGTCTA
>JAFDWT010000124.1 GCA_018268335.1 Armatimonadota bacterium | reverse complement strand
GTGGTCACAAGGGAACTATACGGAAGGGCGTGGCCGAGGTGTCACCCGTGAGTTTCTCTGACTACTTCTTGACCGTCTGCTTCCACATTTCATGCAGCAAAACGGCCTGCCCGCCGTGGTACGAGTCGTGCTCAAGCGCATGGGCCAGCACCCATCGGCATGTGAACGAGTAACGACCGCCGCGTTCCAAGATGCGCTCGGGATCGTCGGCTGTCGCAACCAAGGCTTGCATCTCGGCGCGCGTCTTGTCAAGCAAGTCCAAGTACCAAGCCATGGGCTTGGCCGGTGGTGTGGGCCAATGCGGCACGTATTGGTCGACCTGCTTGTCGTATTCGACCGCCTCGCCGGTCAGGCTGTCATAGCCCTTGTCGAACAGCATCGCTTCGATCCAATACAGGTCGCAGGCCACCATATGAAGGACCAATCCTCCAATGGAAGGGCCGTTGGGGTAGGGCTGCCAGACCACTGCGGCATCGGAAACCTCGCCCAAGCTCTCCCGCCACTCGCGCGACGAGTCGCGCCACGTGGCCACCAGCAGACCGAGTTCAGGATGCATCCCCTCGACAGGGGTGACGTCGTAGTGATCCATGGGCACAGCTTACTAGCTGGGAAGCGCCGCCAAAGCCTGATCCACGAACCACCGGTGCAGGGATTGCAGGTGCTCCAAAGTCACGTCGGCCCGGCCCAGTTTCGGATACTCCGGTGCGATGTGCTCGAGGGCGTTGATCAGCCGAAGCGAAGCACGCAAGTCCCAAAAGGCCATATCCGTCATGTCAGCCGGATGCAGCTCAAAGTAGCGCGAGGTGAAACTGTCCATCGCCTCTTTGCCAAACAACCACAGGATGTCGAGCCGGCAGACGGAGATCTCGTCGAGCGGATCGCCCACCGCCAGGTTTTCCCAATCGATGACGGAGACGAGCCGCCCTTCGCGCCAAAGCATGTTGCCTGGCCAGAGGTCGCCGTGTCGCAAGACTCGGGGGTTCGGCCTGCGAGGTGGACCGTAGGCGCGCATCACCTCACGGATCTCGCCTTCGCGCAAGGCATGGCGCAGCTCGCGGGTCGGCATCGTCAATACCCATGACTCCTCCTCAAGAAAGCTGAACTCCTGGCCAGTGACGGGGTAACCGTGCATCCTTGAGGCGAACTGGGCGTATTGCTCCAAGTGGTCGGGCAAGTCGGCAGGGTGAAAATCTGGCCGACCGTCGACGAGAGCGACGGTGAAGAAGCCGTGCTCGCCGCCGTCGGGCACAACGAAGTACGGCTCTGGCACAGGCAGGCCGAGGTTCGCCAAGAGCTCCTGACATCGGAACTCGTGCCCGCTCACACCTTCCGGGTGCTGTTTGCGGGCCCAGTCTCCTGGTTCGCGCGCGACGACACCGATTTCGCTGCCGTCAGCCAGCTGGACCTGCAGCGCCGTCGTTGTCGCCGAGATGCCGCCCGCCAGGGGCCACATCCGGCAGATCACCGAGCCGGGCCAATGACGGGCGACTGCCTCGGCTAGACGGTCCCCTCCCGCAGTTTTGTGGCTCATGGTTTGATTTGGACCGGCTTGAGTCCCCATTGTTCCCGTTGGACTGCGCGGAGTGAGTCTCGCAGGCCGTGGTCGAAGATGTAGCCGACTTCGTCGAAATCGGTGATGACACGGTTGTGGATCCCCGATCCCCGCCGATGGAGCCACACCGTGTTGTCTTCGGGCCCGCTGAACCAGCGGTAGGCGTAGACGACGTCACCCCGATACGGGCAGACACCGCCGACACTACGGGAGTTGGCCCACTCGTTGCCCATCATCTTGATCCACCAACCGGTGCCAGTGGCTATTTGGCGGCAGAGGTAGTTGAGGCCGGGGTCGTTCGGGTTCGCCTTGTGGCCCTTGCAGTAGACCTGGTAGAGGCCGCGGTCGATCAGCAGAAGCGGGCGGCCCGAGCCTTGGCCGGGCGACTTGTCGCCTCCAACGGTTAGAGGCTTGCCGAGTTCTTTCCAGCCGTTCCTTTCTTGGCTCAGTTCGTGGACGACCATAATGCCCCTGGTCGCGCCGCGGTCCTCCACGGTGACGACGGCGAGACAGTTCTTCTTGGTGTTCCAGGTGACGCCGGCGGCCTCCAGGCTCGTGACCGGGAGTGGCTCGCGGGTTCCGGAGCGGGGGTCGAAGAGTGTCAGGGCGCCTGTGCTTGGGTCACGGAGCACAGCTTTGAGGACACCCTTGACGTTGACCAAGACCGGATCAGAGCCGTTTTCAAATCCTATGGTCGTCGTGCCGTTCTTGGTCGACATCGTTGTGAACGACCAACCCTTTGGATTTGAGGCAGTGATGTACAAGGTGTCACCGAATCCAAGTGCCGAGACATCTCCGGTCACGCCCTTAGCGACCCCCTCGTGGACTTTGGTGAACTTGCCGTCGGCTTCGACTCGATAGACCACGAGCTGCGCGGGGTCGCTGGCCGACGGGGCCGCGGCGTCCGCCTTGCCGCCTTCCGGCTGGACGCTGTAAAGCACGTCGCCGACCACTGCGACGGCGGGGGCACCGGTCGCCTTGCCACCCTTCACCAGGTCGCGGATGCCGACGGAGTAGCCGTCGTCGATGTTGGCCCGGACGTGGTGCTCGCCGACGACCCCGTTGCGGTTCCAGTCGACGGCGGTTTGGGTGGCGTCGACCTTCTTGACCGTGTAGTAGTGCGGCCGCTTGGCGAGGTAGGCCAGCTGCTCATAGGGAAACGGCAGCACCTCGTCCAGGTCGGTCATTTTCATGCGCAGGCTGGCAAACCGCCCGTCACTAAAGTGGACCTTTTCGCCGTCACCGTCGAACTGGTAGAGGAAGTCGTAGTTCATCAGGCTCGTGTGCAGCGGCGAGCCGACGCCGGTGTTCTTGGGTTCGTGCGGCAAGCCGAGTTGGTGGCCGACCTCGTGCAGGATCGTCCACCAGTTGTAGCCGGTGCCGCACCAGTCGGGTCGGTTGGCCTGCCCGCCGCCGCCGGGGCTGTTCTCGACCAGGACACCGTGAGCGAGGCCGCGCCACTCTTCGGGAAACGCCTCGTTGTAGAGCTCGATATAGCCCTTGCCGTTGAACTTCGCGTCGAGTGGAGGGAGCACGATCGGGATTAGGTGGAGTCCCGGCTTGCCGTCGGGGTTCTGGTGTGGCATGGCCGCGTAGAACTTTGCCATGCGGTCGATGGTCGGCTGGATCGTCGCTTGGGTCATCCCTGGTCGGAGCCGGAAGCAGATGACAATGTCCGCGTGGTCGGGCTTGCAGCCCATCGTCTTGGGGTCGAGCGGGCCGAAGCCCTTGGTCTCCCAAGCGTCGCACAGGCCGTCACCGTCGCTATCAGCCCAAGGCGAAGTTCTGGCTTGGGCGAGAGCTGTCGCGGCGAAGAGGCTGGTGAGCATCGGGCCAGGAGTCTACCGGGGCTCCTGTCTGCTGGCCGTCAGGCGAGAGCCCAGGCGTGTTGATTGATGTAAACGTGCAAAACGAGGCAATTGACAATGACGGCGGCTATGGACCATGCCTTCGTGTTGAGCTTCTGACTCCCGGCGACTATGAAGACGACAGCCAAGAGGGTCAGGGCCTCGGCCAGGAATAGGGTCGGCCCCGCAACAGGCATGAGGGCAGACTTTGAGTGCCTGCCATCAAGGAAAGACCCTTGCTGGACAATCGAGACGAGGGCCGGCCAGAGCGTGAAGGGCAACAATGTGCCCAGCCGTCCCAACCAAGCTCTACTCTTGGCGGGGTCATCAGACCGTGGATGGGGGACGACGTCCACAAGCCTAGTATCCGCCAGGTTACTGCTTCAGGTAGCGTTTCTCGAAGGAGCACGGCTTGAGAACAACCTGTTGTCTCTGCGCCCTGGCCGTGGCGGCCCTTGGTGCGACGAGCCCCCGACTACCGATGGCGCAGCACCACGACAACCAGTGGACGACGATGGGTTCGTTCATCGACGCCCTTGGGCGGAAGGTGACCGTCCTCGAGGACTTCACCCGAACCGACGGTGCCATGAAGTTCATGTGTGACGGCCAGGAAGTCGTCTGTCCCAAACACTTGGAAGCCACCTTTGTCGACCCGGCAAAGCTCCAATTCGGCCGTACATTCGCCGAAATCCGCGCCAGCGCGACCGACCTGATGGGGCGGCATGTCCTCGGTTTGGTCGGCGATCCGAGTTTCGAAGCCTTGGCCGATGCAGTCGTACCGATCACTAAGAACCTGACCTACACATTCGTCGGAACGCCGGACAACGAGGACAAGGTCGGCATCGAGTACGGAGGGCGCACGCCCAACTTTGACCCCGGCGCGCTCGACATCCTGGTCCGCAAGGTGCGAGCCGATCACAAGGTGCTCGACGGCTTGGTCGGCGGGTGGCTGCCGGCGGTGCGGATGGTCTATCCCGAAGGCGACGGCGCGTGGGTGGAGTTTATGGCCTTCGCCCGATTCCAAATGCCGGGCGAGAACCACCGGATCCAGCCGGTCTGGTACCGCGTGATGCGGGTCGAGGGTGGCAAGCCCAAGTGGGTCAAGTACTACGACTCCTACTTCCCTGGCTTCCTGAAGCGCGACCTGAGCGACCCGGGCCGGTTCTATGAGGACTTCGCCGAGTTCTCAAGCCAGTGGTCGAAGCGGCTCGCACCGGGCATCCAGCTGGACATCCCCGACCAGCGCAGCGCAGACCAGGCCAAGCACTCCATCGCCCGCGCGATGATGACGCGGATCAAGGACTTCCCCAAGTACGGCTTCATGGACCGCAATTACGGGGCTCCCGAGCACGACGGGTTCCAAGACACGCTGACCGTCGACGTGACGACTTTGCTTCAATGGGGGCTTTTCGATGCGGCCAAGCGGGCACTTGTGAACTACCTGCAGCACTTCATGGACGACCACGGCGGTCTGCGCTATCGAGGGGCCGAGACGGGCCAGTACGGGCGGATGCTGACGGTCTTTGGCCAGTACTTTGCTTACACACGCGACGCGGCGACTATGCAGAAGTACCGCGGAAGGATGGTCGGGGTCGTCGAGGTGCTGCGGATGCTCAGGGCCGAGGCTTTGCGCCTGCCAAAGACAGACGCCGCGTACGGGATGATCCGAGGGTGGTGCGAGGCCGACTCATGCCTCGACCCCGACCCGGAGCGGTACCGCCTTCCGTATTTCTCAAACACGACCGAGGCCGTGCGGGGCTTTCGTGAACTTGGCGCGGCGTGGCGGGTCATGGGTGACGACGAAGGCGACAAGCTCGTCCAAGAGGCCGACGCGATGGAGCGCGACCTGCATGAGTCGATCAAGCGTTCGACGATCACTTCTGGCGGATTGAAGTGCATTCCTAGCATTGCAGGTGCGGGCGAGAGTTTTGACGTAGCCTGTCAGCGCGACGGCGACGATCCGCAGGCGCGGTCGTACCGCGCTTACAACGAGATGCTGCACTCGGGCGTCTTGACGCCGGAAGAGGTCGCGACGATCGTCGCCTACCGCGAGGCACGGCACGACATCCTGCTCGGGATGCCGTGTTCGTATGGGTTCAACAGCGGCGAGGTGGCCGGGTTCCTGGCCTATGGGCACGCTTTCGGTCTGCTCCAGACCGACCGGGTGCGTGAGTTCCTGCTCCTCTTCTACAGTCTGAGCGCGCACCACTACACACGAGGCACCTGGACCGCGCCCGAGACGCGTCAGCTCGACCCTGCACGCGAAGCGGCACCTTATTGCGTCCCAGCTCAGTTGGTCGAGCCGCTGCTCTTGCGCTGGATGCTGCTCTTTGAAGACCCGCGCGACGGAGCGCTTTGGATCGGCAAAGCAGTGCCTCGGGAATGGCTGGCCGATGGGCGGTCAGTGTCACTGCAAGGCGGGCCGACCAAGTTCGGCAAAGTCGGCTTCGCTATCCGTTCGCAAGTGGATTCGGGTCGTGTCGATGTGGACATCGATTTGCCGAAGGATGTCAGCGCGAGGGTCTACGTGCGGTTGCGGTTGCCGGAATACCATCGTGTCCTCGGGGCCTCATTGGCGGGCAAACCAGTGGAGTTCGACGCGAAGAAATCCGCACTGGTCTTGCCCAAGTGTTCGAGGGGCAAGCTAAAGATCACCGTGACGACCGAGTCGGTCAGACGCGGGTGACGCGGTCTTATTAACCAAGAGAGAAGCGAGGCCTTGGCCGAGGTGGTCGGAGTGGGTGCAGACGGTGGTCAGTTCGGTGCAGCCCTCCAGTTGGAACCAGGTGCCGGTCATCGAACTAGGCGTAGTTCTCCAGCTGGTCTCGGCTCGTATAAGCTGGTTCAACCTTGTCACTGCTAGAAACTATTGGCAGGATCCAGTCAGACTTGCTTGCAGTGGGGGGCGTCTCCCATCCAGCATATCTTCCTGGCAACTGACAAACTCGCAAAGTACGGTGAATACTTCGTGAGTTCTAAGTCGATTCACTCGCGATAATCTGCTCGGGTTAAGCCAAGTACCCCAGGACATTCCTTTTACTATGTTACTTCATAGTAATTACTGGGAATCCGTGTCAGCTACCGCAAAGAGGCACGATTTGTGTTGTATCAAATTATCGCAGAGGATTTTTGATCCCATGAAACGTATCGCTCTACTTGCCCTTCTAGTCGTCTCCGCCTGCTCATATGCTGGTGTCACCGCAATCGGCCCGTTCGCAGGAGCCTATTCCGAAGACTTTGAGTCGTTCCCCGCTTATGGCTCGGGCGGTATCTACTCCAATATGCCCGTACTCGGCGGCATCGGCACATTCACTGCGCCGACCAGCCAGATGTATGTCTATACCCCTGGTACCTGGGGTCTCGGAGGTTATGGGAGCGCCAATGTCCACGGCGGTAACAACGGGCTGGGTCTTTACGATGGCCTAAATGCTGTCAATGTTACTTTGAAGTTCAGTGTCGACGTTACGGATTTCGGTGGCTGGATGGCCAGCGACTCCAACAACGGAGGCTACACGGACATCTCGTTCTTTGACGTCAACGATGTACTGATTGACTCATTGTCGACCGTTAACCATGGTACGAATGACATGGTCTGGTACGGCTGGCACTCGAACACGGCCATCCGCTCGATCAAGTTTGGAAACAACTTCGCGCCCGTTATGGACGACCTCCAGGTGAACGCCGTGCCGGAGCCAGCGACGCTGTCGTTGCTTGGGTTGGGTGCTGCCGCGCTCATCCGCCGCCGCAAGACCAACTGAACTGGCTCTGCGCCAAGCATCGCCCCACCGATTGTCCATAAAGGACAAGGGTGGGGCCTTGTTGTATTTTCAGACCCTAGTCAATGCCCACAAGGGGAAGACATACCGGGTCTTGAAGCCGCAGCGCTCGTAGACGCTGATCGCGCGGAAGTTGTCGTCGTCCACATGGAGGAATGGTTGGTCACCCCGCGCCTGGATGTGGGCGACGGTCTTCTTGACCAGGAGCGAAGCGAGGCCTTGGCCGAGGTGGTCGGGGTGGGTGCAGACAGCGGTGACTTCGGTGTAGCCGTCCAGCTGGAACCGCGTCCCCGTCATCGCGGCGAGCCGACCGTCGGCCTTGACGCCAAAGAAGGTCCCTGCCCGGGCCGTCCCGGCGCGGAAGTAGGTGGGATAAACGAGCTCGATCAGCTCCAGCATGGCGGGGATGTCTGCTTCGCCCAGCTGCTCGATCCGCGGATCGTCGACTTGCAGTGTGGGGCCCTCGTAGACCATTTGGACGATCGTCCCCATGCGATCGAGTTGCCAGGCGTCCGAGAGCTCTGGTGCGACGCCGCCGAAGACGACCGACTCCCCGGGTGCGACGATGCTAGCCGCCTCCCGCTCCGCCTCCGGCGTCGGCTCGCCGACGCAAACAAAGGGGCCAAAGTCGGCCGGGTAGCGCTTGGCGAGTTCACCGCCGATGGCGAGGTGCGTGTGCCGCGAGTTCAACGCCGCCCACATCGGGTTGTCGAGGGGGTGGCTCATCGCTCCAGATTGCGAAGCTCCACGATTAGGCCAGCAAGTCCTTCACCACGTTCCCCGAGACATCCGTCAGCCGGAAGTCGCGGCCCTGGAACTTGAAGGTGAGGCGCTCGTGGTCGATGCCGAGCAGGTGCAGCATGGTGGCGTGGAGGTCGTGGACGCTGACGGGGTTCTCGACGATGTTGTAGGAAAAGTCGTCGGTCTTGCCGTAGGTTACGCCGCCCTTGATGCCGCCGCCGGCCATCCAGACGGAGAAGCACCGGGGATGGTGGTCGCGGCCGTAGTTGGTCTCGGAAAGCTCGCCCTGCGAATACACCGTCCGACCAAACTCGCCGCCCCAAACGACCAGAGTCTCGTCAAACATCCCGCGCTGCTTCAGGTCTTTGATGAGTGCGGCGCACGGCTGGTCTATGTCGCCCGCTTGGCCCTTGATCGCGGTCGGGAGGTTGAAGTGCTGGTCCCAGCCCATGTGGAAGAGCTGGACGAACCGGACCCCGCGCTCGGCCATGCGCCGGGCGAGTAGGCAGTTGTAGGCAAACGAGCCCTTGCGCGTGACGTCTTTGCCGTACATCTCGAGGATGCTGGCGGGCTCCGATTTGATGTCCAGCAGCTCTGGCACTGAAGTCTGCATGCGGAAGGCGAGTTCGTATTGGCTAATGCGCGTGTCGATCTCGGGATCGCCGGTGGCTGAGCGCTTGATCTTGTTCAGCCCCATCAGTTCGTCGAGCATTTCGCGGCGCGTCTCGCGGTCGATGCCGTGCGGATCGGAGAGGAACAGCACCGGGTCGCCGGTGTTCCGGAACTTGACACCCTGGTGCTGGGTCGGCAAAAAGCCCGAGCCCCACAGGCGGTCATAGAGCGGCTGGTCGTCCTTACGTCCGGTGCCGACACTGGTGAGGACCACGTAGGCGGGCAGGTCGTTGTTCAGCGTGCCCAGACCATAGCTCAGCCACGATCCGATGCTCGGTCGACCCGCGATTTGGAATCCAGACTGCACAAACGTCACCGCCGGGTCATGGTTGATCGCCTCGGTGAACATCGAGCGGACTAGGCAGATGTCGTCGGCGACGCCACCTAGGTTAGGCAGGAGCTCGCTGAGCTCCATGCCGCTCTGGCCGTATTTGTTGTATTTGAACACAGACGGCGCGACCGGGAAATTCTTCTGCCCGCTGGTCATGCCGGTCAGACGTTGGCCCATGCGGATCGAGTCCGGCAGTTCCATCGCCCGCTTGTCGGCGAGGTGGGGCTTGGGGTCATAGAGCTCCATCTGGCTCGGCGCGCCGGATTGGAACA
>JAFDWT010000123.1 GCA_018268335.1 Armatimonadota bacterium | reverse complement strand
CGTTTTTCCAGGCTCTTGATGTCGTCCTCGCTCAGCTCTTTGGTCTTGAGCTTGGCTTTGCCTTGGTCCAGGGCGTGGTGTCGGACGTTGCGGATGGCGACGCAGCCTTCCTCGGTCCGCGTGTGAACCTGTTTGATCAGTTCCTTGCGGCGCTCTTCGGTCATTTGCGGAAAGGTCAGGCGGATGTTGATGCCGTCATTGTTGGGGTTGACGCCGAGGTCGCTCTTTTGAATCGCCTTTTCGATCGGGCCGATCATGTTCTTTTCCCAGGGGGTGAGCATGAGGACGCGGGGCTCGGGGACGGAGATGTTGGCGACCTGGTTGACCGGGGTTTCGGAGCCGTAGTAGTCGACCATCACCTTTTCGAGCATGATCGGGTTGGCGCGGCCGGTGCGGATGCGCTGGAAGTCGTGCGACGTCGCTTCGACGGCGTGTTTCATCTTGCGTTCTGCTTCTTGCAGGATTTCGTTCACGGGTTTATTCTCCTTCGACGAGGGTACCGTCGGTTTTGCCTTGTACTGCCAGGGCCATCCCGCCTGGCTTCATTAAGTCTAGGACGATCAGCGGCAGGTTGTGCTCGCGGCACATGGTGAAGGCAGTCTCGTCCATCACCTTCAGCCGCTTGTCGATGGCCTCTCCAAAGGTCAGCCGGTCGTATTTGACCGCGTCGGCGTGCTTTTTGGGGTCTTTGTCGTAGACACCTTCGACCTTGGTAGCTTTGAGGACGGCCTTGGCGTCGATCTCGAGGGCTCGGAGGACGCTCGCCGTGTCGGTCGTGAAGTAGGGGTTGCCAGTGCCGCCAGCGAAGATCACTGCACGGCCCTTTTCCATGTGTCGGATGGCGCGTCGGCGGATGAACGACTCGGCCACTTCGGGGACGGCTATGGCGCTCTGGACGCGGGAGTCCACACCGGCGCCTTCGAGGGCGCTTTGGAGGGCGAGGGCGTTCATGATCGTGCCCATCATGCCCATGTGGTCGGCCACGGTCCGGTCGATGCCGCGCTCGCTGAAAGCGGAGCCGCGGATGAAGTTGCCCCCACCGACCACGATCGCCACGTCGGCGCCGCATTCGCGAACTTGTTTGACTTCTTGGGCGATGTAGTCGAGGGTCTGGGTCTCCAGACCAAAGCCAGCTTTGCCACCAAGGGCCTCCCCACTGATCTTGAGGACTACCCGGTCGTATGCAAGGCTGGCTTTGGCCATGGTCAGGTCACTCGTCGCCGCCGAACTGGCCGACTTCGATCTTGACGTACTTCTCGACTTTGACCGATCCGCCACCGGCTTTCGCCTCTTCGTTGACGTAGGCGGTCACGTTCTTCTTATTGTCCGCATAGAACACCTGCTCCATGAGCACCTGCGACTGGTAGAACTCCTTGTTCACGCGGCCGCGGGCGATGTTCTCGGCCATCTTGGGGTCTTTGCCCTCTTCGATGGCGCGGTTCGTCTGGATCTCGATCTCTTTCTCGATGATGTCCTGCGGCACGTCCTCTTTGTTCAAGAACGTCGCCGACAGGCCGACGGCTTGGATGCCCAGCTGCTCGCCGATGTCCTTGATGTTCTTGGAGTCGCCGCTCAGTTCGACCATTGCCGCGACCTTGCCTGTGTGGTGGTTATAGACACCAAACGTGCCGGTCGTGGTGAAAACCTCGCTGTAGCGGAGTTGGATGTTCTCGCGGATGATGTTGACGGCGTCGACGATGATGTCGGCGGCGGTCTTGCCGTCGATCACCACGTCGTTTCCAGCCTTGCCGGCGGCCAGGAAGCCCCGGGCCAGCTTGTCGACCATCGTCTTGAAGTCGTCGTTCTTGGCGACGAAGTCGGTCTCGCATTCCACGACGACACCGGCGACGGACTTACCGTCGTCGGTGGCGACGAATTTGGCGATTCCCTCGCCGGTAGCGCGACCCGCCTTTTTGGCTGCCGCCGACTTGCCCTTCTCGCGAAGGATCTGTTCGGCTTTGGCCATGTCGCCGTCCGCTTCTTCGAGGGCTGCCTTGCAGTCCATCATCGGAGCGTCGGTTTTGTCGCGGAGCTTTTTGACGTCTGCTGCGCTGATTGCCATGTCGTTCTGTTTAGTCCTTCGCCGCTGTTTCGGCTTCGGCCTCCGCCGGGGTTTCTACCACGGGGGCCGGGTCCTGGGCCGGGGCTTCGGCCGCCGCGGTCGCCTTGGCAGCTTCGCCTTCTGAGAAGGAGCGCAAGAACTCCTGTTCGACTTCGCCGAACGGCACCGCTTCCTCGCCGTCGCCCTCTTCGCCTTCGGCCGACTCGCTGGTCGTGCCTTCGGTCAAGGCTTCGTCGAGCGGGCGGACTTCCAGGATGGCCTCAGCGAACTTCTGGGTGACCAGCCTGATCGAGCGGATGGCGTCGTCGTTGCCGGGGATGACATGGTCGGCCACGTCGGGGTCGCAGTTGGTGTCCACGATGGCGACGATGGGGATGCCGAGTTTCTTGGCTTCCAGAACGGCGATCGACTCCTTGTTCAGGTCGACGACGAACATGCAGGCCGGGGCGTTGGACATCGTGCGGATGCCTTCGAAGTAGCGGCTGAGCTTCTCGCGCTCTTCCAACCTCTTGAGGCGCTCTTTCTTGGGGAGCCGGTCGAGGTAGCCGTCGGCTTCCATCCGGTCGAGATCTTTGAGCCTAGCGATGCGCTGCTGGATGGTGTCCCAGTTGGTGAGCATGCCGCCGAGCCACCGTTCGGTGACGAAGTATTGGCCGCTGCGGGTGGCGGCTTCCTTGATGGCGGCCTGGGCCTGCTTCTTGGTGCCGACGAAGAGGACGCTGCCGCCGTCTTGGACGATGCGCTGCACGTAGTTGAGCGCGTCTTCAAACAGTTTGATCGTCTGGTGGAGGTCGACGATATAGATGCCGTTGCGAGCGCCATAGATGTAGCGCTTCATCTTCGGGTTCCACTTGCGGGTCTGGTGTCCGAAGTGGACGCCAGCCTCAAGCAGCTCTTTCATGCTGAGTTGTGGCATATGTTTTTCCTGGGTTAAGCCTCCGGCCCGAGGTGTGGTCCGCCTAATTCCGACGCCGTTGTCGGACCCAGAGGCGCACCTGGGCCGTGTGTTGTGCTTTCGCGACGTGGGAGGATACCCCCGCGCCTGGTCTAGGGCCTACTGGACCGTGGCCCCACCGGATTTTCGGTAGCGGCCGGGGCTGACCGCATGGGCCATTTTGAACCTGCGGGAGAAATAGAACTCGTTGGCGAAGCCGGTCGACTTGGCGATCTCCGACAGGGTCATGTCGGATTGGAGCAAGAGCCTCGCTGCTCGGGCGAGTCGTTCGCGCTCGACGTAGTCTTGTGGCGTCATGCCGAGCTCTTGATGGAAGAGTTGCGTCAGGCGCGACGGTGAGATGTTGACTGCCCTCGCCAAGTCGGTGACCCGGTTGGCCTGGGCCAGGTTGCCGGAGATGATCGATTTGACGGTCTCGATCCTCATGTCGCACTGGCCGCGCTCGACCGCCACTTGATGTCGGCACCGGGCAATGGCCAGGGTCAGCAGGGCGCTGGCTAAGTGGTGGTCGTGAGGCTCGAGAGACCGGGACAGGTCGAGGCACTCGCGCATCTCGGCTTCGGTCTTGCGAAAGGCTCCTTCGTCAAGTTCGCACGAGGTGGCCTTGTGCAGGGCGCCGCTCCAGTCCATGATCGTCGGCTCGATCAGGCCATCGACGATATGGACCCATATTTCTTCCCAGCGTTGGTGGGTGTCGGCGACGCCGTATTCGTGATAGACGGACGGCGGGATGAGCAGAGCCGAGCCTGGGGGCAGGTACCGGGCCCCCGAGCCGTCGTTGTAGAAGCCGCAACCGGTCAGGGACAGTACAAATATCCACTGGCTTGAGCCATGTTCGCGCCGAACCTTGTATCCTTTGTCATTGACACCTAGGCCGACAAGGAATCCATCGACAAGAGGATCACTGACACCCTCGATCACCGCGTAGCCGGAATTCGTATGAACCACTTTGTCCCCCAGGAAGACCAACCCGAGCCCGATTCCAGCGAGGATAGAACATGAATTATGATTTGGAGCAAGTTTTTTGTGAGTTTTCTCAAAAAGGATATGTTTTAGTGCCGGATGTGTTCGGTCAAGACGAGGTTTTAGCGTTCGCCGAGCACTTTGAAGCGATGTTGTCGCGTGGTGGAGACGGCTGGGCAGAGGGCGGCGTGGACCCCGAGTCGAGTGACCCCTTGCGACGATATCCTCGTTTTTTGCAGCCGCATCGTGGAGATGCAAAAAGCTTGCAATTTATGATTGACCCCCGATTACGCAAATTGATGACCGCATGTTTGGGCAAAACACCTCTGGCCGTTCAGACCATGTACTATTTCAAGCCTCCAGGAGCCCGAGGGCAGGCACTGCACCAAGACCAGAGCTATCTGCGGGCCGAGCCGGGGACTTGCATTGCTGCCTGGCTGGCTGTTGATGATTGTGATGATGAGAATGGTTGCTTGCAGGTGGTGCCTGGCACTCAAGGACTGCCAGTGTTGTGCCCGGTCAAAGCCGATATGGACAAGAGCTTCTCTGGTGACATGACCCCCCTTCCTCCTGGTCTTGAACCAATAAATATCCATATGAGGGCCGGAGATGTCTTATTCTTCAATGGCTCGCTCGTGCATGGGTCGGGGCCAAACCGATCGGCGACACGGTTCCGCAGGTCGTTGATCGGGCATTACATCGAGGCGCAAGCCGAGCAGGTGGCGCAGTACTACTTCCCGGTCTACACGTTTGACGGCGAGGTCGTCGAACGGCAACCGTACGTCGCCGACGGCGGCGGCCCCTGCGGGACGATGCAGGTTGTCGACGGGGAAATGCAGATCACGATGGACGGCACGCTTGCGGCCGCTCGCGCGGCGCACTAACCCGAGCGTAGGGTCAAAAGAGTCACTTCCGGCCTTGACATCAGCCGGCAGTGGAACTGCCGTGCGAGGCCTCGGGTGACGTAGGCGCGATAGACTTTGCCTTGTACCAAGCCCTCTCGGTACTTCTGGCCGTATCGGCTGTTCGTCACTGGCGCGTACCAGGGGAGTAGCTTGATCTGGCCGCCGTGAGTGTGGCCGCAGAGTGCGAGGTCGACGCGGGTGTCGCCCCTCCACTCTTCGCAGATGTCCGGGTTGTGCGCCAGCATGACGCGGGGCACCTTGGGATCGACTCCGTGGAACGTCTTGGCCACGTCAGGCCGGCCCCAGCGTAGGTCGTTGCATCCACCCAGGGCCAAGACAGCGCCGTCGCGCTCGACCGGTACATGATCGTTGAGAAGCACTTTGAACGGCGTGTCGTCGCGGATCCGACTGGCAACGGCGCGTTCGCCAAGGCGGTAATCGTGGTTGCCGAGGGTAGCGACTAGGCCATACGGGGCAGAGTAGTGGTCGAAAAACCCCTTGAGAGAGACGACCTTGTCGTTTCGGACGCCTTCGTAGACATCGCCGGGCAGGCAGAAGACATCGGGCTTCTCGGCGGCCAGCAAGTCCATCGCTGAGTGGACGAACTCGCGGTCGATGAAGCGGGGGACGTGCAGGTCGCTGACCAGGCCGATTTTGAAGCCGTCGAGACCTTTTCCGAGTCCCTTGATCGTCACGTCGCGACGGACGAGTTCGAGCCAGTTGGGCTCCAACAGAAAGGAATAGGAAGCGATGGCGCTGGTCCCCGCCAGCCCGCGCTGGAGGACTTGCCTGCGCGTCAGCCGCTTGCGCTCTCCCACCGAGAGCTATTGTATGGCTTCGCGTCGGCGGCGGTCGCTGAGAGTCCTGGCTGCCTTAGGCGGCTTCGTCTTCGGCATCGACACTGACGGCGCTTTCAGCGCTTTGGTAGTCCCAGTTGTCACAGTCGAGGCGGCGGCAGTGGACCATGCGCTGCACTGAACCGTCCTTCATTTCGACCTGCGCCATGTGGGCGAACCGGCACTCCAAGCACAAATCCGGCTCTATCAGTCGCACCACTTTGAGGTTCTTTCGCGCCATCCTTGCACCCGTCCCGTCTGTGCCCCATCCTTGAGGAACAGTGGAATCTTCGGGGGAGGATTTGCGGGGCGTCTCGCCATAAATACCGGGATTGCTCACCGGCTCCAGGCTGTCTTGACCTGTAAAGCCGCCCGGAAAAGGTGCATATAGTCGCGTTGGCCGATGACCTCGGCGCCCATCGAGACCAGGTGAGGGTTGGGGATCTGGGCGTCGAAGAGGACAAAGCCTAGTTCGCGGCAGTGTTCGACCATGTGATATAGGGCGACCTTGCTGGCGTCGGTGCGGCGGTGGAACATGGACTCAGCGCAGAAACAACCCCCCAATGCCAGACCGTACGTGCCGCCGACCAGGGCGTCGCCCTCCCAGACTTCGCAGGAGTGTCCCCATCCTTCTCGGTGGGCGGCCGTATAGAGCTCGACGATCGGCGGGGTGATCCAGTTGTCCAAGGGGCGGCGGCAAGACCACATGACATCTTCGAAGGCTTCGTCGAAACCCACGCGGAACTGGTCTCTGCGGAGGGTTTTGGCCAGAGAACGGGAGACATGCACGCCTTCGATGGGGAAGACGCAGCGTCGGATCGGGCGGAACCAACCGACCTCGTCGGTGCCGTCCGTCCCCATGGGAAAGATGCCCTCGTGGTACGCGGCGCGCAGCACTGTCGTGTCGAGCGGTTGGTCCTGGTCCACGGCTCTCCTATCCTACGTGATCTCGGCTTGGCCATACTTGGGCCATGACAACCGTCGACCTGTGCCGCAGCCAATGCGAGACCACCGCCAAGCAACTGGAACGTGTCCTGGACGGCATGCCCGCGAGTTCCGTTAGCTTCAAGTTGTACGATGACTTCTGCTCGGCGCAGGAGGTCGTCGCCCACCTGGCTGAGTGTACGGTCGCTCTTTTCAAGAGCCTCAAAGGGGAGTCGCACGGGTGGGGAAGCCATCATATGGTCGCGGAGACCGCCGAAGGACAGATGGCGGAATACAGGGCCTCCCGCGCCGCCGCGTTGGAAGCAGCCTTTGCCGACGGATCGGACTCTGCGTTGCAACACGTTTTCTCGTACATTGTCCTTCACGACGCCTATCATGTCGGCCAACTGTGCGCCGTCCGGGCGAAACTCGAGGGCTGGAACACCGAATCGATTTACGCTTAAGACTGTTCGTTTGGTGGCGTCCCTTTTCCCTTAGGCGAGGACGTCGAGGAGTCCGCCTTAGATCCGGCGAAGGTGGACGCTCGAATGGTGAGGGGACTATCGGAGGCCCCTCACCCGGTTCGCCGGGGCTCACCGACCTCGCCCCGGGGAGAGGTTCTTCCGGCAAAGTTCTTCTTGAGCCTACACGGGCCTACGGCTTGTCGACCTTGCCCAATGGGAAGTCTTTGTTCGGCACGTGCTGGGCGGCCATGAGGCGGAGGCCTTCGGCCACGATGTCGGGGTGTTGGGCGGCTAGTTCGTGCTTTTCAGATGGGTCGGCGACGATGTCGTAGAGTTCGGTGACGTTGGCTTTCTTGGTGAGGTCGGGGCGGACGACCTTCCATCTTTCGCGCAGGAAGACGGCTTGTTGGACTGCGGCTTCGGGGTATTCGAAGTACATCCAGCCACGGGCGGCTTGCTTCCGGCCGGTCAGCGAGGGCAAGTAGCTGGTGCCGTCAGTTTTGGGGGCGGCGAGTCCGGCTGCATCGCAAAGGGTGGCGAAAGAGTCGTAGGCGACAGCGAAGTGGTCGGTGGTCGAGCCGGGCTGGATGTGACCGGGCCAGCGAGCGACGAAGGGCTCGCGGATGCCGCCGTCATAGACGCTCATCTTGCCGTCGCGCAGGTCGCCGTTGGAGCGGAAAAACTCTCGGTCCATGCCGCCATTGAACGTCGCGCCGTTGTCGGAGGTGAAGACGATCAAGGTGTTGTCGGCAAGTCCTAGCTTGTCCAGGCTCGCCATGATCTGGCCGACCGAGTCGTCCAGGAATGCGATCATGGCGGCATAGGTAGCGCGAGGGCGCGCGCTTGGCAAATATCCTTGGTCGCCGAGATACGGCTTCGGATCCCAGGAGCGCGGGAACTTGTCGATCCACTCTTGTGGCGCCTGCAAGGCTACGTGCGGGATCGTCGGCGCGTAGTAGAGGAAGAACGGCTTGCCTTTGCTTTCCTTGATGAACTGCAGGCAATGCTCGGTCATCTTGGCCGGGGCGTAGGTTTGGCCGGCATAGCGGCGGCGGTACTCCTCTTCCGATTCCAAGGGGGCGGCGATTTTTTGGTGGGCGGAGAACACTGGGTTGCCTGGCAGCAGGTCGACTTGGTAGTTGCTCCACAGGTACGGCGGGTAGTAGTTGTGTGCCCTGCGCTGGCAGATGTAGCCGTAGAACAAGTCGAAACCGTGGCTCAGCGGGTGACCTTCGGGGTTGGGGCCGCCCAGTCCCCATTTACCGACCAGGCCGGTTCTGTAGCCGCCTCGGTGCAAGACCTCGGCGATTGTGGTTTCGGTTTTGGGCAGGTCCATCTGCCCTTCGGGGTCAGTGGGGCCGAACCCGCCCTTTTCGACGTTGCCGCGAATGGCGGCGTGGCCTTGGTGCTTGCCGGTCAGGAGCGAGCACCGCGTCGGGGCGCAGACCGGGCTGGCGGTGTAGAAGCGGGTCATCTTGACGCCCTGGCTGGCCAGGCGGTCGATGTTCGGGGTCGGGATCTTCTCTTGGCCGTAACAGCCCAACTCGCCGAATCCCATGTCGTCGCACATGATGTAGACGATGTTGGGCTTGGCGGCCGCCGCCATCAGGGCGGCGGCGAGGATCGCTGTCATGGATACGATTCTAGCCTGGCGCCTAAGAATCGGTGTCGATACTTCAACTCGTTACTCCTGCGCAGGCAGGAGTCTGGCTAAGGCCATATCCAGTTTCTCTTCCGACGCTTTGATGCGGAAACGGACTGGGTTTGGTCGGAGGACCGGAACCGCCCCCTGGCCCCCTCCTCCCGCCGGAGCGGCAAGAGGGGGAAACCAGATTGAACACCCTAGAATCGAAGGCTGTCTTACGCAGCCTTGCGGCGGCGGGCGGCCCACCAGACAAGGAGGGCGACCGGGGCCCAGATGGGGCTGAGGATGGCGACGTACAGGGCGCCGCTGATGATCGTGCGGCCGGCTTCGAGCAGGGTCTTCGTCGCGCCGTTGGTGGCGTCGCCGAACCAGTCCCCGGGCTTGAGCACAGGCTCTGATTTGGGTTGGCTGAACTGGACGTTGAGTGTCGACATCGAAGCCACCCCGGCCAAAGCCCGCTTTTGGGCGTCGATGCTCTCGATCTGTTGGCGGACGTTGCTCAGCCGGTCCCGGAGGTCAAGGGTGTCCTGGAGGCGGCGGCTCTGGCGTAGCATCTGGGTGTACGACTCTTCCTCGCCGCGCAGCACCTTCAGGCGGGCGCCCATGTCGGCGATTGAGCCGGTGACGTCCTGGCCGCCCAGGGCCTCGCTCATGACTTCGCCCATGCGGCGGACGTTATTCACGAGGGTCTCAAAGCTGCTGGCCGGCACGCGCAGGGCCATGTAGCCGACCGTGTCGCTGTCGTTGACGCTGACGTTGCTTGACTCGACGAACCCGCCCATCGCCCTGACCGTGTCGGTCACTTCTTGCATCGCCTGCTTGGTGTCCTTTACCTTCACGCCGAGCGACCCGTTCTTGACGACGTCACGCTGGCTGACGTTGGGCACTGCGACAGGCGGGCTGGCCGGGCTCGTTGTCACGGCATCGTTCACGCGACCGCCATTGAGGCCCTCGGAGAGGGGGGCCTTGGCCATGTCCTTTCCAGTTTTGGCCTCGGCGTCAGCCATCTCTCTCGGCTTCTCCACCATCGGCGCAGCTTCCGTCTTGGGAGACGCAGCCGCGTCGGCTCCGAAGGTAGGTGCCTTTTTGGCGATCTCGGCCGTCGCCAGAGACCGGGTCGTCGCATTTGTGCCGAAGCCGCCGTCCGGGAAGATGGTCGAACCGACCAGGCCAATGACGAACAGGGCGGCGATGCCTTCGACCAGCAGCGCGGGGGGCTTCAGAAACCAGGGGCGGCGGCGTGCGGCGGCCCGGGCGCCGTCAACGCCTTTGACCTCCGGTTCCTTGGCCGATGATTGGATCTCTTTCGTGAGCAGTTTCATGAACGTGTACTCCTCGCGAAGGTCTGGGTCGCGTTCCAGGGCCAGGCGGACTTCTTCCGCCCGAGTCTCGGTCAGCTCGCCGTCCAGATACGCCTTCAGGTCGTCACGTTCGTTCACTGTCCACCTCCGACAAGTTGCTTGCGCATGTTGAGAAAGGCGTGGTGCAGGCGGGACTTCACTGTCCCTTCCGGCACGTCGAGGATCTCGGCGATCTCCGCGTAGCGGAGGCCTTCGACCTCGTGCATCACCACCACTTCGCGGTGTTCGGGGCTGAGGCTCCGCAGCGCTTGCGCCAAGGCGACCCGGTCGATGGCGGCGGACTCCGTGTCAGTCCCGCCGTCATGCCAGGCCTCCAGGGGCATCGGCTCCAGCCTGCGCTTGCGGGCCAGGGCCATGCACGTGCGGTTGGCCACGCCCAGCAGCCACGTCGGGAACGACGAGCGCCCCGCGTATTTGCCGATCGATTTCACCATGGTCACGAACGTCTCCTGTGCGGCGTCCTGTCCGGCGGCCTCGCCGACCCGCCGGGCGCAAAAGCGGTAGACCCGGGCATAGTGCTCGCACACCAGCCGGTCCATCGCTCCGCGGTCGCCCTTCTGGGCTTGTGCGACGAGGCCGTCCATTCCAGTTCGCTCGTCCATGGGTGTCGGGGTGGGGCTGTTTCGTTCAGAGAATCTTTTTGGAGGGCTGGGGTTTGGGGGCTGGGGGCTCGGGGATGGGGTTTGGAGTTTGGGGTTAGGTCGATGTCGTATTGGACGGAGTGAGTGACTGGCGGAGCCTCGTTAGCATTCGTCCAACCCTAGCATTGGATTCGAGGACGACCTCAACCTCGATTTCTGGATAAATCCGTTTGACCAACAAAAGAAGTGTGGTGAGCTCGGCCTGACTTCCTTGGGCGATTGAGAGGAATTGGAGATATTCCTTCCGTCCCGAACGGGCGTAACCCTCCGCAATGTTAGCTGCAATAGACACCGCCGCTCGGCGCAACTGCGATGTCAGTCCGTAGAGTTCTGCCTTCGGAAGTCCATCCGACAGCCGGTAAACAGCCTCAGCGGTGCTCATCGCCATCTGCCAAACCTCTAAATCCTCAAAACCCTTCATAAGTCACCCCATACCCGAAACCCGATCCGCTAGACCCCAGACCCCAGACCCCAGACCCGCCCCCCCCCCCTACGGATACAAAACACTCTCCACCCGCTTCTGGCGAAGTAAGGCGAGGCGGACGCGGGCGGTTTCGCGGGAGCGGAGGGCGAACCAGCTGGTGGTGGCGAAAAGGGTGAAGTAGACGGTGGCCACCAGACCGTCGGCGACGCTGCCGAATTGGCCTTGGTGGATGTTGAGACGGGTGGCCAGGATCATGCACTGGTTGAGGACCGACAGCAGGTAAGGGGCGGCGATCGCTTCGAGGCCTCGCGGGCCTTCGAGGGAAGGGTGGAGGTCGGACGGGGGGAGGAGCGACTCGATGTGGCCTTGGGGAGTCGAGCGCAGCCAATCGTCCAGGCTGGCGAAGAAGGTGGCGAATCGGCGGCGGGCGGCGTTGTCCTCATAGGGGTCGATCGGCGTCAACAGCATGTCCCCGTCGGGTCCGGCGTGGGGCATGGGGAGCCAGGTCGGCGGCTTGCCGTCCTGGAGCCGAGGTCGGCGGCGGCGTGGCCACATGGGGACGGGCGGCATGTCGTCGCGGTTCAGCCGCCAGACCGACTGCAGACCCTTGAAGAAAAGCGTGCCGTCGTGGAGCCAGATGTAGCCCTCGTCGGCTCCGGTCACGACACCCTCGCGGCGCATGGTGTAGCGGAC
>JAFDWT010000122.1 GCA_018268335.1 Armatimonadota bacterium | reverse complement strand
GTCACCGCCGCCAGCTTGGTTGGTGTGCGCAGGACCAGCTCTTCGTCATTCCCTGCGGCGACCATGCCCCAGGCGTTGGAACCCCATCGCCACACCAAACCTTCGGTCGTGACGGCAAACCCAGCGGAGGGCGTCATACCGATCGACCGCACCTGCCCCGGGATGTTGAGGCGCCTTGGCTCCGGGAAAGAATCGGCGCCGGCACCCGTGCCCAGTTGACCCTTCTGGTTGTCGCCCCAACTCCACACACGTCCCTCCGTGTCGAGCGCACAAAAAGCCGTCACAGCAGCACAGATCGCCTTGATCTTGGGCAGCCCTTTCATTTCCATGATTTCGGGGGTCACAAAGGAGGCTCCCCGAGAGTCCTTGAACCCCAACAGGCCGCTCTCGTTGGTGCCCCAGACGGCGACCGACCCGTCCCGCCGCACCGCCGCCATTGTGTTCTGTGTGCTGGCGACCTGGACGACGTTGGCGAGCTTGGGGATCGTGATAGGCACCTCGGTGCCGTAACCATGTGAGTCAAAGCGGGTGTACCTGGCCTCGTCTCCCGACGCGAAGGCGCCGGCATAGCCGCTTCCCAGGACTTTGACCGTGCCGTCCTCCATCACAAAGAACGACGAGTTGGCATTGGCCGCCACCCCCACCACTCGGCCCCCCAGATCAAGCGGCCTTGGCCGACGGACCTCCAGCCCGTTCTTGCCGATCTGTCCGCCCGGCCCGTTGCCCCAGCCGTACAGTGTGCCGGACTTGGTCAGAGTCAGTACGTACGCTGAGCCGGCGACGTCGACGACCGAATCGGCAAATGTCAGCGAACAAAAGAAAAGGGCAGAAATCAGACTCATAAACTTCTCGCACAACGACTGTCAATATCAGATGGCGTGAGGGGCCAATACACCGAGAATAATGCTAAACAACGAAACACGACTCCATGCAGTTGATTAGGCTCTGGCTGCTTCGCACTGCCAAAAAGGAGGCAATCAGCTATCCGGGAAGACCCTTCTGACAAGCATTTCGAAGCGCAGCTCATTTCTAAGAAGGTCAAACTCATCATAAATCTTTAGTCCCCAGCAGATACCATCTTGCTCTTCAAAACACCTCTCTAGCCACTTTAGGGCCAGTTCCTTCTCACCAAGAACGGCATAGAGTTTTGCAAATATACCAGGTGAAACATATCGATCCCTCTTAGCCTTCTCAGCGTCAGCCAAGAGTTTCCTCGCTAGAGATCTGTCGCCCCTTCTGACCATTGCGTATGCCAGTTGCGAGTCTGTCCCGGGTGTAGATTCAATCGACTGGGACTTCCTAAATTCGGCAATGGCTTCCTCAATTCTATCTGTCCGCAAATAAATGTGACCAATCATGCTGTGGACATTGCTATCATTGGAATTTAGTTTCAATGCGACCTCAAGTTGCGACAATGCGTCGTCGTATCGACGCATGAATATCAGTATATTACCGATTCCCATATTGTAGTAGACTGATATGGGCTCAAGTTCAACCGCCTTTCGTTCATTGACAAGCGCCTCGTCAAAGCGAGTTAAGTTTGCATACAGCCAAGCAATCTGGTCATATGCCAGTGGCAGATTCGGATTTATCTCAAGGGAGCGTCGCATCTCTCGCTCCCCTGCCTTCCAATCGAATGCACTCGCAAGGGCCATACCCAGAGAAAGGTGGGCGTCTGCAAGGTCGGGGTCGATTGCCAATGCCTTTTCAGCAAGCTCTCTCTCCTTTGCCCAGGCCTCGCGTCCGGGCATTGTCTGCCCGCCCAAGAACCCGTAGCAGTCAGCCAGTCCGCAGTAGGCCAGCGCGAAGTCTGGATCTAGTTTTGTAGCTTGCTCAAAGTAGTTGACAGCCGCCTTCAGCCCCTCTTCTGTGGTCTTCCAAAAGTGATACCGACCTAGAAGATAGAGGCGATGCGCTTCTGGATTGTCTGTGCCAATCTTCTCAAGTCCTCTTGTTGTACTGGCAGCAAGTTGTATTTTTAGAGTATCAACGACTTGCTGAGCTACTCTGCTCTGTACAGATAGAATGTCTTTCATGTCGCCGTCATAGGTCTGCGACCACAGATGGTAGCCGTCGGCCACATTGATGAGTTGTGCGGTCACGCGCAATTTGTCGCCAGCTTTCCGGACACTCCCTTCAAGAATTGTGGTAACATTCAACTGTTTCCCAACCTTTCGGAAGATATCTTCTTGTGCCTTACCCTTATACGAGAAACAGGATGATCTTCCAGGCACGCGCAAGCCTGGAACTTGAGCCAGCTTGTTCAAAATCTCCTCGGTCATGCCGTCGCTGAGGTATTCGTCTGATTGGCTCGCGCTCATGTTGACAAAGGGGAGCACGGCAACCGACTTTGGAAGCACGTTGTCAGGTGGACTTGAAGGCACAGGTGAAGACTTTCTTGATTGGTCGATAAGTATCCAAGTGCCGCTACCTACGATCAAAAAGAGTAATAGGGCACCAGAAATTTTAGCGATTCTCGCGTTGAACGGAGTTGGCTTTGGCTTCTCAGGTGGCCGGTCTTCCCATGGCAAAAGCAGTCGGTAGACATCCATAGGAGCAGCGATGTTCTTCATCACCGGCGAGTCCAGCTTCTGGAACTGCAGACCGAGCTTGTTGTGCACTTGCGCATACACGGCGTCCGAGACGCAGACACCTCCGCCGACAGCCAGTGGCTCTATCCGGGCTGCAATGTTGACTCCATCGCCGTAAATGTCGCCGTCGCGGTACACCACGTCGCCCAAGTGGACTCCAATGCGGACTTGGTACTGTTGGTCTGCTGGTTGCGTCGCGTTCCGTGCCGAGACAGCCTTCTGAATAGCGATCGCGCACTGGCTGGCCTGGAGTGCACTAGTGAACTCGACGAGAAACCCGTCGCCGGTCGTCTTTACCTCGCGCCCGCTGTGCTCCTTAAAATGAGAGCGAAGCAGGGACTGACTATTGTCAAGGAGGTGAAGGGCAAGAGCCTCGTCTTGCTGGCTGAGCGAACTGAAGCCAAGCATGTCGGTGAACATGATGGCGGCAAGCTTCCGCTCAGTTGATTTGTCGGGCATAGGTGAGTCCTCAGGTGTTTCCAGGCAACCTCTTCAAGATTGTGCTTCAGGAGAAATCATAGACCAAGCGTTGACGCAAAGACGCCTCGAACAAAGATGAATCTACGCACCTTAAGAATAGATTTGTGAGCCCGTAAAAAACACGACTGAATTGTCATCCGCCGCATGGCCTGAGGCAATTTGATATTGCTGGTACTCCGGACGGGATTCGAACCGGCGACCTTCGCCGTACCCGTGGGCACATAACCACAAACCAGCCACAGTGCGACCGTCGCACTTGCACGGCGCGATGAAGGGAGGTGATGGTACTCCGGACGGGATTCGAACCCGCGACCTTCGCCGTGAAAGGGCGACGTCCTAACCGCTAGACGACCGGAGCACGCTGCGTGAGCCCTCTATTTTGGGCCAAGGGCGCGGACCACGTCTAGTCCGGCCCAGGGGCGGGGATCGGGTCTGGGGTCTGGGGTACAGGGTATTGGATGAGAACGGCGGACTGAGGGCTAACACCCGAGACGCGAGACCCCAGACCCCAGACCCCCGATCCCCCCAAAGACCCCGGGACCACTAACGCTCTCCCATACACTCACAGACAGAACAACGGCACAGGCACCCGACCCGGGAGCCGGCCACGAGACCGAGACCACCGAGCCAGGCGCCTGCAGCCAGCAGGAGAAAGCCATGCAAACCAACGGAAGAGTCAACGGTAAGGTCGCCGTCGTCACGGGCGGGGCCTTAGGAATCGGCAAGGCCTGCGCCCAGATGCTCGCTCGCGAAGGAGCAGCCGTGGCCGTCACCGACGTCCTAGACGACGCCGGACGCCAGGTGGTCGACGAGATCTGCAACGAAGGCGGCACCGTCCGCTACTGGCACCTCGACGTCAGCGACGAACCGGAAGTCGCCCGCGTCATGCGCGAGGTCAAGGAAGCCTTTGGCCCGATCACAGTCCTCGTGAACAACGCCGGCATCGCCGGCACCGACAAGCCCACCCACGAGCTGACCGCCGAAGAATTCGACCGCGTCATCGACGTCAACGTCCGCGGCGTCTTCTTCTGCACCAAGCACGCTCTGCCTCAGATGATGGCTGTCAAGAAGGGCAGCATCATCAACTTGTCCTCGATCTACGGCCTGATCAGCGCCCCCGACGTGCCTCCGTATCACGCCAGCAAGGGCGCCGTCCGGCTGATGACCAAGACCGACGCGCTGATCTACGCCAAAGACGGCATCCGCGTCAACTCCGTGCACCCCGGCTTTATCTGGACGCCGATGGTCGAGGGGTTCCTGCGCGGCAAGGGCGGCGACTTGGAGACCGGCCGCAAGATGGTCGGCGACCTCCACCCGCTCGGCCACATGGGTGACGTTGACGACATCGCCTACGGCGTGCTCTACCTGGCCAGCGACGAAAGCAAGTTCGTCACTGGTACGGAGTTGGTGATCGACGGAGGCTACACGGCCCGGTGACACTGCTGACGGGCTGGAAGCGGAACTAAGCCGGCTTCCAGCCCCACGGCACGTACCGCTCGTCAAACGAGCCGTCCGAGTGCAAATCTAGAAGTCGATAGCCCGGCTTGGTGTTGCCGTTGTTGCCTTTCCACCAGGCACCACAGACCGCTCCGCCGCACAGGTAGCTGACGCCGTCGAAGTCGACCCGGTCGAGCACATGGGTGTGTCCACTCAGGGCGATCTTGACGTGCTTGTTCTTGAAGAACAGGGCGCGTAGTTCGTTCGAGTCCTTGGCCATCGTGCTCCCGCCGACGTTCCACTCGCCCTTGGCTTGGTCATAGCCACCAGCCAACCCGGTGACCGACAAGATAGGGATGTGGCTGAGGACGACGGTCGGCTTCTTGGTTTTGGCCAGGTCGTCGGCAAGCCACTCGCGCTGCTCGGGGCCGACCATGCCGTTGTAACCGTCAGGCGTCAACGCGATGTCGTCGAGCACGACAAAGTGCCACGCGCCCTTGTCAAAGCTGTAGTAAGTCCGCTCCAAGTGGAAGAGGTCGGTGAACCACTTCTTGGCCCACAGGCGCTCGCTACCGTCGGTATGGCTGTCCTTCTTGTTCCAACCCCACACGTCGTGGTTCCCCATCGCCGGGTGGATACTGACGCCCGCATGGTCGCGCGAGATCTTGGTGAAAAGCTCCCACTGCAGCTTGGTCCGCGCCTCAGTCTGGGCGAAGCCGTCCATGATGAGGTCGCCGCCTGCCAGGATCAGGCCCGGCTTGCGGCCCATGGCGTGCTCCAACGCCTTCGCCATCCCCTCGGCGGCGTGCAGCTCGGGCTGGACGTGAAAGTCCGTCATGTGCGCGACGCGCAGCGTCTTCTGCGGCGGCTCAAGGGCACCCAACGCCTTCAGGGGCAACAGAGATGCCGCGCCAGCGGCCAAGACGTCGCGTCGGGACAGGTTCATGTCCAAGAGTATGTCTCCGCATAGTTAACGGGGATGCCGCCTCGCCACAGGTAGCATCCCTGTATGTCCAACGACGGGCCGCAGAAGGTGTTGCGACGTGACGTCTTGAAGATCGCCGGTGCCGGCGCGGTGGCGACGATGTTGCCGCGGGAAGTGATGGCCGGGCCGTTCCAGAAGTCCGACTTTGATCAACTCGTCTCCGCCGACAAGAAGCTTTCCAAGGGGTGGGTCAAGTCGCTGTATGAGCGCGGCAAGCCCACCGAATACACCGGCGCGCCACTGCAGAACATCGGGATGCCCATCGGCGGCATCTGCTGCGGGCTCGTCTACCTCTCCGGCGACGGACGGCTGTGGCACTGGGACATCTTCAACTCCAACCGATTTGGTGTCAAGGACAAGCTGGTCGACTATAAGGGTGATAAGCTGAACTCGGGCGGCGGCAACTCCTACGTCGAGCCAGTCGCCATCGAGCAGCCCTTCGATTTTGGTGTGACCCTCATGGTCGAGGGCGACAAGAAGCGCGAGATGGACGCCAGTGGATGGGAAGGCGTCAGGTTCCGCGGCCAGTATCCGATTGGCGACGTCTCCTATTACGATCCGGCATGTTCGGTCTCGGTACGTCTGGAGGCCTTTTCGCCGTTCATTCCCCTGGACTTTGAGAACTCTTCCTATCCACTGACACGGCTCGCGTACACGCTGCACAACCACAGTAATAAGGTCGTCAAGGGCGAACTCCGAGCCAGGATGGAAAACGTTGCCGGTCGGTCGGCGGTCAAAGACAGCCTTGCCGATCCCGTTGAGATGCTCGTCACAAATGGCGTCTTCCACACGATCAAGGAGCGCCCCAAGGTCAAAACTGACCGCCCCGAGGTTCTGATTGAGGATTGGGAGCGCGACACCTACGCGCCTTGGACGGTCGAAGGCACGGCGTTTGGAAAAGGGCCGGTGGCCCGCAAAGACGTCATCGCCTATCAGGGCAACCTTGGCGGCCCGGGCGGGCACGTCGTCAACACCCACTCGTCGGCTCCCGCCGACGATGTCGTTGCCCGCGACCAACATGTCGGGAAGATCACCTCGCCGACCTTCAAGATCGAGCGCAAGTACATCCACTTCTGGATCGGCGGCGGCAACCACCCGGGCAGGGAGTGCCTAAACCTGATTGTCGACGGCAAGACGGTCATCAGCCAGACGGGATTCGACTCCAACCGCATGCGCCCGATGGCGTTTGACATCAGCGCGCATGAGGGCAAACGGGCGCACATCGAGATCGTGGACACCGAGACCGGTGGCTGGGGCCAGATCGGCGTAGGTCGTATTTGGCAGTCCGACGTCCCCTCCGACGGCCCGCCGGTCATGGAGCGCCGCGACACCGGCTCAATGGCTTTGCTTGCCGTCGGGCATGACGCCCAGTACACGGCCCACACGGTCTCACAGGCCTTCGAACTGAAGCCCAACCAGAGCACCACCCTGGAATTCGTCGTCGCCTGGCACTTCCCCAACCTGGAACTCGGTCTCCCCGACGACACTTCGAAGCGGCACTACGCCAAACGCTTTTCCGATGCCCTCGCGGTGGCTCGACACTATCAGCAGCACCGTGACCACCTGGTCGCGACGACACGTCAATGGCGCGACACGTGGTACGGCACAGACAAGACACCGGGCCTGCCCCACTGGTTCTTGGAGCGGACCATTGCCAACGCCTCCACTTTGGCGACCACCGTCTGCCACCGCATGGGCTCGGGGCGGTTCTACGCCTTCGAGGGCATCGGCTGCTGTGCAGGCACCTGCGGCCACGTCTGGCACTACGCCCAGGCGGTCGCGCGGCTCTTCCCCGAGATCGAGCGAGACCAGCGCGAACGGGTCGACCTCGGACTGGCGCAGAACAAGGACGGCGGCATCGGCTTTCGGGCCGAATACGACATGAGCGCGGCCATCGACGGCCAAGGCGGCACCATCTGCCGCATCTTGCGCGAGCACCAGATGTCGCCCGACGACACGTTCCTGAAGCGCAACTGGAAGAACGCCAAGCGGGCCATCGAGTTCTTGATGAAGATGGACAAGGGCGACGGGATCATCCAGGGCGAGCAGATGAACACCCTCGACGCTGCCTGGTATGGCGAAATCTCGTGGATCACCTCGCTCTACCTCGCAGCGCTCGCCGCTGGCGAGAGGATGGCGACGGTCGTTGGGGACAAGGCGTTCGCGGCCGACTGCAAGGCTCGCCTGGCCAAGGGCCGCACCAATGTGCTCAAGCTATTCAATGGCGAGTATTTCGTCCAAAAGCCCGACACTGCCCACGCCAATGCCCTCGGCCACTACGAGGGCTGCCACGCCGATCAGGTCTTCGGTCAGGGCTGGGCGCACCAGGTCGGGCTTGGGCGCGTTCTTCCAGAGCGCGAGACCAAGTCGGCCCTCAAGTCGCTCTGGAAGTACAACTTCTCCCCCGATGTCGGCCCCTGGCGGAACAAATACCGCGCGGGCCGCTGGTACGCGGTCGCCGGTGAGGCAGGCCTCATCATGACCACTAACCCCAAGGGGCTGGACAACCCGTATCGCGATCCCAAAGGGACTTTCCTGTTCTACTTCAACGAGTGCTGGACGGGTCAGGAGCACCAAGTGGCCGGCCACATGATCGCCGAAGGCATGGTTGAAGAAGGCCTCGCCCTTGTCCGCGCCGTCCACGACCGCCACAACGCTGCCCGCCGCAGCCCCTACAACGAGATCGAATGCAGCGACCACTACGCTCGCGCCATGGCGAGTTATGGCCCGTTTGTCTCGCTGACCGGCTTCACCTACGACGGCCCGAGCGGGGTGATGGGATTCGACCTCAAGGCTCCGTTCGACAAAGGCGACTTCGAGTTCCCCTTCGTCGGCGCCGAAGGCTGGGGCGTCTTCGGTCGGCGAGGTGGCGAGCTCTATCTCGAAGTCCGTCATGGCAAGCTGCGCCTCAGCCAGCTTCGATGCAAAGGGATCGGGAGCAAGGTGTCGGTCAATCGGAAGACTGTCGCTTGCAAGCGCAGTGGCTCGACACTGGCCTTTTCTAGGAAGGTGACTGTGACGGCAGGACAGGTTCTCCGCGCGGCTTACTAGGGAACTGCCGGGCGTCTGACATGAGCCACATGTCAAGCGAAGACGGGCAGGAACTCGTGTTCCGGCCCGTCTGATCGCAAGATCCCAAGCGAGGCTTACTTGCGGCGGCGTGCGACAGCCAACAGGCCAACACCCAGCAAAGTCATCGTCGCAGGCTCAGGCACTGCGTTCACAGTGATGGAGTAGCTTTCAGTGTCGTCGAATGTCCCGCCCGAGGTATTGACTGCGCCAGCACCGAGAAAACAGGCGTTCGAGCTGTTAAAGGCGTAGCCGTAATAGCCCGGAGTCGCTGTCGAGGGGACAGTGACCTTGAACAGGTCGCCAGAATAATCGTCGCCGAAATTTGCCGTGTTGAGGTAGTTCAGAAACGCCGGAGCCGTACTGAGCTGCTGCAGGCTGACGGCAGAATTCTGAAGAAACGGATAGGCGATGCTGATGCTCGAGATTTTCCAGTCAGCACTGCACACGACAGTACCGGTGAATATGACGTCGACCGAGCCGACCAGCGGGAGGTTCACGACCTGGTCCGGGTTGTCAATGTTCAGGTTCAAAGCTGCCTGAGAAGCAGCAGCCACAAGCGCCAAGCAAGAAATGAAAAGAGCCCTCTTCACAGTTCCAGGATTCTACAACTGAAGCTAGCAGAAATAGGGGGAAATCGACCTTGAGGCACCCCACTTTGAAAATTACTAGTAAGTTTGCGGGTGTCCGCATCCTGCCGGCCGTGCCGCTTCTGCCCTTGACATGACAGCTTCAATCCGTCCGAGCTCCGAGCAATTGGTCACTTCCAATGGGCAATCGCGCTCCCTCAACTTCGGAGCTTGCCAGACCAGGGCAACACTGGATAGCCAGCCTCGCTAGCGACTCCGCGGCCGAAGCGGTTGATCGCCACGATGTAATCGGTGCCTTTCTTGACCTTGAGAGTCAGCTGCATGCTCTTCCCGTCAGCGGCGAATTCGGTCTTCTTGACGACCTCCCATCCCGACGGCTCCATCGAGAAGCCGCGGCGGTCGCGCAACATGGGCTGGTCGAAGGTCGTCTTGATCGTGACGGTTTTGGTGTCGCCTTCCTCCGGACCCCAGGTCGGCTCGACCGCCAGCACTTTGGGGCAGCGAGCATAGAGTGTCTCAGGGTCGTGCGTCACGCGCTCGAACTCGTGCACCAGCGTTGGCATGAACTGATCGAACCTCTTGTACTGGCTGCGGTTCGCGTCGTATGCATTCAGCTTGGCCGAAAGGTCAGAGGTCCAAAGGAAGCCGGTCGACCGTTGACCGACGAGAACATCAAAGGCCATCGGCGGACTCATGTGTTTTTCAACGACGTGCGATTCCACTGCTCGCACAAAGGTCTCGTAAAGGACCGCGTTGGTCTCGCCGTAGGCATTCGCGGCGAACACGCTTTGCATTCGAGGCCAATACTTCGCAACCGTCGGTTTCAGTCGGTCTGCATACGGGTCGACAAGTGTGTTCACATAGCCGTGGGAGAACTCATGTACGACCGTCGACAGTGCCCCGTCCCCGAAGCGAGGCACGCCGTCTTTGTCAAAGTCGTCGGCGCCAAAGACCGGCGACATCTCCAGGGAGCCGTCGGGAAACCGGACGCTCATACCGTAATTGCCGCCTCCGCACAGCAAACCGACGATGACAAAGGGCTCTCGAGTGGGCTTGTAGCCATAAAAGTCGGTGATCCACTTGCCGACCGGATACCGTTTGAGGAGGTCGACCATTCCGGCTGTCGCTTTTGCATAGTACGGCTTTTCTTGAGCGAGGAACTTGGCGTAGTCTGTGTCTTTCACGAACGCTTTGAGGTCATTCACGAAAGCACGGGCGGCATCTGGTGACCATCGCTTGTCCCAGCGAGGCGGAGGCATGTCGAATGGAATCCTCTCTCCTAATGAGATAGCGTCGGTGAGGTGGACGGCCAGTGTCGGCACTGCGTCGAAGGAAACACCATATTCTTCACGCAGGCGCTGAGCTGCTTTGACGGCCGCATGGTCTTTGAACTTGGCAAAGTACGTGTCGACACGTTTGGAGTATGCGGATTCTCCTGACTGCATCCGGTACTCGCCCGCGCCAGCCAGACGGAAAACTGTTGTTAGCAACTCGATCCTTGGATCGACTCGGACGTCGAACTCTGCTCTCTGGAAATGACCCAGCGCGAGTGAAGTCACGATTACAACAGTCAAAGTCATGCCGACCACTGTACCAAATTTGGTACAGTGGTCCTAGTGCACTCGGACGAGAAAGAGCGTGGCCGGTTGGGGTGCGCCATGAGCCGGCGCGTAGTGATGCGGGGTCTCGGCGGGAATGAACGCCGACTCCCCCTTGCTTAGCGTCTTGACTTCTTGACCGACAGAAATCTCGACTTCTCCCTCCAAAACAAAGGCGATCTCTTGTCCGGGGTGTTGTCGCCTTTCCGTTGGTTTGGCCACGGTGACCGTGCCGGCAATGAACTTGGCGTCGGGCGGCACGTTTCGCAACATGACCATGAGGTTGTCTTGTGTTTGGATGGACTGCGCGGTTGGAGCGTCGAGCTCTCGGCCCGTGAGGTCGTCGAGGACAAACCACCGGTCATCGGTATGTAAGTGGAAGGGGCTTAGTGCGGACTGATCCGTTGGGGCTTCACCGACTATCCGCTCTACATGTAGGTTCATCGCCGAACAGAGCTTTGCGATGGTGGCTGGGCGTGAGCTTTTGCCTTGCTCTACGGCCACGATCGACGATTTGCTGACAAGCGCCAGTTCTGCTAACCGGCGGATGGACAGCTGCATTGCCTCTCGATGTCGACGAAGACGCGCGCCGACAGCGGCGGCGCCAACGGCCTGGACGGCTTCGCGCAAGTGGCGTTCGGAATCTAGGAACTCGTTCGCGATAGCCGTGAGCATATCCAGTTCCCGGTCAAAACAGGCCGTCAAGGGAGTTACATGCCTACTTGCGCGCTAGTCTAACTTTTGATGAAGTTCACGACCAAGCTCGCGGCGGCACCGGCAGGGTCTTTCCATGTACTCGACCCGGCCAAGGCCAAG
>JAFDWT010000121.1 GCA_018268335.1 Armatimonadota bacterium | reverse complement strand
GTAGACAACCGCCATCGCCATCAGTGCAGCTCTCCCAAATAATCAGCACCGTCCCAAAGGTACGTCGTCAGGGTCGAAGAGGTCTGTTTCACTCTTCTCAGCCCGTCGCCGTCGTACAGCATCGTCGTCCTAGTTAGGTCCGGAGCTATCTCCGTTTGGAGGCGGTTCGAACGGTTGTAGACATACTGGGTCTGGACGCCGCCCCGGTTCTCCACCGTCATGTTCCCGTTGTTGTCATGCGTGTAGGTCACCGGCGTCGGTCCGTCCATCGCAGTGACGATCCTCTGCGCCGCGTCATAGCTCATCGTCAAAGGCAAAGACCCCTGGTGCTGCTTCACCGTCGTGTTGCCCACGGCGTCATAGACGAGGGTCGCCCATCCGCCGGCCACCTGCTGGCCCGTCAGACGGTCCGCGTTGTCGTAGGTGTACGTGGTCGGAAGGCCGTCGCGCGCGCGCGCCGTCTTGCGGCCCGCCGCGTCATAGGTGTCAATGATCGTCAACACTGGCGTGGCCCCGTTGTACTCCACTTGGGAGCTCGCCCGGCCAAGGGCGTCATAGGCGTCGCTGCTCGATCCCGTCAGGTAGCTCGTCATTGTCAAACGGCTCCCCGCGTCGTATTGCAGCGTGTAGACCTCGTTGGTCGGCAAGGTCTGGGTTGAGAGACGGTCCAAAGCGTCATAAGCCATGGTGGTCCGGCCTCCGTCCGGGTTCTGCATCAGCGTCCGGTTGCCGACGCTGTCGTAAACGTTGGTGATCACCATGTTGCCGGGTGAGGAACTCCAGGCCATATTAGAAATTGCAAAGTGGAAAACAACGCAACTTAGCCCGAAAGGTGCTTCACACAGGAAGACCTTCTTGGGTTTGGGGTGTTGCTCATCTACGTTTTGCTTTCCAAAATCATTCGCGCTACCTTACTCCCATCTCTGACCAAATACAAGTGGCAACTGTCATCGAACTCGGCACTCACGATGTTCTCCTCATCCAGTTTTGCCTTACCGCCAGAGTATACAAATGCCAGCGCTGATCGTGACCTTATAGTCACAACGCCATCTTTCCTATGCCACTTCATTGGCGCACCCAAGAACGATCCTTCACCGTTTGTAGTAAATACCGTCACTGCTTTGGGGCTCATTGGCACATCAATTGTTCCGAATCCATTGTCATAGTGAACATCAAGAATCCACGATCCGCTCAGACTACAAGAAGAGGATGAAAATGACTTGCGTCCACAACATGTGAGACAGCATAGCATAACGTACACAACAATTGCTTCACAAAGTGATCGAGAAAATCTCATACAGCATGACCTCTACTTAAAACGTGGCGGCCCGTAATATGGGGGCAAGCTTACTCTGGGCACAATAATTGGTCCAACTGAACCACCCCCGGTGCTCGGCTCTTGAGCCGGTGAAGAAAAGCATTCAAAGAACGCCTGCCGCCAGGCAGTAGCAATGTTCTGACAGAAGGACAAGCAACTATTGGTGCTATGGCATCCATTGTCAGAACAACATTGAACACAGTCTTGAACGATGTTTGGCAACGAACAAGCTTCGTTGGCTCCATCAGAGCTATAGTCTTTTAGTGCCTTAGTCAAGCACTGATTGCCAGCTAAATAACAAGAATCGCATGTGATTTCGGCAGGCGGAGAAGGTCGAATCGATGCGCCCGGATGGCCAGGTCTGCAATCAGGGTCCAAGGGATGCGTCAGGCAGTACCACACACTACCCGGAGGGTTACACTCTCGCGCAAACGGGTGCATCAGGCAATACGAGGGATCTGGAGTAAGGTGGTCGCAAGGGCGGCGCCAGTTATTACCCGTTGTGTCGATGAATCCGACAGGGTCGTTCCTAGAATACCTGTATGCACGGTACCTGGGCCACTTAGGATCGACGGTCTGCCATCTTCCCAGACTCGGACGATAGAATCTTGCCCGGATGTACAGCATGCTCGCCGTGTCTTTGGCATAGCCCAACAGGCCGACGAACGACCAGCGTGAAGCGTTAGCTCCCGTTTCAGACTGCGTCTCGCCAAACGGCCAATATTCCGCGGAGTACGTCAGGTTTCCGGCGTTGTCCCGGGTCTGGGCCAAGCTGCCTGTCGTATCTGGCATAAAGAACGAATTGACGCCGCCGCGGTTTTCAGCGATGACGAGCCCGTTTACTTGAGTGTATGTTACTTTTGCAGCCATCTCTCAATACTCCGACAAGTAGTTTGTGCCGTCCCAGACAAATGTGGTCGTTTCACTTCCAGACCGCAGTGAACGCCTCAGGCCGTCGCCCTGATAGGTGCTTGTCGCGCGCGTCCCGTCCGGCAGTACTTGGAGAGTCATTCTGTTTTCCCCATCGTAAGAGTACTGGGTGAGGCTCCCTGATTTGTTTTCGCTGCTCAGGTTTCCGGCACCGTCGTACGCATAGGTGGTCAATATCGCACCGTCTAAACTTGTCACCAGCCTCTGGGCGGCATCGTAACTCAGACTCGTCGGTGCCTGCCCTTGGTGATGCTTGACGACGATGTTTCCGACGCTATCATACTGGAAGGTCGCACAGTAACCTGATTTGGTTTGGCCGATCAGACGTGAATTCCCATCGTAGCTGTACGTTGTAATGTTGCCATCGCGCGTTTGCGTAATCTTACGTCGTCCAGCGTCAAATGTGTCGACTATGGTCGCCAGCACACTTGAGTGGCTGTCCTTGTACAGGAGCGTGGTGACATCACCTATGGCATTGTATGCGTAGTTGACGCTGCCAGCACCGTATGCTAGGGACGTCCACAACCCGTTGGCGTCATAGTTGATAGTGGTCAGTTGGCCCGACGAATCTTGTTTCGAAGTCTCGCGGTCTAGTCCGTCGAATGTGCTCGTAACCCTACCACCGTCGGGGTTCGACGCTACATTTCGATTCCCGACTGCATCATATGAGTAAGCCTGCGCATACGCTCCTGGGTCTGTCTTCCCTGTCAGCTCGCTTCTTGCCGAGAACGTGTATGTCGTCGTCCCGCCCGAGTCCACCATGGTCGTCCGGCGCCCGAGCCTGTCGTAAGACAGTGTTAAGGCTGTTCCGTCGGCGTAGGCCGCACCGAGCAACCTGTTAGCCGCGTCATAGGTCATCGTCTTGACGCGCCCTGTCCCGTCGATCACCGTCACCGCCCGGCCGTCGGCGTCATACGAGGTCGTGGTGGCATAGCCCAGCTCGTTGGTGACGGCTTTCTGCCTTCCCGCCTGGTCGTAGGCGAAGGTGATCCCGTAGCCTTTGGCGTCCTGGCGGAACGTCAGCTGTCCGGCCAGGTCGTAGGTGTTGGTGGTGGTCAGGCCCAGCGGGTCTGTCGTCGAGGCCAGGCGGTTGCTGTTGGCGCTGTACGTGCTCGTCGAGACGTAGCCCAGCGGGTTCTGCACGCTCACCGGGGCGTTAACAGCGTTGTAGCCGTAGGTCGTCACCTGGCCCAAGGCGTTCTGCATCGAAGCCATGCGCCCGGCCAGGTCGTAGCTCGTGGTCGACACATATCCCAGCGGCGTCTGGCTGGTCCGCTGCCGCCCCATCGTGTCGTAGGTGTAACTGCTCCGGTTGCCGAGGGCGTCTTGCACGGCGCTCACCTGGCTCTTGGCGTCCAGCACCGTAGTCGTCACATAACCCCGCGCGTTCTGCGAAGACACCCGTCGGCCGACGCTGTCGTAGCCGTACGTCGTGACGAACCCCAATGGGTCAGTGCGCGAGACCAGTTGCCCGGGGGCGTTGTAGGTGTTGGTGCTGACGTTGCCCAACGCGTCCTGGGTCGAGGTCAGCCAGCCGACGTTGTTGTAGTTGTAAGTCGTGACGTTACCCAGCGGGTCTGTCGTGGTCGCGAGCTTCTCGAAACGCCCGTAGGTGTTGGTGGTCCGGAAGCCCAGCGGGCTCACAGTCGCCTGCAGCAGGCAGGTGTCGTAGATGTAGCGCGTCATCTCCCCGGCCGCGTTGGTGACGCTCACGACGTTGTCCGCCGCGTCGTAGCCGTAGCTGGTCACCCGGCCAAGAGGGTCTTGGCTGGTGAGCACGCGACCCAGAGAGTCGTAGGTGCTGGTGGTCACCCCGCCGTCGCTGGCCTGGACGCTGACGACGTTCCCCGACACGTCGTAGTTGTACGTTGTGACCAGACTCCTCGCGTCTTGCGAGGTGAGCATCAGGCCGAACCCGTCGAAGGTGTACGTCGTGCGGTTGCCCAGTGGGTCTACCCGGCTGGTCAGGTTGCGCGAACCGTCGTAGTTCAAGGTGACGACGCTATTGTCTGGGTATTGGATCTTCGTCAGGTTGTTCGCGCTGTCGTAGGAGAACGTCGTGCGGTTGCCCAGCACGTCGTCCGAAGCCGTCACCTGCCCTCTGGCGTTGTAGGTCTGGCTGGAAACATAACCCAACGGAGTCTGCTCTTTGGAGCGGAAGAAGTTGCTGTCGTAGGTGTATGTCGAGCGATATCCCTCCGGGTGGACAACTGCCGAGTATTGGGCGTTGGTGGCAAGGAGATACGTCGTCTTCGCGCCCGTAGGTGTCGTCACCTCAGCCCCTCCGTTCGAGCCGAAGGCCGTGCTATAGGTGTAAGTCCAGGTGCCGGTGCCCGCCACCATTGTGGTGACCCTGCTCTTGGAATCGTATGCGTAGGCCGTCGTGAAACCTCGCGGGTCGGTGATCGAGCCCAGAAGGGTGGTCGATGCACCCAGGAGCGTGTAGGTGTACTGGGTGGAGCAACCCACCGGCATCGTCATCTGCGTGAGCTGCCGGTTGGCGTCGTATGTGAATGTCCAATACCTGCCGCCCCAATCTTGCACATTGCTAAGCAGCGAGGTCGTGACCGAATTGGTATAGGTCAGGGTCACAAGACGCCCGTCTGCCACTTGCACTGTCTTGAGCAGGTTCGCCTCGACTCCAGTGCCATATGTGTAGGTGTGCCGGGCCCCTGCCGGGGAGGTGACGCTGCTCAAAAGGTACTTGGCAGGCGCAGAGCCGCTGACAAGCTGGCCGTAGAACAGCAAGCTGCCGTCGGGTAGGGCCTCGGTGAATCCTGACGCCGTGGATGTGAGTGTCGTCGGGCTGTAACTCTGGCTGAGCGACGAATAGCTCGTGACTCCGCCGACTGTCGCTCCGATACTATAGGTATACGACTTTTCGTCGCCCCTGAACACCTGGGCGTTGGTATCGCCTAAGAGAACATAGGCGTTCGTGCTAGCCGAACGTCGCCTGCCAAAGCAACCGTTGGCGGTGGAAAGCGAACTGTAAAAGAAACTGATCTGCAGTCCCATCCCTTTGGCCTTGAGGACAATCTCAGGGTCGACGTTGAGAGCGCCAGTCGCCGGGTCAGGCTTGGGAAAGTGCGGATGGCTCAGTTCGGGGTCGATGTCCAGGCCCAACATCGCTGGAGAGCTCGAAACGTCTTTGTCAGGGTTTGGTGTGAAAGACATGGGATGTTCAGTCGGTTAGTCCAGTCGTTCTAGGCGATCGCGCACGAAATTCCGATCTTGAGGTCGTTCGGTGTCGGGTCATAACCCGGTGCATCGGGGCAGACAGGACCGCAAAGTGAAGCGACGCTACACCCTTGTCCGAGGCCATGTTCACATCCGCACGCGGAGCAACAGCCGCCGAAGCCGCCACCAAATCCTCCGCCTCCACCAAAGCCACCACCTCCTCCGCCAGGGACTCCCGGGGCGACAGGCATGACCGAGCCACTTCCGCCACCTGTAGAACCGCCTCCTCCCCCGCCAAAGAGGATGCCTGTGCCCGTACTGACGGGTGAACCGTAAAAGAAAGGTAGTGCCATGGTTAGTTCTCTTGGATTGCGTTCCTTAGTGCTTGTACAGCCAAATCTGCGAAGTGTTCTTTGCCTTCGGGGAGTCCTCCGAGGACGAGGAGGAGGTCGGGGGCGGTGAGGAGGGCGGCTTGTTCTGGCGTCCTGCCTGTGACGATCTGGCACAGGACGCTGCCGGCGGCGACGCTGGCCGGGCAGCCGTGGGAGTCGTAGGTGGCGTGCCGGATTGTCTCGTCCTTGACGATCAGCCAGATACGGACGTAGGGGCCCTCGCCGGGCTCGCCGCCGGTGCCGCAGTGGGTCGCGCCGGGGAGCTCGCCTCGGTTGCGGGGGTTCTGCACGTGGAGGGTGGCGAGGGGGCTCATCGCCTCTCCTCCTGTGTTCCCACTGGTGTTTTCACCAGTCCCATAGCAAAGTTGTACACCTGCTTAACACAAAAGTGCAGGAGTGTTTCCACAATTTTTCTGCCGAAGTAGACATGCACGTTTTGGAGACAGGCGGGCCCAGTGTGAACACCGGGTGAACACCGGGTGAACACCGGTGTGGCACCGGTCGAGGCCATTGGCATCATATGGCCTCCGCGTGGCCGTTGAGGACCGGTTCTTGCTCGGCGAGGAGCTGTTGGATTCCTGCTATCTGGGCCTTGGTCTGCTCGTGGCCGGGGTTGCGCTGCTCGGCCCTCTTCATGTGCCGCAGGGCGGACGCAAAGTCTCCTGAGCGCAGGGAGAGCTGGCCCTTGACGAAGGCGGCCTCGGCAGAGCCGGTGCGGTCGAGGTGTTCGAGGACGGGCGCGGCCCGCCCGATGTCTCCCTGCTCCAGCAAGGGGCGGAGCATGAGGAGGCCGGGGGCCTCGGCCTGGGGGAACTGCCGCCAGAGCTGCTCGAGGGCGGCTTCGCGCGGGACGCCCAGCATGTCGGCGCGGGCGCAGTGCATGGTCGCCCAGAGCTCGCCCGGCCCCAGGGCGGCGCGGACGGCCTCGGCGGCCTGGAGGACGCCGTTCGGGTCTCCGGTGGATTTGGCCGCCTCAAAGAGCGCGACGGCGCTGTCGGTGTACCAGGGGGCGGACCTCAGAGCCTCGGTGAACCAGTGCCGGGCCGCCAGGTAGTCGCCCATGGCCAGGTGGCAGACGGCGACGTTGTGCTGCTTCTTGAAGGTGAAGATGCCGAGGTCCACGCTGCTGAAGCGGCCCGGCTGCGTGCCGGGGATCTGGGCGTAGCAGTCCAGGGCCTCGTGGTGCGCCCCCATGTTCGCGAGGAGCACGCCTTTGAGGAAGAGGAGCTCTGGCTCGCCGGGGACCGCGGCGAGGCCCTGGTCCAAAGTGACGAGCGCCTCGTCTGGGCGGCCGCCGTCGCGCAGGGAGACGGACTTCAGGGCGTAGGCCTTGGGCAGGTGCGAGTCGTCGGGGCCTGAGTTCTTGATGCTCATCGTCAGGTATCCGACGGCCTCGGGGTGGCGGCCCTCGTAGTGGGCGGTCATGCCGCAGTTGAAGAGGTCGAAGGGGTGGTCGGGCCGCTCGGCGAGGTCGAGCTCGAGGAGCGGCCAGTCCCGTGCGCGCTTCTTCTTCTGGCCTTCCTCGCTGCTGTCGTAGCCGGTGTGGAG
>JAFDWT010000120.1 GCA_018268335.1 Armatimonadota bacterium | reverse complement strand
GCCCTCGGCCTCTAGCCGCTTGCGCTGCTCGACGCCAAACTCGGGCCCGCGCTTGAAGACCGGGAAGTTCCCCTTCGCCCCGACCACACGCCACCAGGGCACGTCGACCGGACAAGAGGCCATCCAGTGGCCCACCACCAACCCCGAGACCGGTGGCACCACCGCCGCCCCGAGCGCGCCATAGCCGACGACCCGGCCAGCAGGCACAGCCCGGACCATCGCCCAAAGATCGTCTAGCCGCTCGCGGTTTGCCACAACACAGATTCTGGCCCGCCGCGATCGAGCATGTCGTCGGTGGTCAGGCACCCGGCCAGGTCAAGGGCGACTAACGGCACCTTGGAGCCGGGCTTGATCTCCCAATCGGCCAAACCCAGCGAGCGAGCCCCCATGGTCGTCGCCATGTCCCAAACTTCTTCGGCTGTCAACGGTTGCGACCGCCGGAAAGACACTTCCAGCGCCGCGCGCATCTCGGCGAACATGTCCACCGGCCCCGACGAAGCCGCCGAATCGAGCCCGAGTCCGACTAAGATCCCTGCGTCCAACATCTCCCGAACAGGCGCCCGCGGACACTGGAGCCGCTCGTTGGAGCGCGGACAATGCGCCACGCCGACCCCGGCCGCTGCAGCCTGCGCGATGTCCGCCGGGTCAGCATCGCAGAAATGGACGAGTTGCACTCCCGGTCGCAGGGCGCCTTGTGCCGCCAGGTAATCCAGCAAACGTCCCCGATACGGCCTAGGAATGGAGTTCGCTCGGTAGACCTCGGCCAGTGGTCCGGCGTCGTCTTCCCAAAACGTCCGCTCGTGGACGGTCTCCGCCACATGGATGCTCAGCGGTTTGCCATAACCGGCCAACTGCCCAAAGGTAGCGCCATCAACTGTGTGGGGAGCGTGCGGGTTCAAGTACGCCTGATCGACCAATTCTGCCGCTGCTGCCCGTCGCTCCTCGGACCGCGCCAACCGTTCCGCTGGCCCGTCGGCTTCCATGAAGGTGATGACTTCCTGAAAGACAATCCCGTCCAAACCTGCCGCATTTATCGCCGCCGCTGCCCCGGGCCGGTCGCTGTGCTCGGCGACAAAAGCGACGCCGCAAGCCACGTTCTCCTCGGCAGCCAATATGCAGTCTGCCACGACTTCTTCGACCGTCTGCGAAGTCTTCATGCGAGTGATCGCTCTGATCCAACCGACATACTCCGGCTCGTCAATCAGCCCGAGCATCCCGCGGTACTCCAGGTGCGAGTGGGCGTTCACAAAGGCAGGCGACAAAACGTAGGGATCGGGCATCCCGGTCTGAGGCCCTATCGAGACGACGACCCCGTCGACGACCTCGACTTCAAGGCCGAGCTCCAGGCGGCCCCGCAGGACCACCCCATAAGGCCGCAGGATCACAGGCTGGTGTTCCAGGCCTTCTGCAACTGGTCAAAGATGAGCGACTTGACGTGCATGTCTCCGTACAACGTGTTGTAACGGTACCCCTTGATCTTGGCGGTGAAGAAGAAGGGATCGACGTCGGCGGTCATCATGCCGCCGTCGCCGTGCCAGTGGCCAGCTGCGTCCATCAGGACGTTCACGTCGGCAGGAAACTGAAACCTGTCTTGCGAGAACGCCTTAAACGCGATCTCAGTCCGAAAGAAGTACGACGTGCCGTAGGTCTTGTACATCGTCGGCGACGTCACGAAGCTGATGTGGGGCCGGTCGTCCAGAACCTGGGTGCCGCCGTCGGACGGGCAATGGAAGATCTCCTTGCTCTTGATATAGGGCTGGATCGCTTCGTGCAAATAAGGCATGGTTGGAATCTGAGCCTGAAAGTCGGGGTAGGTCGACCAGATTTCTGGACGGACTTTGTCGATCGGGTCGACAGCGAACGGAAACCGGTCGTCCGAATCGCCCATGTAGAGCAGCAGTCCGCTGCCGATCTGGCGCAGGTTGCTGATGCATTGCGTCTTCTTCGCCGACTCCTTGGCCCGGGCGAAGACCGGGAACAACAAGGCGGCCAGGATCGCGATGATCGCAATGACGACCAGCAGCTCGATCATCGTGAACGCCTTTCTCTCCGTTCGACATGCCATGTCAAGAGAATACGTCATCAGGGACCGGCCAGTGCCGGAAACCAATTCGCGCTCTTGGAGGTTGTAGACATTGGGAAACTCCCCAGGCCGCAAAAGGCGCGGCTGGTACCCTGGACAGCTTCATGGAGCACGCAGTCGAGCCTGTTAAATGGAAAAAGGTCGTCAAGACGACCGCCTACGTGCTGTTGCTCACGGGTGTGCTCCTCGCTGGGGCAACCATTGGATGGTTGAACTCTGGAAAGGTCACCGCCAAGTTGCTCGCCAAGACTTTTACATTCAACCCCAAGGCGCCAGCGGAGTCGTTTCGTGGTGAAAACGGCCCGCTTGACCACCTGACCGTCCTCATCCTGGGCTGCGATGAAGACCTGACAACGGGAGGCCTCAAGGTCACCAACGCCAAGGCCCGCAGCGACATGATGCTCGTGGCCCGGTTGGACTTTGCCAACAACGCCATCACGGCCCTCTCGGTGCCCCGCGACCTGGAGTTCAACTTGCCGAGCTACGACAAGAAGGTGCACAAGATGAACGCCTTCCACGCTTACGGCGGCGACCAACTGACCGAGCAGGCGATCGAGGCGTTGCTGGGCATCAAGATCGACCGGACCACCACGCTCAACTTCGAGGCCTTCCAGGACATTGTCGATCTTCTAGGCGGGGTGACCGTCGATGTCGACAAAGACATGAAGTACACCGACCGGGCGGGCAACCTCTTCATCAACCTCAAAAAGGGCAAGCAAAAGCTCAACGGCTACAAGGCTATGGGCTTCGTCCGGTTCCGGCACGACGACAGCGATTTCGCCCGGCAAGAGCGACAGAAGCAGTTTTTGATCGCCATGAAGAGCCAGGCTCTGTCGAAGTTCTGGGTGATGCCGGGAGCCCTGGACAAGGCAATGGCCCTGGCGGGCGGCGAGTTCAACGAAGACGAGTTTTCCTCCCTGCTCCTTTTCGCTAAGAGCGTCAAGCCGAGCGACATCAAGATGGGCATGGTGCCGGTGGTGGAAGAGGACAAGGCCGTCAAATTGGACGAGGATAAGCTCGTCACCACCCTCGCCGACTACAAGTTCACTGCGCCCCTCAAGGCATCGACCACGCCGGTCAACAACAAGAAGAACCCACCCAAAAGGACGCCCGGCGCATGATCTTGGCCGCAAACTCTGCCTACGACCCGGACGCGCCAGAGGGGTCCAAACCGCGCGGCTCGGACTACATCAGCCGCAAAGACCTTCTCTGGATCGGTGGCATCGTCCTCGTGCTTGGGGTGATGTTCATCCCCATCTACCGCCACATGCTGGAGGACAGCCAGCGCACTGCCTGCAAGCGCAACTTGAATGCGATCAGCAAGGCCGTTTTTGGCTATGCGGAAGCCTACGACGGCCGGTTCCCGCCACTCTATGTCGAAGGCGACAACCAGTCGCCGTACCTGGACCGCGGCCTGCCCGTGGTCTGGGCCAGCACCATTTCGCCGTACATGTCGAGCTTTGGCTCTTTCTCGTGCCCAGCAGCAAGCAAAGAGGAATCGACCGACATTCGCATCCAACAAAAGGACGGCCCCGACACCGCCCACTTGGAATACGGCATGTACGTTCCCATGGCCTCCAAGCCGTACCAGGAAGTGGCCAAACCAGAGGGCACGATTCTGATCGCCGAGACCGCCAACATGGGGGCTAAGAACACGTTTTCACCCTTCGAATTCCAGAACAGCAAGTCCGAGGTCGTGCCGTTCAACGGCTTCCTGATCGGCTGGAACAACAGCAACTTCCAGTGGGACAAGTCGTCGACGGCGGTCACCCACTTGGCCTTCTACAACACCTCAGGCGGCGTGTTCGATAACGACAAGACCGAGGGGCGGCACGACCATATCATCTTCGCCCTCTATGCCAACGGTGGCCTTGGCAAGCTGTCGCCCTCCGACGCCAACGTCTCCAACGACAGCGGCAACAAACTCGACGGCCACTGGGCCTCGAAGTGACCGCGAATCCCGGCGACTGCCCCAAGCGTTAAACCATTGGCGATGAGAATCCGCGCTTTCTTGGTCGGGCTGCTGGTCTTGGCGGCTTTCGGTGCCGGAGTTTTGTTCACTCGGCCCTGGGAGAAAGGGGCGGCGGCAGTCAAGCCTGGCTCACCAGCGCCCCAGCCTGTGCGCCTGGTACAGGGGACGCACTTGGAGCTGCTCCTGCTCACCGCACTCGATTCGGGTGGCAGCGCCGAGGGATCCCAGGTCGATTTGGTGCTGGCCAAGCCTGTTTCCGTCGGCGGCAAGACCGTCCTTCCCGCCGGGTCTCGCGCGGTCGGCAAGGTCACGCAATCGCGGGGTGCAAGCGTCTTCTCTGGCATGGCCAACCGGCCGGCCCGATTGGCTGTCTCGGTCGAGAGCATCCAGGCTCCGGACGGCGCGGTCGTCCTCCTGTCGGCGAGCGACGACGGCACGTTTGAGTTCACCCAGGCCAACACGAGTGGACGGAAAGACGCTGCGCGTGTCGACCGGCTGTGGCAGACCCCCGAGGGGCAGCAGGTGCTGAAGGACTTCGCTGCCAAGTCGACCGGCATAGGCCAAGCCGACGAGGTCGACCTCAAGCGCATGGCCGACGTCCTTGGACTGGAGGACACCAGAAAGGTCGCGGACAGACTGGACAGCAAGAACCGCAAAAGTGGTCCGTCAGCCCAGGACGCCGTGAACGGCCTGATGCGCGGCGATCTCTCGCAACTGACCGGGATCGACCTGGTCATGGCTACCCGCGCGCTTGGCGAGATCCAGAGCGTCGTCGCCAGCGTCGACGACAAGCTGCGCGGGGTCTTCAAGGGCTCCAACATCCACGCCACGGCCGGCACGCCGGTACAGGCGAAGGTCAAGGAAGACGCGAAGCTGATGCCTGTTGGGGGATAGATGCTAGGGGCTAGGGGCTGGAGTTTTCGGCGCGTCGTAGCCGCGCCGGACAAAGCGGCGTCGGAGCCGCCGCACTCCAAATCCGGACTCACTTCTTCTTTTTGAACCCACCGCGCTTGAACGGCTTCTTCTTGCTCGGGCCGGCAGCGGCCTTGGCTTGGATCAGCCGGACGGCGTCATCCAGGGTCAGGGCCTCAGGGGCTGTGCCGCGGGGCAGGGTGGCGTTGGTCGTGCCGTCAGTCACATACGGGCCGTAGCGGCCGTCCATCACCTTGACCGGGCCGGCGACACCGTCGGCGGTGCCGAGTTCGCGAAGCGCCGTCGGCCCAGCGGCCCGCTTGGCCGATCGACCATTGGCCAGCGCGTCAAGGGCTCCGGCGACATCGAGGGTCGCCGCCTGCTTCCAGTCGCCGACGTTTCCTTTCTGCTCGCCTGCGGTGAGGTAGGCGCCGAACCGGCCGATGGCGATGGTGATGTCGGCCCCGGTCTCGGGGTGCTTGCCGACAACCCGCGGGAATGACAGCAAGGTTCGCAGGTCTTCTGCCGATAAGTCGGCGGGAGCGACGCCGGGCGGGACAGTCACACGCTTCGGTGGGTCGGATTCGACCTCCAAATAGTCGCCGAACCGGCCCTTCTTGTGAAAGACAGAACGGCCTTCGGCGTCTTGGCCGATGGCTTCGGGCCCCTTGCCGCGCTCCTCCAAGAGAGCCTGCGCCTTGGCCAAGTTCAGTTCGGCAGGAGCAACGTCATCGGGGACATTGGCCGTGTTGCCCGGCCCCCCCGCACCTCGCTGTATGAAGGCTCCGTTTCGACCGATGCGGACGACGATGTCCTCGCCGAGGGCGATGGCAGGGAAGGGGATGTCCTTGATCTTGGCGTCGATCTCGGCGACCAGGCCCGGCGACGTGCCGTCGCCGCTATAGAATTTCTTCAAGTGGGCGACCATGTCCGCCGAGCCCTCGGCGATGTCGTCGAGCTCGTCTTCCATCCTTGCGGTGAAGCCCAGGTCGACGAGGTCACCAAAGTTGTCCTCCAGCAAGCCAGTGACGGCAAATGCCGTGAAGGTGGGCACCAATTCGGCCTTGCGCTTGAATACGTAGCCCCGGTCTTGGATCGTGCCGATGATGGCGGCGTAGGTGCTGGGCCGGCCGACACCTTCGTCCTCGAGTTTGCGGACGAGTGTCGCCTCCGTGTAGCGGGCAGGAGGCCGCGTCTCGTGGTCGGTCACGCCGACGCCTTGGCACGCCAGGACCTCACCGTCGCGGATTTCGGGCAGCACTTTCTCTCGCTCGCCTAGTTCGGCGTCGGGGTCGTCGGTCCCTTCGACATAGACCCGCAAGAAGCCGGGGAACAGGATTGTCTTGCCGGTGGCGGCAAAGATGTGGGGGGCTCCTTCTGCTGAAACCGTGACTTCGATCCTCGACCGCTCGACCCGAGCTTGCTCCATTTGGCTGGCCAGGGTCCGCTTCCAAATGAGGTCATACAGCCGGAACTGGTCATTGGTCAGTCGCGTGCGGATCGCCGCCGGTTCGCGCGACATATCGGTCGGCCGGATGGCCTCGTGCGCCTCCTGTGCGTTTTTCGATTTGTTCTTGAATCTTGGAGACGATTTGGGCAAGTATTCCTTGCCAAACTTGCCTTGAATATAAGACCTGGCCTCTTCGACAGCACGATCGGCGAGGTTGAGGCTGTCGGTTCTCATATAGGTGATGAGACCGACGGGGCCGCCGCCGATGTCGATGCCTTCGTAGAGCTGCTGGGCCACCTGCATGGCTTGGCGCGCGGTCAAGCCCAACTTGCGCACTGCTTCCTGCTGCAGCGTGGAGGTCATGAACGGTGGCGGCGGGTTCTCGACGCCAGGCTTCTTTTCGACCTTGGTGACCTTCCAGGGCTCGCTCTTGCCGAGCACGGCGGCCTTCGTGTCAACCTCCGGATGTTTGAGCCACAGGTGCTTCTTGGCGAGCTTGCCGTCACTGCCGAAGCTGCCGCCGTCGGCTACGCTTTGCCCGCCCACAGACTCCAGGGAGAAGTCGGCCTCACCCTTGGCGGCCTTGAGCTTGGCGGTCACACCGCAGTATCCAGCGACGACAAAGTCGCGCCGCTCCCGTTCACGCAGCACGATCAAGCGAGTGGCCACGCTCTGGACGCGCCCCGCGCTGAGCTTGGGCCCGACTTTCTTCCAGAGCAGGGGCGACAGCGTGTAGCCGTACAGGCGGTCCAGGATGCGTCGCGTCTCTTGGGCGCGAACCAGGGCCATATCGACCTGCCGGGGGTTGGCCAGCGCGTGGTCAATGGCTTCAGGCGTGATCTCGTGGAAGACGATCCTGGCGACCTCGGTCGCCTTTTTGGGATTGAGGACTTGCAGGACGTGCCAGCTAATGCTCTCCCCCTCCCGGTCTTCGTCTGTTGCAAGCAGCAGGCGGGTGGCGCCTTTGGCGGCGTCCTTCAATTCGGAGACCCGCCGCTTCTTGTCGGCCGGCACGATGTAGAGGGGCTCAAACTCGCTGTCGGTGTTGACCCCGAGCTTGGCCCACTTCTGCTTTTTGAACTCGGCGGGGATGTCGTCGCTGCTCTCGGGCAAGTCGCGGACGTGGCCATAAGACGCCTTCACGTCATATCCGTCGCCCAGAAACTGGCCGATAGTGCGGGCCTTTGCTGGTGATTCGACAATGACGAGCGTCTTAGGCATAAGAGGGACTCGTCATTCTTGCCCAGCGGGGATAGTCGATGTCAACGGTACCGGGCCATGTGCGGGGTTTGAAACCAACCTAGCGGCCTCGTTGGTATCATGTTGGTGGTGTCCGACGCCGCTGTCGGGCGTCTTGCTCATTGATGGGGCGACCATGCTGACGAACAGAGCGCACTTGCGGTACTTGGTCGCGGCCGTCATTTTCTGGCTGGCGGCACTGGCTGGAGCCGAGGAAATTTGGCTCGGTCTGTTTCTGGGCAAGGACAAGCTCGGATACTCCTATTACAACACGACTTTCCGTCCAGGTGGGTCGGTTCCACTGAAAAGAGTGTCGAAAACCGTCCTGCAGGGCAAAATGCTCGGCCAAGAGCTGTCCGTCTTGATGGATTCCGAGACGACCTTCGGTGACGCGGGGGCGCTGGCTAAGCAGACGTTCCACATGTCCAGCGGTGGCCGCGAGATGGATGTGACCGCCGTCTTCACTGCCCAGACGGTCGAGGTGGAGACGTTCGAGAGCGGCACCAAGAAGAAGAAGTCGTTGCCGATTCCTCCGGGCCAAGTCGTCAAAGACGACCCGACTGCCGACTTGATCGAAGGCGCGTCGACCAGCTCGGTCTGCTATGTCTTTGATCCGCAGACGATTTCGCTAGTCAAGACGACGATCACCCGCAAGCCCGACGAGAGCATTGAGACGGCGGCAGGCAAAGTGACCGCGAAGGTCGTCATGGTCGACGACCCGAGGGCCCCGACGAAGATGTTCCTGACCACCAAAGGCGACCTGATCAAGGCGGAGGCACCGTTCGGATTGGAGATGCGCCCCGTTACCAAGGCCGAGGCCCTGGACTCCACGGGCGACAAAGCGGACATCGCCGATGCTTCGACAATCCCTATCGACGGTGACCTTGAGGGTTGGGAATCAGCCAAGCGGCTCGTCTTCAGTTTCGACGGCCCGCAGTT
>JAFDWT010000011.1 GCA_018268335.1 Armatimonadota bacterium | reverse complement strand
GGCGCATAGAACCGCTTGACCACCAGGTTGTCTTCGACGGTCTCCAGGGCATGGTCAAAAGCCTTGATCGCCTCTTCCTTGCGGCCCGTCTGCAGCAGGGCCATGGCGTACTTGGAGTGCGCGGTGGCGTTCTGCGGGTTCTTGTCGACGATCTCTTTCCACATCGCCGGCACCTCGTGAGCGCGGCCGGTTTGGACCAGGACGTTGCTCAGGATGTCCAGGCTGGGCTTGTCGTCGCCCTCCAGCTCGACAGCCTGGCGCAGGTTGCGCTCGGCGTTGACGGGCATGCCCAAGTTCAGCTGCGCGACGGCCAGCCGCGTCATGATCGCCGGCTCGTTGGGTTCGCTCTTCAGCGCCTTTTCAAACGCATCGGCAGCACCGGCGTGGTCGCCAACTGTCGCCTTCAAGTCACCGAGCGCGTACCAAATCCGACCGTCTTCCGGCTGCTTGTCGGCCAGCTTGTGCAGGACGGCTTCCAAGTTGTTGGCGTTGCCGACCTTATAGGCCGTGCATAGGCGCACGATCTGCAGCGCGACCAGCATAGGGGCCTCCCAGTCCGCGTCCTTCTCCATCGCGGAGAACAGCGAATCAAAAGCCGCGTCCGGGGTGAAGTCGCGGGTGACGTTGCCCGCCGAGCGTTCGATGTATTGGGCAGTGTCGTAGCCCTCGAGGAATTTGGTGAAGGCAGCAGGGTCGTTGGTGCCAAAGAGGTCTTCGTCGTTCGCCATCGTCTCAGGCAACTTGCCGCCTGCGACGCCCACTAGGTCGGTGATAAACGACCGCAATACGCCGAACTCACCGCCGGGCAAGAACGCGACTTCCTCGGTCTTGGAGGGCTCGCCGGTCGGATCCTCGAAGATGCGATAGACCAGCTTGCCGCCACCGTTGGCATTCTCGGTGTAGAGGCCGTCAATCAACCGGTCAGGTTTGGCTTGCTCCAAGAACTGCTTCAGCATCTCCGGCTCGTTCAGCTCTTCGCTCGGGTTCACCATCGCCGCCCGCACCACGCCCTCGTCCTGGAATTGGGCCAGGTAGTTCACCGCGTCGATCTCTTCCTCGCTCACGCTGCGGGCGATCTCGCTAGCGAACTGACTGAACTGGCGGGCCAATGCCGGCCGCGAGTCTTTGGCGGCGTTGAACGGCAAGACGGCGATTCTCATGCGCGGCATTGTACCGGTGGGCAGGCTCTGGGCTGGGGGCTGGCCCGCTCGCCCATAATCCGCTTCGACCATGCGGATAGTTGCATTTCCGTCTCACGCCGAACGGATGGCTAAGGTCGCTGCATGGTTTGCCTTGATCACATTGATAGCTAGCGCAACGTGTGCCATTGCCGGGGCAACCTCACCCCGACTTACTGGCATGAACTCACTCCTCATACTCTGTCTCGGCATTGGATTCTTATCAGCTTCTGGAATCTCGATCAAGATGTGGCTTGCTTTCGCCACTGGAGCTCGTGGAGAACGCCTTACGGAAAGGGCCTTGGCTGCACTTGACGACAGGTATCTCCTCATTCGCAACTGGGTGCCGCCCTACGGGAAGAAAACCGGTGACATTGACCAAGTCCTTCTTGGCCCCCACGGTGCGCTGGTCATGGAGATCAAGAACTACAATCGAGCCACAAAATGCGAAGGCGACACGTGGTTCGTCGAAGCGGGTGACCATGGGTATTGGCAGCCAAAGAAGTCATTGTCTTCCCAGCTACGGGGAAACATCCGCAAGGTCGCCAAGAGACTGCCCGGTAAGACTTCCGGAGTCCTCGTGTTCAACGATAGTGCTGACTTGACCCTGATTGATCCTCAAGTCACCATCCTTAGGCGCAGGGAATTGCTGGATCACGTAGCATCGCTTCCAGATCGAGGCTGTACGGCCGACGGTCTTTGGACGTCACTCTCTGCAGATACGAAACGAGGCAAAGACAAGTGATGCCTAAGTGATCGCCGAGTTGGAATCCTCAGAGTTCTGCTTCCGAAGAAGCCCCTCTCGCTGTTCGCCGGAGCTCACAGCCTCTCCCCAGGGAGAGCTTCCCTATCCTCCACTAAAATCCAACACTATCTTCCCCGCCTCGCCCGACTTCATCTGCTGCATCGCGCTGTCGAAGTCTTGCCAGGGGACGTGATGGGTGATGACGGCGTTCACGTCCAGGCCCTTTTCGGTGAGCAGCCAGGTCATCTGGTCCCAGGTGTCCCACATCCGCCGGCCGACGATGCCGTGCAGGCGCAGGCCCTTGAAGACGATCTGGTTGAAATCGACCATCCGGAGCACGTCCGAATAGACACCAAGAAGGGAAATCCGACCCTCCGACCGAGTCCGCTCGATAGCCAGCGCCAGGCTGCCGGGGTGCCCCGACATCTCCAAAGTGGCGTCGACGCCAGTTGGAAACATCGTCCGCAAGACCTCGTCAGCGTTCTCTTTTGTTGGGTTCAGGACAAGGTCGGCACCGGCTCTCAAGCCCAGCTCGATCCGGTAGGGAGACACCTCGGTGGCCACGATTTTGGCCGCGCCCAGCGCCTTGCAAACGGCAACGGCGAACATGCCGATCGGCCCCAGCCCGGTGATCAGCACAGTCTGCCCTTCCACCGGCCCGTCCATCACCGTGTGGACGGCGTTGCCCAGGGCGTCCATCATGCTGGCGACGTTGTGGGGGACACCCGCTGGCACTGGCCGCGCGTTGAGCTCGGGAATGACAGCAAACGGCGAAAAGCCTCCGTCCACATCGACACCCAGGATCGTCGTCGTCGGATCGACATGGCCGTTCCCCGCCAGATAGACCGGCGACGACGGGTCGACGATGTGGCTCTCGCTGGCGACAAAGTCGCCGACTTTCACGCGGGTGACGCCCTCGCCGACTTCGACGACTGTCCCGCAAAACTCGTGGCCGACAATCCGCGGCGGATGGATGCGGTTCTGCGCCCAGTGGTCCCAGTTGTAGATGTGCAGGTCGGTGCCGCAGACGCTGCCGTGCTCGATGCGCAGCTTCACACAACCCGGCCGGACTTCAGGCTCCACGACATCAATAATCTGCAGACCCGGCTCCGCATGCGCTTTGGCAATGGCCTTCACGGCTGGGCATCGTACCCAAGAGGCCCGTTAACATAACCTTAACCAGGACCGTGTAGCTTCCCCGTGGCCCTCGATGGGCTTGAGCAAATTGAAAACCCGTTCCAAAGCCATGCTAAACTGGCCGTCCGGCAGCGGGCCGGAGGAAACCGTCTGTGGGTAGCGCATATACGCCTGGTCTAACTGTCAGTGCCGACACCGTCGTCCAGCGGGTGCGGCGCCTGCCCATCAAAGGCGAGGTGCTCGTCGCCGCCGGCGACAAGGTGGGGCCGCGCACCGTGGTGGCCCGCGCCATGCTCCCTGGCATGCTGCAGACCATTCGACTGGCCGAGAAGCTCGGCGTCGAGGCCAAAGACATCGCGGAGACCAGTTCGGTCAAGGTCGGTGACAAGGTCGAATCGGGCCAGTTGATCGCCGAGACCAAGGGCTTGTTCGGCAAGTTCTTCAAACAAGAGGTCTTCAGCGAGTACACCGGCACTGTCGAGGCGGTCAGCGAGGTCACCGGCCACGTGCTCGTCCGCGAGCCGTCGATCCCAGTCGAACTCGACGCCTATGTGGCCGGCACCGTCGTCAGCGTCCTGCCCGACGAGGGCGCGGTGGTCGAGACCCGTGGCGCGATGGTGCAAGGCATCTTCGGCATCGGCGGAGAGCGCAGGGGCATCGTCAGGGTCGCCGTCGACAAAGGTACGACAGTGCTAGACGCCAACCATATCCAAGACTCGGACAAGGGGAAGATCTTGGTGGGTGGTGCCGGAGTCACGGCAGCTGCGCTGAAGAAAGCCAACGAACTCGAGGTTGCCGGGCTGGTTGTCGGAGCCGTCAAGGACTCAGACCTGATCGAGCTCCTGGGTTACGAAATCGGAGTCGCGATCACCGGACAGGAAAACGTGGCGACGACCCTGGTTTGCACCGAAGGGTTCGGCGAACTGCGCATGGCGGAACGGACATTTCAATTGCTCAAGTCGATCGAGGGCCAAGAAGTCAGCATGAACGGCGCGACACAGATCCGCGCTGGCGTCATCAGGCCCGAGGTTATCGCTCCGATCGAGCACCCGGCCGGCGACGTGCCTCCCGCCAAAAGCGGGCAGGTGCTTGCCGCTGGGACTCCCATCCGGGTGATCCGCGAGCCGTATTTTGGGATGTTGGGGACGGTCACCGGGTTGCCATCGCAACTGCAAGTGGTCGAGTCCGGCACCGAAGTGCGGGTTCTCGTGGCGAAGCTTGACGACGGCCAGGAGGTCACTGTGCCTCGTGCCAACGTCGAGATCATCGCCACATCATGAAGATCCTAGTCGTAGACGACGAACCCACGATCCTTGAGACCGTCCAGCACAAGCTGCGCCGCGAAGGCCACACCGTTTTCACGGCGCCCAGCGCCGAGGAAGGCATGCGCCTCGTCCGCATGACCAAGCCGGACCTCCTGATCCTCGACGTGATGCTGCCACAGAGGTCGGGCTTCGAACTCGCCCGGGCGATCCGCAAGGACTCGACAGTTCCCATTATCTTCCTCACCGCCAAGTCCTCCGAGGAGGACCGGGTCCAAGGCTTCGATTTGGGCGGCGACGACTATGTCTCGAAGCCGTTCTCCCTCGCGGAGCTCTCGGCCCGTGTCAGGTCAGTGCTGCGTCGTACTGGCACCGACACCCCGACACAGTCGGTGGAGTCCGGTGACCTCCGCATCGACCCGCAGACCCACTCTGCCTGGCTGAAAGAGAACCTACTCAGCCTAACTCCGCGCGAGTTCGCGCTGCTCTACTTCTTTGTCCGTAACGCCGGCCAGGTCTTCAGCCGCGAGACCCTTCTCGACCGAGTCTGGGGCCAGGATGTCTACGTCAGTTCGCGCACTGTCGATGTGCATGTGCGATGGCTCCGAGAACGGATCGAAGAAGTTCCCGCCCGCCCCAAGCGCCTGCTCACCATCCGTGGCGTCGGCTACAAGTTCGTCGGTTGAATAGAATCAGGGCCCCTCATTTTGAGAGGCCTTGATTTCAAATGTACGGTCAGTCGAAGAGACGTACCTTACGGGAAGATGCCCCGGGTCGTCGTGGCCCGTGCCACCCGTTCCACCGCGATGATCATCGCCGCCGTGCGCAGGTCGGTCTTGTGCTTGGCTTGGGTCTCATGCACCGCCGCATAGGAGTTGCGCATGATCGCGGCCAGCCGCTCGTTCACTTGGTCCTCGGACCAGAAGAAGTTCTGCAAGTCCTGCACCCACTCGAAATACGAGGCGACGACGCCCCCAGCGTTGGCGAGGATGTCCGGGACGACCGGAATGCCTTTGTCCGACAATATCTGGTCGGCCTCTAGCGTCGTCGGGCCGTTGGCTCCCTCGACCACCAAATGCGCCTTGACCTTGTCAGCGTTCTCAGCCGTCAGCTGACCTTGGATGGCGCAAGGCATCAAGATGTCGCACGGCAGTTCCAGCAGCTCTTCGTTCGAGAGTGGCTCGGCGTCTTTGTAGTTGCGGATGCCGCCCTCGACGCCGCTGTACCTCTGGTACAGCTCGCGGACCGGCAGACCCTTGGGGTTGTAGATGCCGCCAGTCGCGTCGCTGACGCCGACGACCACTGCCCCGTTCTCCTCGGCCAGTTCGGCCGCCACCGAGCCGACGTTGCCAAAGCCCTGGATGACGACCTTTTGGCCGGCAAAGGGCTTGTTCATCGACTTGCAGGCCTCGATCGCCGTGACGACGACGCCGCGGCCAGTGGCCTCGACGCGGCCCTCGGAACCACCTAATTCAAGCGGTTTACCGGTGACGACGCCAGGCACTGTATAGCCCGCCTGCATGGACAGCGTGTCCATGATCCAGGCCATCACTTGCGCGTTGGTCCCGATATCAGGTGCGGGAATGTCGCTGCGCTCACCGACAACGATATTGATCTCAGTGATAAAGCGGCGGGTCAGTTTCTCTAGCTCGCGCTTAGACAGCTGCTTGGTGTTGACCTTGACGCCACCCTTGGCACCGCCATAGGGGATGTTGACGACGGCGCACTTCCAGGTCATCCACATGGAGAGGGCGGTGGTCTCGTCCAGGTCGACGTGCGGGTGGTAGCGGATGCCGCCCTTGGTCGGTCCTCGGCCCGAGTTGTGCTGGACCCGGTATCCCTGGTAGACGTTGACTTCCCCGTTGTCCATCACGACCGGGAAGTTGACAATGACCTGCCGCCTGGGCATACCGAGAACCTGCACCAGGCCCTCGTCCAAATCCAAATACTGGGCGGCCACGGCCAGCTGTTTGCGGGCCATTCCTAAGACGTCGACTTCGCTCATGCCTCAATCATCCTTGCTGCGGAACAAGCGGCGCACGAGCCCGTAAACGGGAAGGGCGAGCACACCGTTGTACAATGCCGAGCCGATTGTAGCCCGGACGAACCCGCCCAGGTCGCTCGGTGGGGAGATCAGCGCGGTCAATGCGCCGTCTAGCCCAGTGGCCAGGGCCACAAGCCCCGCCCCCAAGGGCAGATTGACATTGATCTCCACCCTTTCCAAGAACCCAAAGAAGAAGCTGACGACAGTCCGGCCCAGGGTGAACGCCGTCAGGCTCGCCCCCGAAAGGCCGCCCTGCAGGACTCCCGTCGCGCAAGCCATCACTGCCGCCGCACCGGGCCTGGAAGCCAATGCAAAGGAAAACGCCAACACCTGCAACATGTTGGGTCGGGCACCAAAGAAGGCCAGGTGTCGCGACAAGCCCGACTCCAACAAAGCGGCAACGACGAGCAAAGCCGTCGCCAGCCCGATGGCCTGCCACCGCTTCACTTCAGCACCACCACGTCGATGTCCTGGGCAAGCTTGGCCTTAGGGACGATGTACGCCCGCTTCGAGCCCGTCTCGACGTCGTCGCGGACTTCCACCACGTCACCGATGTTGATGCCGCGCGGATAGAAGGGAGTGAAGCCAGACGTCACCACCCGGTCGCCAACGTGGATTTCCACGTCTTCGACGATCTCCATGACTAGCCGCTTGCTGGTCTCGCCACGCACCAAGCCGACCGCCTTGTTGCTTCCCTGCAGCAGCGCCGCTACCCTCAGGCTTGGCGAGGTGATCAGCGTCGCTGTCGACGTGGTCGGACCGACAGAGCTGATCTGAGCAAGCAGACCTTGCCCATTGGCGACCGGCATTGAGGGCTTGATTCCCTTGTCCTCTCCCACTGACAACGTGATTCTGTTGTCGAACGGCGAGTAGCCGATGATCTGCGCGCCGACCTTGGTCCGTCCAAAGTCGGGCAGGCTCTGCAGCGCTTTAAGCGCAGAAATCTGCGACTCCAACGCCGCCTGTGAATCCAGATAAATCTGCGCCGCCGCCAGCTGCTGCACCAGCTTCTCGTTCTCCTTACGCAGCTTCGGCGCCTCGCCAACTCCAGCCAGACTGTCGCGCATGTTCTGTGCCGCGTGGTCGATGCCACCACCTGCCCGTACCAACGTCGTCTGGACTACAGTCGTGACAATGTCCATCTTGCCGTCCTGGCGTGCACGGTTTTGCAGCTGGCCTAACGCGACACCGACGACTAGGCAGACACCTAGGGAGATCCAGTCCCCCCGGACGGACTGGTTTACGTCCGCGATGCTCGCTCCAACATGCGCCGGATGGCCGGGCTTTCGTTGAGAGCGTCGAGCATACGCCCGGTCCCGACGGCCACGCAACTCAGCGGGTCGTGGGCAATGTGGACGGGCATGCCGGTCTCACGTTCGATGAGCTTGTCCAATCCCCGGATGAGCGCCCCTCCTCCGGCGATGACGATGCCGCTGTTCATACAGTCAGCGGCAAGTTCTGGCGGCGTAGCCTCCAGAGTCAATTTGATAGATTCGACGATCGCCATCAGGGGCTCTTTGATGGCGTCCCTGATCTCGACACTCGTGACCTCGGTGCTACGAGGAAGTCCGGTGAGCAGGTCACGGCCCTTGACGGTGATCGAGAGTTCTCTTTCCAGCGGATAAGCCGATCCGACCTCGATCTTGGTCTGCTCGGCGGTGCGGTCGCCGACGTAGAGGTTGTAGGCCCGCCGGATGTAGGCGGCGATGGCCTCGTCGATCTCGTCGCCCGCGATGCGGATCGACTTGCAGTGCACGATGCCTGCCAATGAGATCACCGCGACCTCAGTCGTGCCCCCGCCAATATCGACGATCATCGAGCCGACTGGATCTTCGACCGGAAGTCCGGCACCGATGGCTGCGGCCATCGGTTCCTCGATCACATACGCCTTTGTCGCGCCTGCCTTTTTGCAGGCGTCGAGGACGGCGTCGCGTTCGACCTCTGTGACACCACTGGGGATGCCCACCACAACAGTGGTCAACAGTGTCCACCGCTTCCGCGACCGATGGACAAAGTCGCGGATCATCGCCGCAGTCTGCTCATAGTCAGCGATGACGCCGTCTCGAAGCGGCCGCATGGCGACGATGTTGGCCGGGGTGCGTCCCAGCATCCTCTTCGCCTGTTCGCCGACGGCCAGCGTCTTCTTGGTGTCGCGCTCGATGGCGACGACGCTAGGTTCGCGGATCGTGATGCCACGTCCAGCGACGTGGACGAGCGTGTTGGCGGTGCCCAGATCGATGCCGATGTCTCGGGTGAAGGTGCTATGGAACCACTTGGACACAGGGTCGCTCATTGCGCTCGCTCATGGGATCGACCAGAATCCCGACGGCCTGCCCAGAAGTATGGTCCACGCTGGCAGGCTGGCGGCTTGGTCAGAACAAAACAATGATGCCAGCCCGGGCCTCACCCGTGCTGGCATCTTGGGCCTAATGCGATCCTTGGGCTTACTTCAGGTTCGACCATTTGCTGCCGCCGCCAGAAGCAGGAGCAGCACCGCCAGCGGAAAAGCCTGACGGGCCACGACCGGCCGCAGGTCCGCCACCAGCCGAGAATCCAGACGGGCCGCGACCAGCCGTCGGGCCACCGGCGAAGCCACCGCGGGCCCCACCGCCGCCGCCACCACCACCACCGGGCAGGCTGTTTGCCAGAGCCAAAGAGCCCTCAGGCACTTTGGTGGCTGCGGTCGGCACCGGAGTCGGCGAGGCCGGCGTTTCCGGCTTGCGATGGGCAAAGATGAAGTAGCACGACGCACCGATGGCCAACACGGCGGCCACGATGATCGCGATAATGTCGTTCTGGTTCTTCAAATCTAGTCTCCTGGCGAATCGCTATTCTATTGACACCTATTCTACGTCAAATGTCACACGCCTAGTGCCGGAAGTGGCGTGTTCCCGTTAAGACCATCGCGATCCCCAGTTCGTTAGCCTTGGCGATCACGTCAGGGTCCTTCTTGCTGCCGCCCGGCTGGATCACGGCGGTGACACCCTCAGCGGCAGCGGTGATGATGCTGTCGGGGAACGGGAAAAAGGCGTCGCTGGCCAGCGCCGCCCCTCGAGCGGCCTCGCCAGCCTGCTCCAAGGCTAGCCGGACGCTCTGCACCCGGTTCATCTGGCCCGCGCCGACACCCAACAGGCGCAGCCCGTCGGCGATCACGATCGCGTTCGATTTCACGTGCGGAACGATGGCCCAAGCCATGCGGAGCGCGTCCGCCTCCTCTTGCGTCGGAGCCCGCTCGGTGACGACTGTCCATTCGTTGCCGGGATCCTCGTCGCTGTCCTGGACAAGCACACCGCCGCGAACGGCCCGCACAGTCAATGTCTGGCTAGCCGGCGGCAACTGGGCCTCCAACAGGCGGACGTCTTGCCCCCATCCGGCCCGGTTGGCAAAGATGTCCAGGGCCTCCGGCGTGTAGCCCAAGCCGATGACGACCTCCAAGAAGTTGCCCTTCTCAGCCATAGCCTCGGCAGTCTCCAGGTCAACGACGCCGTGGAAAGCAGCAATGCCACCAAAGGCGCTCACCGGATCGCTGGCCTTGGCCACCCGATAGCTAGCGCCCATCGTTGAAGCTAACGCCGCACCGCACGGGTTGCCGTGCTTGATGATCGCGCAGGCCCCCTGCGGCAGGTCGGCCACCAACTCCCACGCCGCCTCGGCGTCCAGGATGTTGTTGTAGCTCAGTTCTTTGCCGTACAGTTGCTTCGCCTGGGCGATCCCGGGGTGCGCCAATGGGTCGACGTAGAGAGCGCCAGTTTGGTGGCTGTTCTCGCCGTAGCGCAAAGTCATCCGCCGTCGCCAACCGAGGGTCAGAGTCTCAGTCAACGGATCGACACCGCTAGCTTGCGTCAGGTAGCGACTGACCATTGAGTCATAGAACGCTGTGTGCCGGAACGCCTTGGCCGCCAACTCCTGGCGGAGGCTGCTCGAATCGCCCCCTTTAAGTGATTTCAGCACCCGGTCGTAGTCAGCCGGATCGACGACAACCAAGACGTTGGCAAAGTTCTTGGCCGACGCGCGCACCATGGCCGGGCCGCCGATGTCGATCGACTCGACCGCCTCGTCCAGCGTGTGCTCACCAGAAACCGTCTTCTCAAACGCATACAGGTTCACAGCGACGACGCTGATCGCCTGGATTCCAGCCAAGGCCATCTGTTCGCGGTGGCTCTCCAGTCGCACGTCGCCCAACAGTCCGCCATGAACGTTGGGGTGCAGCGTCTTGACCCGTCCGTCCAGCATCTCGGGGAAGCCGGTCACCTCGCTGACATCAATCACAGCGAGCCCAGCTTCCCGCAGGGCCTTGGCCGTGCCGCCGGTGCTGAGAATCTCAAAGCCCAGCCCGACCAGCCCTTGGGCAAATTCAACCGCCCCTGACTTGTCGGTCAGGCTAATCAGCGCGCGCGGCATGGCTTAGCCACCACCGCCAACTGTCGTCCCTGTCGTCGTGCCCGTTGTGGAACCCACTGGCGGCGTGCTGTCCGTATGCTTCATTTTCACTTCGATCTTCTTTTGCACCACCAGCCCGTCGGAATCGGTCGCCGTCAGAGTGATGGTCGAATCTTTGAGGACGGTCACGTCCTGCTTGCCGCCGTTGACGTCCAGGTCGATCGTCTGGTCGCCGACCAACAGCTGCACCTTGGTCGCCTGGGAGCAAGCCCACTCCACCGTCACTCTGTTCGTCAGGGGGTCGACTTCCAAAGGCGCGACGACAAACTTGCTGATCTGGGCCTTACTCTCTTGCACGACGTTGACGGTCACCGACTTGTCGACTGTCTTGCCGTCGGCGTTTTTGGCGATAAGCTTGTAGACAACGGTGCCCACCATGTCGGCCTTCAGTTGAATCGAGTCGCCGTTCAGTTCCAAAGGCCGGTCGACAGGCATCAGCCTCGCCTCGGTGACCGACGGGCCTAGCTTGTAGGCGACCAAGAACGTGTCGCCCATCCTGACCTTGCCCGGCTTGATTTCAAACAGGACGATCTCTGGCATCGGAGCTTCTTTGCGCTCTTCCACCATCAGCGTCTTGGTCATGTCCTGGCTCTTGCGCTCGCCCGAAATGGCGTGGATCGTGACGATCACTGGCCCGGGTGCCGATGGCGTGTAGACCATCTCCTTGGTCGGATCGGTCTCATAGCTGGCCGACCCTACGGTGAGATACACACCTGTGGCGTCCTTGGCACTCCACTTGATCGTCACCGGCTGGCCTACGACGACCTTGTCCGGATCGACCCGCAGATACACGATGCTCGGCGGCTTGGGCAGCAACACCACCCAGGCGACCAACATGAGGAAGCACAAAAGACCGGCGATGAAAGAAAGCGGCGTCATCAGAGCGCGTTGCTCGATTTGCGCCGAGGCGCTGGCGGCAATGGCCGGGTTGGCGACGTTGCGCCCAGTCACCGAGACTTGGTGCAGGCGGGTCGGCGCGAAAAGAGCTCTGGTCGCCGCCGTCGCTTTCAGCGTTAACTCCCTTGTGCTGCCCGGAGCCAGGCTGACCTGGTTGGTCTCGAACTCGTAGGCAAACGCATCGTCGGTGTCGCTGGCAAACAGTTGCAGTGCCTGCTCGGTGTTGCCCAGGTTGCTGGCGCTGACGGACAGCACCGTCTCCCGGCGGAAAGGCGTCACCTGAGACTTGCGCGGGCTCACATCCAATGCCAAGTGCGTGAACGACTTGATGACCAAGACGCCCTGCATCGGCTTGGACTCGCCGGTGTCCAACGACCGCACCCGGACGACAAAGGGATAGGAGCCCGCCGTGCTGTCGCTGTCGCGTGGCGGCTTCAGGAAAAATCGTTCGGAGCGGCCCTTACCTGGCTCCAACGCAAAGGTCGGCACTGGAACTGCCGTCCATTCGGGGTCGAGGCCCTCGACGCTCAGCTCAAAATGGTCTTCCGCCTCGCCGTGGTTCAGCACCTCGACGGTCACCGGGACGGACGTGCCCGGCTCCACTTGGGCTGAGTCCGTGAGCAGGGTGACGGCGAAGCTCATCGTTCATGGAATTGTAGCAGACCCCTGGCCATTTAGCCGGGGACGTAAACTGGGTTGATGCTCGCGGCTTGGGGATTTCTCGCCAACTGCGCCCTGTGCCTGAATGTCCAGACCGGGATCGTGGACATGACCCCGCCAGAGCCGCTGCCGCTGGGCGGGTACACGGCGCGGAAAGGTGCCCTTTCACAACCAGGCGGCGACCACCTGTACGCCCGGGCGGTCGTGTTGTCGCAGGGCCGGAAAAAGCTCGCCGTCGTCTCATTCGAGACCCTCACGATCCCCGAGAGCCTAGTCGACGAGGTTCGCGCAAATATCCCCAAGGGAATCGACCTCTGCCTGGTCGCTACCCACACCCACTGCGCGCCCGACAGCCAGATGCTGAACAAACGGATGACCCTCTCGGTGCCGGGGATCTCCAACTACCAGCGCAAATGGCTCGACTGGACTGCCGGTCGCTTGTCGGGGCTGGTCCGCGACACGCTGCGCCGCCCATCAGAGTCCGTTGACGGGCTTGCCATACGCCAGGCCTTCGTCACTCTCAATCGCGCGCGTCGCAAAGGGGCGCACCCTGATCCGACGTTCACCATGCTGTCCGCCGGCCGCCGCGACCTGCTGGCGTCCTTCGCCGCCCACGCCACCGTCTACGACGAGCACCGGCTGCAGCCCAGCGGAGACTGGCCCGGAGCGTTCTCGGCCCTGACCGGTGCGGCGTTTCTTCCGGGCGCCATCGGCGATATGTCGCCCAATGTCGACAACTCCAAACCAGGGTCTGCGATCACGCAGTTGGTCTGCAAAGCAAGATCCGCATTGCAGACCTCGAGGCCGCGAAGCATCACCGGAATCCTCCGCATCATCAAACAACCAGTCCGACTCGACCCGGCAACACCCAGCCCGGCCTTTATGTCCGAGAACAACGTGCCCGAGGTGCTGGCCAAGGTCATGGTCACCAAGTTCGCGCCACCAACGGCCACGGTGACCGCATGGTCACTTGGCAAGCTGGCTGTCGTCGGAGTGCCGGGCGAGCCGACGGCTGCCGTCAGCCGCCGCATCGAGGCAGCCGGGCGGGCGGCTGGCTTCGCGACGACATTGGTTATCAGCCACTGCAACGGCTGGTGTGGCTATATCTTGGAAGCGGACGATTACGCTCGTGGAGGATACGAGGCGACCCTCAGCTTCAACGGGCCAAACACAGCAGAACGAGTGGTCGAGGCTTGTGGTCTTGCTCTAAACAAGCTCAACTAGCTGATTTGGTACGCCGCGCTGCGCTTCGCCATCCAGCGGCCATGGGGGATCATCTGGAACCCAAACTGCTCGTAAAGCCCGTGGGCGTCCTTGGTCGCTAGGACGACCTGGCGGATCTCGGCGTAGTCTGGATGGTCGACGACCGCCTGGACCAGCGCCTTGCCGACACCGATGCCCCGAGCGGAAGGGTCGACGACCACATCGCACAGCCAAGCGAAGGTGGCGTGGTCGGTGACCACTCTGGCAAAGCCGACTTGGCGGCCATCGACAAAGGCGGCGAAGCAATGGGAATGGGCGATCGACTTCTCGACGAGTTCCCGGGGTCGTTCGGACGCCCAGTACGACTCCTTCAACCAGGCACAAACCAGGTCGATGTCGAGCCGCGACTTGTCGTCCGAGACCTCGACCATCAGACCTGCTTCTTGGCCCACGTCGTCCCACCCGGCGTGTCGCGAAGCTCCACTCCAGCGGCGTTGAGGGCCTCGCGGATGCGGTCAGCTTCCGTAAAGTCCTTGTTCTTCTTGGCGGTGGCCCGCCGCTCGATCCACTCGGAGACCGTCACCCCGTCCACCACCGGCTCCGTGTCAGCGCAGCCGTCTTCTGGAGTCACGCGCCAGAGCCCGAGCAAGCCTTCGACGCGCCGCAAAAACCAAGCGGCCGCCGCAGCGTCCGCCGACGAAAGTTCGTTCTGCCGGAGGATAATTTTGGTGCCTTCAATGGCCTTGGCGATGGCGACCGACGTGTTCAGGTCGTCGCACATGGCAGCGAGCATTTCGCCAGCGACCCGCTCAAGATCGGTTCCCGTCGGCGTGTCCGCGCCTTCGGGCATGGAGCCCAAGGCAGCGACGATCCGGCGTTCGCACTCGCGGAACCGCTCGACGTTCCCCTGCGCGTCGCGCAGGCTCTGCATGGTGAAGTTGAGCGGCTTGCCATACGGTACGCTGATCAAGGCGTAGCGCAACGCTAGAGGGTCAAAGCCCTGCTCGATCAGGTCGCGCACGGTGAAGAAGTTGCCCTTGGATTTGGCCATTTTCTCTCCCTCCACCTGAAGGAAGCGGGTGTGCACCCAATGGCTGCTGAACGGCTTGCCGGTGAAGGCCTCGCTCTGGGCGATCTCGCACTCGTGGTGCGGGAACATGTTGTCCTCGCCGCCACTGTGGAGGTCGATGGTGTCACCCAAGTAGGCGCGGGCCATGGCCGAGCACTCGATATGCCAGCCCGGGAAGCCCCAGCCCCACGGCGAAAACCACTGCATCAGGTGCTTGTCGTCCTTCTTCCAGAGGGCGAAGTCCGCTTGCTGGCGCTTGTTCTCGTCCAAGACGACGTCGCGGACAGCCTCCTTCAGACCGTCGCGCGTGTTGCCACTGAGCTTTCCGTAATCGGGGTCGCTGTCGACGTCGAAGTAGACGCCGGTGGGAGTCTCGTAGGCGTGGCCCTTGTCGATCAGGGCCTGCGTCATGACGATCTGCTCGCGGACGTGTTGGGTGGCCTTGGGGCGGACGGTGGGCTCACTCAGGTTCAGCCGTTCCCAGTCCTCGCGGTACTTCTCGCCGTAGTATTCGGCGAGCTCCCAAACGTTGCTGAACCGCTCGCCTTCCTTACTGTGGAGCGCCTTCTCCATCCGGTCCTCGCCGCCGGCGTCGGCGACGTCGTCTTGGGTCAGGTGGCCGACGTCGGTGATGTTGGTGACCCAGGTCACCCGCCAGCCGAGCTCCTTGGCGGTGCGGACGATGAGGTCGCCGGTCAGAAAGCTGCGGAAGTTGCCGATGTGGGCGTATGAGTAGACCGTCGGGCCGCAGGAATAGAAGCGCAGGTGTCCGGGCTCCAAGAGCTCCAGGGGCTTCACCACTCTCGACATGCTGTCGTAGAGCCGGAATGTGCGGTCGGCCATGGGCAAGGATTGTACTGTTGCTTCCTTACGCCGTCGCGGGCCCGGTCGTCGCCTAAACGACACGGGCCCGCGAATCTGGCTGAACAGAGCTCAGTACTCTCTGGTCTTCTTGCCCGGCTCGGGCATCGGATACAGGCCGTCGGCACCAGGCATGACCGGGGCGTCCGACTCATACGTCAGCTTGTCCACGTTCGGGGCGAACTCGTGGTCGCCGTTCAGGATGTCGTCGACGCTGACCTCCTGACCCGTGTGGGCGGCCATGCGGCCCATGCTGCTGACCAGGCTGGCCATAACGCCGCGCTGGACTTCGTTGTGCGGCTTGTTGTCCTTGATCGCCTTGACCAGGGCTTCCCACTCGTTCTGGTAGGGGTTGCTGCGGTCGGTCGACGCCCAAATCTGCCGGTCCTTGTTTTCGTTGTGGCCCGAGAAGGTGGCCTGCGGCCCGCCGCAGTCGCCGCTGCGCGAAGCGATAGCTACACCCTTGGTGCCATGGATGTGGCTCGAGTAGATTGTTTGCGCGTCCTGAATGATGCGTCCGTCGAAGAACATCTTCGTGCCGTCGGCGAAGGTGTACTCGCAGCCGTAGGTGTCCAGGTTCTGGTCGACGAACGGGGTGTTGTCGGGGCTGATCTTGTAGTGTCGGCCACCGGTGGCATAGACCTTGGTCGGCCAAGCGTCCTTCATCCAGCACATCTGGTCGATCAGGTGGATGTTGAAGTCGTTGAAGCATCCACCGCTGCACCACAGGAAGCTGTGGAACCGCCGGATCTGGAACTCCAGGTGGCTCATGCCGTCCTTCTTCATCGAGAAGGTCGACTCCGAGGATGCCGCGGGGCCGTGCATCCTGTAGCCGCGCATGAACGTCACATCGCCGATCTCGCCGTTGCGGATGCGCTGGTACAGCTCCTGCATGCCGACGCTGTGGCGCGACATCAGACCCACGCCGACTTTCAGACCGGCTGCCTTGGCCTCGTCGGCCAGCTTCAGCATCCTTTTGCTCGTCGGCCCGTCGGTTGTGACCGGCTTCTCCATAAACACGTTCAGCTTCTTGCTGATCGCATAAGTAAAGTGCACCCAGCGGAACGCTGGCGGCGTGGTCAGGATGACGATGTCACCGGGGCGCAGGCAGTCCATCGCCTTCTTGTAGGCGTCGAACCCGAGGAACATCCGCTCCTTCGGCACGTCGAACTTGCCCGGCATCTTCTTGCCTTCTGCCGAGACGGCGTCGTAAGAGTCCTTCTGCCGGTCGGCAAAGACGTCGGCCATGGCGACCAGCTTCAGGTTGCCGGCTTTGGTGGCCATCGCGTTCACGGCCGCGCCGCTGCCGCGTCCGCCGCAGCCCACCAGCGCGACCTGGATCGTGTCGTCGTTGCTGCTATGGAAGCCCGGGATGTTCAGCTTGGTCATCGCGGCGCCGGCGACCACACCACTGGTCGCCTGCAGGAAACTCCGCCTGGATGTCTTCGGGGTCGTCTCGTCACTCATGGTCTTTGTTAACACTCCCAGTGCAAAGCTTCCAGCTTCGACGCTGTTGTGGCCTGATTATGCTGTCTTTCACCGTCGCGGGCAAGTCCCATTGGCATCAAATCTTCCAGTCTGCGTTAACCTGCTGTTAATACCAGCCCGATCGTCGAATAATGTGTCGATGTCTGCCCTCTTGCTCGCGCTTGTCACGCCTTTGCTGTTGCCGCCCATACAGCAAGTACCGGCCGAGTTGGGTGCCTATATCCACCGCCCAGACGCTTCCAAACACTGGACTACAAAACAAGTGGGCGGCGACACCGAGATCAACCTGACCAGCCAAACATGGCAGGGCGCCCCCTGGAAGCACACGATCCTGCTGCGGCCAGCCAAGAGCCCGGTCAAGAAGGGCGTCGGCGTCCTCTTCATCACCGGCGACGGCCCTCGCCCCGGCGACCGGCTGCTCGTCGATGCCATCGCCATGCAGACCGGCCTGCCGACCGCCGTCCTGTTCAACGTCCCCAACCAGCCCCTCTACGGCGGCCTGAAAGAGGACGACCTGATCGCCTACACCTTTGACAAATACATCCGCACTGGCGACGCCACCTGGCCATTGCTCTTCCCCATGGCCAAAAGCGCGGTCGCAGCGATGGACGCAGTGGTCGCCGCCACGAAGGGCACCGACAACCCGGTGACCGATTTCATCGTCTCCGGCGCCAGCAAGCGCGGCTGGACGACCTGGCTAACTGCCGCCACTGGCGACAAGCGGGTGAAGGCCATCGCCCCGATGGTCATCGACACCCTGAACATGCCCAAGCAGATGAAGCACCAGCTCGAGATGTACGGCAAGTACTCAGAACAGATCGAGGCGTACACCAAGCTGGGCATCCAGGAAAAGATGGGTGCCGGCCCTGGCAGCAAGCTCGCGACGATGGTCGACCCCTACTCCTATCGCAGCATTGTCCGCATTCCGACACTGCTGGTCCACGGCTCCAACGACCCATATTGGTCGCCCGACGCCACAAGCGTGTACTACGGCGATTTGAAGCAGCCCAAATGGCTGACGACCGTCCCTAACGCCGGCCACAACCTCGGTGACCGGGTCCAGGCGCTGGAGACGTTCGGTGCCTTCTGCAGGTCCGTCGCCGGAGCGTTCCGGATGCCCAACGAGATCTGGTCGCAGTCCTCGACCGGCGGAAAGGTGACCGTGTCCGTCCACGCAGGCGGCCTGCGGCTGCAAAAGCTCGTCGTCTGGATGGCAGTGTCGGACGCGCTCGACTTCCGCGAGCAGATGTTCATGGCGATTGGCACCGTCGGCCCCGACCGGACGAACTCTGCGTCGGTGACATTCGACTTGCCCCCGGGCAAAAACGCCGCTGTATTCGGCGAGGCGACCTATTTGGGCGACCGCCCGTTCCGCCTATGCTGCCCGACCCAAGTATGGCGGCGCTGACCTCGCCAGAGAATATTCAACAAAGTCTCTTGCATTCCCAGCGACCTGTGATATAGTCATATAAACCGCTTGATGTAAAGCGGTTTATATGGATACCACCATGCGCACGCGCCTCAAAGATGTGGCCGAACAGTTGAAGCTCTCGCCAGCCCTAGTCTCGCGAGTGCTCAATGGTCGTCCGGGCGTCTGGGCGTCGGACGAGACCAGAAGCCGCATCTTCCAGGCAGCCAAAGACCTGAACTACCAACCGTCCTCATCGGCCAGGGCCCTGAGCGCCGGCAAGACCAGCACCGTCTCGCTCGTCTACCGCCGCCTGCCTGACATCCACTACCGCCTCGCCTACACCGGCTTGGTCGACGTCTTGAGCGAAGAAGTGCAAGCCAGGGGCTGCAACCTGGTCGTCGCCAACTTCAGCACCCAGGACGAAATCCTCGCCCACCTGCGGTCGATCGCCAGTTCGCACGCCAGCGACGCCGTAGTTCTCTGGGGGCGCGAGCAAGACACCGAAGAGCAGGCCGAACTCCTCCAGTCATTGCACTTGCCTTTTGTCGTCAAGGGCCGACACGAGACCAAACATCCGGACTGGCTCCAGGTCGACTTTGACCACGAGTGGATGATGGAGACGGCGTTCGACCACGTCGTCAGCCTGGGCCACGAGCGAATCGCCTATCTAGGCTTCCCTCACGAGGACGCCTTCGCCCGCGCTCTGCGAAACGGTTATGTCGGAGCCCACATCCGCCGCTTCGGCTGCGAGCCCGACCCACGCTTTTTATGTGAATGCGAAGACGAGCTTCTCGGCAATGAAGAAGCCATCGAGAGGATGCTGAGCCTGCCGGCCGGCCAAGAGCCCACGGGCTTTGTGATCGGCGCGGGCAACTACGCTTGGCAAGCCCTCGAGACGAGCTTGGCCCGCCGTTCCACATTCATTGGCTTTGATGAGGGCCAAGCTGGGGCGGCGGGTATTTCTTCGTTCTTCTTCAGCCTGATGTTCGGCCATGCCATGGCCTTCCAGGGGATCGAAATGGACCGGCTGGCCAAGGTGTGCTGCCCGGGACTGCTCGACGCCCTCGTCAGCCACCAGCCTCACCAGCCGGTGGTCCGCTATCGACCCGTGATGTCGCCAGCCGTCAGCCTCGACCTGCTCAGCCAAGGTCTGGAACTGGGCCAGCGACCCGACCGCAACGGGGGTGCCCCCGTATGAGACTCGCCTTGACGCTGGGACGGCGCCGTCCCGCCCTGACTCCAATGCAAGTAGCCACCATGAAACCAACTTCTTCAATTCGGGCCTTTACGCTCATCGAACTCCTGGTCGTCATCGCGATCATTGCCATCCTGGCCGCGATCCTCTTCCCCGTCTTTGCCCAAGCCAAAGTCGCGGCCAAGAAAACCCAAGACTTGTCGAACATCAAGCAGATCAACCTCGGCATCATGATGTATTCGAACGACTACGACGACCTGTTCCCCAGGAACGACTACATCGTGCCCGAGAGGCCGTCGTGGGCCGCGTTCACCTGGCGCGAAGCCTCCGCTCCCTACATCAAGAGCGGCACGCCCAACGTCAGCTGGGTGAACAACCAGCCGCTCGCCATGGAGGGCATTTGGAAGAGTCCCTCCGAGCCGAGTAACGGCCGGTACGGATACGGCGTCCACCGCGGCCTGATGCCGAACCAGTTCGACTGGGAGTTCGGCGACCAGTACGTCATCTCCTCGCGCGGCCAGAGCAGCATCGACAAGATCGCAGAGACCTATCTGATCACCACGACCGGCATCAACCCGGACTGGGGCTCTGCCGCCCTGGGCATGGAAGTCGCCTGGTGGTGGTGGGGCGGAGCGCAGTGGCCGCCCGTCTTCGGCGGCCCGACCTCCGGTGCCAAGTGGGACAACGACACCGCGCCGTGCTCCTGGGGCGGCCCGACCAACCCGTCCTGCGCCATGCCGCGCTACCGCTACACGGAGAGCGCCAACGTCGGCTGGGTCGACGGCCACGCCAAGAACATCAAGAAGGGCGCCTTCAACTGGTGCAAGTACGTGTACACACCGGGCTTCTCCGAGCGGCCGTCGGCTTCGTCGGACGCCAACTACGATTGGATCGTCGGCCCCGGCCAACCGTGCGAGCCCTATCTGAAGTGATGAAGCTCACGACGCTCACGATCGCAGTGATCACCGTCGCATCCGGCCTCCTGGCCGGGTGCGCCGGTGAAGACAAGGGCACCCCGCCGCCCGCGGAAAAGCCCTTGACCCAGGAACAGCTCAACGAGATGCCCCCGGCGGCACGTCAAAATGCCGAGAACGCGGCCAAGGCGGGCGACGCCCAAGCCAAGCGCATGCAGGAAATGGCGGATGCACGAAAGAAAGCTGAAGGCAAGTAGCCTGGTGGTCGCCATCTCGTTGATGGCGACTATGACTCTGACGGCCTGCAAGGCGGAGAGCGACGACAAACCCGTCGCCTCTCCGCCCTTGAGTGGCGAGCAGCCAGCGAAACTTGTCGGCAAGTGGGAGACCAAAGAGGGCGCAAAGTCCGCCATCGAGCTGAAAGCCGACGGGTCGACTCACATTGTCGCCGAAGCCAGCTTTCGCGGCGACAAGATGACGTCTGACGTCACCGGCACTTGGGCGGTGACCGCCGGCAAGTTGGCTATGCGGCGCAAAGGGCCGGACGGGCTGGATTTCACCATTGAATATGAATATGCCCTTGTCGAGGGCGACAAAACCTTGGAACTCAGCCGCAAAGGAACGAAAGGCAAGCAGGTCTACAAGAAAGCCGGGGAATAAGCCGCTTTTCCATCGGGTTCAGGAGCCAGCCTGCCAAGGCTGGCCAGAGCGGAACCGGTCGACCATCTCCTCCATCCACTTAATCCGCGCCTCGGTCTCGCGCAGCGCGCCGAGCATGGCTAACTCGCTGAATGGGTCTCCGTCGGCGGCGTAGTCCTCGACTTTTCTGCGGCAGTCCACTTCCAGCTTGCGCAGTTTGTCGAGGCAACCCTCCGCGCATGCGACCGCTTCGGGAGGCGTCAGCAGTCGCATGAAGTAGACCCGTGACCTGACTTCGTCCAGCAAGGTGCCGACGCCGTGTCCTTCGGTCGGGCTGGCCAGCCACTTGCGCAAGGCGTTTCGGCCCAGGTCGGTCAGGGTGTAGTGGTTCTCTTCCAGGAGGAGGTGGCCGGAGGCGGTCAGTCTCTTGAGGAGCGGGTAGACCGTCCCCGCCCCGCTGCGGTAGGCCGAAGTCTGGCTATGGGCGAAGTTCTGGAGGACGACGTAGCCCAGGCACGGCCCTCTTTTGAGAATGATCCCGAGGGTCGTCAGCTCCAAAACCGACAGGGGCCGTCCCGTCCTCACAAAAACATTGTAACATATCGAATCGTAACTCCAGTAGTTACGATTCGATATGGTCACTTCCCTCATCGTTTGTCTAGCCGCCGCTCAAGCTGCGCAGCAGACCCTCAAGGTCGACCCGCTCATGATCGCGAGCGCGGACGAGGTCTGGTCGGTCATTGGCCAGGCTAGGAACCCGGTCTGGCCGGGTTGGGACGCCCGGACGACGCCTGTCCTCGTTTACTTCCCCGACAAGCAAGACGTTCTCATCAACCACCCTAAGCCACCGGAAGGGTTCGTGCCATACAAGGGGGCTCTCAAGTCGTCGATCGGCCCGATCTTCGTCCGGGACGGTAAGACGACGTTCGACCAAGACGGCCAGAACACCTCGACCGAGGTGGGCGGGGTGGAGACGCTCGTCGTTGCCGACACCCGTTCGACCCTGCGCCAACGCGTCCAGTCACTCCCGCCGAACGCCGACCCCCAGAACATTGCCGACAACCTCGCCTTCGACCCCTACGACCACATGCAAATGGTCGCCCACGAAGCGTTCCACGTCTATCAGAACCGCCGCGCGCCGGACAAAGGGGCTAATGAACAAGCCCTGTTCCGCTATCCGACGCTCAGCGTCGAGAACAACGTCGGCTATGCGCTAGAGGGCAAGTGCTTGGCCGCGGCCCTCCGGGCCAAAACCGATGCCGATGCCCGTGTTCAAGCCGCCAAGTGGCTGGCGGCCCGTATGACCCGCCACGCGGCTTTGACCCAAGCCGACCGCGACTATGAGGACGGCAACGAGTTCAATGAGGGCCTGGCCAAATACGTCGAATACAAGCTGCTGCAAGTGCTTCCCGGTCACAAGCCTGGTGCGGCGATGTGGTGGCTCGCCGGGTTCCACGGCTATGACGATTTGTCGAAGGAGATCGACGCCAAGATTGCCGAGATGGTCGGCTATACCGACGGCTCGCGGCCCGTGAACAACGATCCTTACGGCTCGTCGCCCGTGCGCTTCCGGCTGTACTACACCGGCATGGCAGTCGGCGCGTTGCTCGACCGGCTCGGCGCGAAGTGGCACGACAGGATCTTCGAGAAGGGAGTGACCCTGACGTCGCTAGCTACCGAGGCGCTCCATCTGTCGGCGGCAGACCTCGAAGCGGCCAAAGCCAAGCTGAAGACCAGCTCCGGCTACGACGCCTTGGTCCAGGCGAAGCAAAAGCTCGCCGCCGACGGGGCGGTGTACGTCCAATCGCTGCTCGACGGCCTGGCGAAGGCTCCGGCGGAGTTGGTCATCGACTTCTCCAAGCTCAAGGACCCCAAGCCGGTCTTCGCCTACACGCCGTTTGGCATCCTGCGCATCGACGAGGACCGCAACTTCTTCCGCCTCGTCCCGCTGCGCGGACGGCTAGGCACGACGCTCTTCGGCCAAAAGCAAGCCGCCCCGGCCCTCTACGACCGCAAAGCCAAGCAGATGCGGTTGCCGCTGGACGCTGAGCCCAAGGACATCCAGACCGGCGAGGTCACGGCAGAGGTCTACCGTCTGCCGGGGGTGTCGCTAAACAAGCTGAAAGGGACAGTGCGTGTCGAGGGCCGGGTTGTGACGGTGGTGCTGTCGGACTAAGCCCGAGCCAGATCCCGACTTGCTGCATCAGGCGATTCGATGAATCCAGAACCGACTGGTGCGGCCAAGTCGGGGCACCCGGCTACTAACTGCCGGTGGCGAGTCGCAGGGTGTACCAAGCGGCGACGAGGTTGGTCTTTGCGGTGACCTCGGCCTGTTGGGCGGAAACCAGGGAGGTCTCGGCGTCGGTGACCTCCAGGAACGTGCCCAGACCTACCCTGAACCTGCCCTCGGCGATGCGGAGCGACTCCTTGGCGTTCTCCAGTTGGCTCGCGGCCACCTTGACCGTCTCCTGGGCGTACATGAACGCAGCATAGGCAGACGCGACGTCGGATTTCACGGTCTGCACAACCTGGTCGAGCCCGGCTTGGGCGGCCTCGAGGTCAGCCTTTGCGGATTT